>DASSBV010000212.1:0-31026 GCA_035698545.1 Gaiella sp. | reverse complement strand
CCCGCGGGGCGGCGACCGGTGGCCGGGTAGCCGGGATACGGGTCATGGGGATAGAGCCCGTAGCAGAAGACCCCCGTCCCCTTGTGCGCGAGAAAGCTGTTCTCACGCTTCCAGCCCGGCCCGTATGCGGAGTCGAGCGTGTCGAGGTAGACGTTGCGGCCGAACCCGTCCGCCGGGGCGCCCTTTGCGCTCGAGCGGAAGCCGTAGACCGGCTGGCCGAGGTACGTGTAGCGGCCGAAGACATGGTCGAAGCGCTTGCTGTACGCCCAGTTGACCCACAACTCGAGCTTCGGAAGGTCGGTGCTCCAGTGGCTGAGTCGAAGCTCGTTGCTCGCCTGGAGCGGCTTCCACGGGTCGATGCCCAGGTTCGGGAGCCCCCGCTGCCACGCCTGGAGTGCCCAGTGGCTTCCGTCGGGCATCGTGCAGCCCGCGACGAAGTACGCGAGCGGCGGCCCCGTATAAGGGCGGCAGACGTTCCGGAAGCCCCGCGAGAACGTCTTGCGGTACTTGCCCCAGCCGCCGGCGTAGTCCACCTGGAACTTCACCTGGGCGCGGTCCGCGGTCGAGTGGAGTGCGTTGATCGCGCCCCAGGCGAGTACCGACCACGTCTTTCCCTTCGCGCGATACCCGACGAGCGCCTGACCCTGCGCGTCGACCTTCAGCGTGACGTCCTGCGCGTCGCGGGCGATGAGCTGGGATGCCCCGGCCGACGTCGGAGCGACGAGCACCGTGAGCAGGAGAAAGCTGAGCGCCAAACGCCGCACTGACCGATGGGTCGGCGTCACGCGGCGGAGCTTAGACCCCTCGAAAGAGGGTGACTCGTCTACGCGGCGTCGACGGCCTGCGCCACGGCCTGCTCCTGCGGGGCGTCACGGATCGCGCGCAGGAGCTTGACCTTGGCGATGGCGGTCGGCATGTCGATCGGAACGAGGTGCGTGGCGAGGCGCTCGGCCTGCACCTGGTCCAGCACGACGTCCCGCCGGTTCGCGCGGAGTGTCGCGCGGATCGTCGCCCGCACGTCGGCGCGGCCCTCGAAGAGGGGCGTGATCTCGATCGCCTCACGCACGGCGACCAGCTCCGCTCGCGTCCACTTGACGTGCAGCGACCCTGACACCGATCGCACTCTACCCCGATGGGGTGATTGCGCAATCGTTCGAGGGAGAGCACGGCCCCAACGGGCGTCGGCAACGAGCGAGACGCCCAGACGTAGACTCGCTCGATGCTCGAGCAGCGCGAACGGTTCCGGGTGGCGTGGGTCGACACCGACACGGGCGGTCGCATTCACTTCACCGCCGCGTTCCGCTGGGCGGAGGTGACCGAGACGTCGCTGTACCGGAGGCTCGGGCTCCTACGCGGCGAGTTGGCCGACTTCCCGCGGCGTCACGTGGAGGCGGACTACCACCAGGTGCTCGTCTTCGAGGACGAGGTCGAGGTGCGGCTCTGGGTCGACCGCGTCGGCACGACCTCCATCACGTACCGCTGGGAGGTTTCGAAGGACGGCGAGCGCGCGATCGACGGCACACACACTGTCGTCCGCGTCGGCTCCGACGGCCGCCCGCTCGCGCTGGACGACGAGGTCCGCGCCCTGCTCGAGGGCTGATTAGGAGCGGCGGGGGTGGGATTCGAACCCACGGAGCCTTGCGGCTCAACGGCTTTCAAGGCCGCCCCGTTCGACCGCTCCGGAACCCCGCCGGGCGGCTCAGTCTACGTTCGTGACTACGCGGCCGCGGACGCAGCGATCGGCTCCGGCGCTGGCACCGGAACCGCCGCCGGCTGCGGGGAGGTCGCGTAGGCGCCGGAGAACACGGGCCTCCGCGGGCCGACTTTCACGGCCGAGCGCTTCCGCGGGCCGCGGACGGCCAGGAGCAGCTTTGCCCGGGCCATCGCCGTCGGCCCGTCGATGGGGACGAGGCGCGAGCCGAGGCGCTCGGCGAGCGACTGCTCGAAGACAATGTCGCCGCCCCGCGCCGAGCGGAATGCGTCGCGCAGGATCTCGCGCACCTCGAGCCGGCCCTCGAAGTTGGGCGTCACCTCGATGGCCTCGCGGATCGCCGTCAGCTCAGCGCGAGTCCAGCGCACACGCACTACCCCCTCATGCCGCATGTCCCAAACGTACCCAGGAGGCCCAGGGCCGATACCACCCGGGTGGGGTAATTCAGTCCCTGATCCGAGTGGGCGCCCCGTACTCCTGGAGGGAGTCGGGCACCCCTCCCTGGTAGGTCTCGAGGATCGCGAGAACGAACCGATCCGTGACCACGGTGCCGTTCAGCGTGTGCGGTGTGGCGAGCCCCCCGGGGGAGCGCCAGCGGATGCCGAGCCGGCGGGCCTGGAAGTCGGTCGTGTTGGAGCAGGAGGTGACCTCGCGGTACCGCCCCTGCGACGGGAACCACGCCTCGAGGTCGATCTTGCGCACGGCGGATGCGCCAAGGTCGCCGGCGGCCACGTCGACGGCTCGATAGGGAAGGCCGAGCCGCTGGAGGAGCTCCTCCTCCACCGCCAGCATCCGCTCGTGCTCCTCGCGCGACTCGTCGGGCCGCGTGAAGACGAACATCTCGACCTTGTTGAATTGGTGCACGCGGAACATTCCGCGCGTGTCCTTGCCTGCGGCGCCGGCCTCACGCCGGAAGCAGGTCGAGAAGCCTGCGTAGCGGATCGGCAGGGCGTCGTCCTCGAGGATCTCGCCCATGTGCATCGCGGCCAGCGCGACCTCCGAGGTGCCCGTCAGGTAGAGGTCGTCGTCCTCGAGGCCGTAGATGTTCGAGCGCTCCGTCGGGAAGAAACCCGTGCCCACCATCGCCTCCTCGCGCACGAGGACGGGGGGCAGGACAGGTGTGAAGCCCGCCCGGGCGACGTGGTCGATCGCAAACCGGTACAGCGCGAGCGCGAGGAGCGCGGTATCGCCGACGAGGTAGCCGAAGCGCGAGCCGGAGAGCCGTGCGGCGCGCTCGAGCTCGAAGCGCCCGATCTCCGCGGCCTCCTTCGCCTCGCCCTGGCGCGGCTCACCGACTCGTCGGAGCTCGACGGCGTCGTCCTCCGTGTCGCCGTCCGGAATCGACGGGTCCGGCGGATTCGGTACTTCGAGGAGCGCCGTATCGCGCTCGGCTTCCGCAGCTGAGAGCGCGTCCTCCGCGTCCTTCAGCTCGGCCTTGACCCGTTGGAGCTCCTCGAGCTGCTCGGGCGTCGGCTTCCCCTTCGGCTTTGTCCGCGAGCGGAGCTCGTCGACGCGCGGCACCAGCTCGCGCCAGCGGGCGTCGGCTGCGAGGAGCCTGTCGAATGCGTCCGCGGCGCCCTTTCGCGCGAGCGCAGCACGCATCGCCTCCGGATCGGCGCGGGCTGCCTTGAGATCGATCACGAGGGAGAGTCTAGGTCCAGCACGGCGTCCATGACGGCTGCCACGCCCTCGTCTTCGGGGCCGGCGCAGGTCATGTCCGCGATCGCCAAGAGCCGCGGGTGCCCGGTCTCGACGGCAACACCGAACCCCGAGACGTCGAGCAGCTCGACGTCGTTCTCGCCGTCGCCGAACGCGACGACGTGATCGAGCTCGAGACCGACCAGCTTCGCGACGAACGAGATTCCCGAGCCCTTCGTGACGGCGGGATTGCCGAGCTCGAGCATGTACGGAAGCGAGGTGGTGACGAACATCCTTCCGTCGAACTGCTGCTCGATGACGGGCCGCAGCTCAGCGAGAACGGGAGGATCGGCTACCTGGACCAACTTCGTCGGCGGTCGCTCGAGCCATGCGAGCAGATCGCCCACCTCCGTCACCGGCAGGTGCTGGAACTGCGAGTAGGCGCGGGAGTACTCGGTCTCGTGGGCGACATAGAGCTGGTCGTCGACGTAGACGTTCGGCGAGAAGCCACGCTCGGCGAGGGTCGCAATCGCCTCTCGTGCGGTCTCGAGCTCGATCGGCTCGTGGAGCAGGAACTCGCGCGTGGTGGGGTCGACCACGGCCGCGCCCTGGTAGCAGACCACGGGCTCGTGGATCCCCGCTTCTGCGAGGTACGGCTCGACCGAGCGGAACATCCGGCCCGTCGCCACGAGCATGCAAATATCCGCTGCTTGTGCGCGCGCGATGGCGGCACGCGTGCGCGGGCGCAGCGTTGCATCGCGGCCGATCAGCGTGCCGTCGAGGTCGGAGGCGAACGCGCGGACAGGCCGCGGGAGCGTCTCGGGGAGGGGTGGGCTCAGCCGCCCGCCGACGAGGAGACGAACTCCGCGACGTCCGCGATCTGCTGCGGCTGGAGCTGATCCTTGAACGAGGGCATGCCGCCCTGGCCCAGCGTGACCCGCTGAACGACCAGGTCGAACGACGGTTTCGCCTGGTCGAGGTTCGGCCCGACTGTGCCGGTCGAGCCGGCGGCGGAGAGCGTGTGGCAGGCCGTGCACCCGGCGCTCTCGAAGACCGCTTTCCCCGCTGTCGCGTCGCCCGTCAGCTTCAGCGCAGGTAGGTCGGCCTCGTTCCCGCCCGTCGTCTCCGTGGGGAGCGTGCCCTCGACGGTGTTCGGTGTCGCGCCGACCTCGCCCTCGCTGCAGCCTGCCGCGACGACGCCCAGTAGCAGCGCCACGACCGAGAGCGCGAGGACGATGGCCGGGCGTCGCATCGCGCGCAGTCTATCCCGCCACGCGGGAGCATCGTGCGGGGTCTGCCGCTCGTACCGCCAGAGGACGAACGCGCCGACTGCGCCCATCCCCAGCACGTCGCCGGGAGTGTCGTTGACAAGGAGCGAGACGAGCACGCCCACGAGCAACGCGTCTGTCAACGGGCCGCGCTGGCGCCTCGTGGCGACGAAGACCAGGACGGCGAGCGAGGCCAGCGCCGCGAACGCAGGGCCGAAAGACTCGAACGTCCGACGGGCGGAGATCTGGAGCCGGTCGCCGAGGTCGCCGAGCAGCGCGCCCGGACCGTCGCCGACCGCATGCGTGACGTGGCTCGACCCGCCGAGGGCGGCGTCGACCCCGACGAGGACGAGCCCAACGGCGACGGCCGCCGTGGCGACGGCGAGGAGTCGCGTCGCTCCGAGCCGGGCGCGCGTCGTCCGCAGCAGCAGCGTCCCGTAGGCGGCGAGCAGCACGATCAGCCCGCCTCCGTCCGCGCCGAACCGGCTGCCCGCAACCGTGACCAACGCCAGAACGGCCACCGCCGGGCCGGCGCGCCCGAGGCGTGCTGCACCGAGCAGCGCGGGGACGAGCAGCATCGTCTCGAGGAGATTCGAGACCCCGTAGAAACGGCCCGCCTGCGAGGGCCCGAACGGCGACAGGGCGACCGCCTCCGGGTCGAGGCCGAGGACGAGGAGGTACGCGGCGAGGACGGTGGCGCACGCGACGCCGAGCGGCAGGAGCAGCGCTGCCAAAGCGACGAGCGCCACCAGCCACCAGCCGGCCAGCCAGAGATTCGCAGCAAGGGCGACGAGGAGCACGCGCGGCGCGAAGCGCGGCGCAAAGAGCGCCACGACGTACGCGATTCCTCCCACGAGCACGGTGAGCGGCAGGCGGATCCGGTCGTTGCGCGCGATCCTGTCCTCCAGCCGCTCGAGCGTGGCAACCGGATCGTCGACGGCGACGACCTCCAGGTCGTCGTTGGCGACGTCCGCGAGCGAGACCAGGCCGTCTATGCGCGTGGAGTCGGACGTCAGCACGCCGCGCGGCCCTGGTGTCACGGCGATCGGGTAACGGGCGTTCTCGCTTCTTCCCGACGGTGGGAGCACGACGAGGGTGTCGGGTGGCGGGCCTTGCCCGAGCGTGATCAGCGGCACGCCCGGGGACGGGCCCCCGATCAGGGAGCTCGCGACCTTCCCGGTCAGCAGCGTCCGGAGCGCATCCTCCCGTGTGACGGTGGGCCCGGCTCCCGGAACGGCGAGCCCGATCGCGCCGACTTCGGCATAGCGCTCCGGGGGGAACGGCGCCACGACGCGAACGGCGCCAGCGGCCGGCGCGGCCATGGCCAGCGTGAGGAAGATCGCTGCGAGGCCGCGGGTCACGCGGGGAGTCTCGCGGAGTCGAGCCGATCTACGTAGCCTGTGATGGTGATCCTCGAACGCTCGATGGACGACAACTGGCTGTCGAATGCCTTCGTGCTCGGGGACGAGCCCGGGGGAGTGGCCGTCTTCGTCGACTCCGGCGCCCCGCTCGAGCCGCTGCTCGCGGCCGTGGAGCGCGACCGGCTCACGCCGACGCATGTGCTCCGCACGCACGGCCATCCCGACCACGTCGCGCACGAGGAGGAGCTGACCTCCCGGTTCGGGATTCCAGTGGCCACCGGGGCGGTCGAGACGGGTGGTCTCCGGATCGAGGCGATCCCCACGCCCGGTCACTCCGACGACGGGGTCGCCTTCGTCGTGGACGGGCTCTGCTTCTCCGGCGACACGCTCTTCCGCGACGCGGTGGGCGGCGGCCCGGCCGACGTCGTGCGCGACTCCGTGATGGAGCGTCTCATGACCTTGCCGCACGAGACCCGCGTGCTCCCCGGCCACACGATCGAGACGACGATCGGGCGAGAGTGGGAGCGCAACCCGTTCGTGCTTTTCTGGCGGGGCCTCGAGCCGGAGGCCGGCGGGCGGTGCCGTGTCGGCGGCGTGGACGGAGTCGTGCTCGTGGAGTCGCCCGACTACGACGGTAAGGGCAAGCTCCTCGTGCGGCTCGAAGGCGGCGAGGAGCGGATCGTCGGCGCCTCGCGCGTCGAGCTGCTGTAGGGCGGGCCGCGGCACACCGCGGCGGCTGCCGAATCGTGCCAGGCACGAGGACACGTCCGTTTCCGCCGTGGCTCGCGCGGCCGAGGTGCATACGTGTCAACTTGGCCTTTTCGGACGTGAAAACGTGCCAGGCACGTAGTCACGTCCGCTTCGGCCATGTCCGCAGGGCACGGTAGCGTCGGTCCGTGCGTCTCGTTGTCGCCCGCTGCGAGGTCACCTACACCGGCCGCCTGAACGCGTACCTGCCGGAGGCGATCCGCCTGCTCGTGTTCAAGGCGGACGGCTCGGTGCTCGTCCACGCCGACAGCGGTGGCTACAAGCCGCTCAACTGGATGACCCCTCCGACCGTGATCGAGAACGGCGATGACGTCATCGTGGTGCGCAAGCGCGCGGGGAGCTCCGAGGATCGCCTCGAGATCCGTGTCCTGGAGCTCCTCGCGGAGGTCGAGCACGAGCTCGGCGAGGACGCGGGGCTCGAGAAGGACGGGGTCGAACGTCATCTCCAGGAGGCACTCGCGGATCTGCCCGAGGCGGTCGAGCCGGGACTACGCCTCGTACGCAGGGAGTGGCCGACCGACATCGGGCCGGTCGACCTGATGTGCCGCGACGAGGACGACGGCTGGGTCGCGGTCGAGATCAAGCGGGTCGGGACGATCGAGGCTGTCGAGCAGCTCTCGCGCTATCTCGAGGTGCTCCAACGCGATCCGTCGCTCGCCACGTGCCGTGGGATCCTCGCCGCCGAGTCGGTGAAGCTGCAGGCGCGGACGCTCTGCGCCGCCCGCGGGCTCGGCTGCGTCGAAGTCGACCTCGAGACGCTGCGCGGCGCGCGCGAGCCGGAGCTCACGCTCTTCGACGCGTGAGTCAGGGCCGTACGGCGGCCTTGAGGTAGTCGCGCGGCGGATCGTCGAAGAGCGGGCCGACCTCTTCGAGCCCGACCTGGTGGGTGACGAGGTCCTCGTACGGGTAGGCGCCGCTCGCGAGGAAGGCGAGCGCGGCGCGGAAGTGCCGGGGCGTGTGGTGGAACGAGCCGACGAGGCGCACCTCGTCGTAGTGGATCCGATACGGGTCGACCGCGACGCGCGTGTCGCGGGGTAGGCCGCCGAAGGCGAGCACGGTCCCGCCGGGTCGCACGAGCGAGAGCGCGCGCTCCCACGCCTCGATCGTGCCCGCGGCCTCGATCACGATGTCCGCCCCGTCCGCGTCTGCAAGGACGGCGCCGAAGGACGGCGCGAGCGCACGGCGCTCCTCGCGCGACCCCACCCCGACCGGCCGCGCGCCCGCATCCGCGACGCAGGCGCAGAGCATCAGCCCGATCGGTCCCAGCCCGACGATCGCGACCGTTTGCCCGTCCTCCACGCCCGCGACCTCGATCCCGTGGAGACAGCAGGCGAGCGGCTCGCTCAGTGCCGCGAGCTCCGGTTGGAGGCCGGGCGGGACGGGGAGGAGGTTCTTCGAGGCGATCCGCTCGGGGACGAGGAGCAGCTCCGCATACGCGCCGTTCAGCAGGGGGAACAGCGTCTCGCAGAGCGTCTCCTGGCCTCGGCGGCAAGCATTGCACGCGCCGCATGGTGCGGAGTTCGCCACCACGACACGTCGGCCCGTGGCCACGTCGATGCCGCAGACCTCGTGCCCGAAGGGGCTCGGCAGCTCCCCCAGGAGAACCGGGTGGCCGCGCCGGTACGCCTTGAGGTCGGTGCCGTCGGTCAGCGCGACCTCGACCTGGAGAAGCACGTCGCCGTCGCCGGGCACCGGTGTGGGGACGTCGTCGAGCCGGAGGTCTTTCGGCCCGTGCAGGATCAGGGCCCTCACGTCGTGAAGACGACCTTCGTCGCGTCGCGGCGCCGGTAGAGCTCGAGCCCCTCGGCGAACCGCTCGAGCGGCAGCACCATGGGCTCGGGGACGTCCAGGTCATGGAGAAGCGCGACTGCCTCGGGCATGTACGGCGGCGCGGCCGACCGTGCCCCTACGACGGTCAGCTCCCGGCGATAGAGGTCGGCGAGCGGAACGCTGCCCGCGTCCGCGAAGGCGAGCACCGTCCCGCCGGGCGCGACGGCGTCGAAGGCGGTGTCGGCGCCACCCGGCCCGCAGAGGACGGCCGCGTCGACCGGTCCGTCGGGCGCGCGACCGGTGCGTCGCGGATCGATGTCCACCGCGAACACGTCGTCGCCACGATGCTCGAGCACGGCTGCGAACAGCTGTCCCACGAACCCGTTGCCGACGACCAGCAGACGGCCGCGCGGCAGCCGCGAAGCGGCGCGCAGCACGCAGGCGAGCGGCTCGACGAAGGTCCCGCGCCATTCGGGCCAGTCCTGCGGCAGATCGACCCAGCTGTCGGCCCGAAGGCGCTCCGCGAGCCCACCGGGGCGGATCGTGGGCTCGGCGAAGCGCTCGCAGGTCGACTCGTGGCCGGCGAGGCACCGCTCGCACTCGCCGCACGAAGCGTGGTGGACGAGCGCGACCCTGCGCCCGCCTTCGAGCTCCGCGACGACCTCGTGACCGAGCACAGTCCCCGCCCGCGCGGGCACGAGCTTCTCGACATCCGACCCGCACAAGCCGCAGGCGACGACGCCCACGAGCGTCCCAGGCCCCTCGGGCTCGGGAACGTCGGCGACGCAAGCGTCTCCCTCGGCTCCGACGACGACCGCGCGCACGGCCGTAGCCTAGGGGCCCACGCAGGGCCCGCCCGCCCGCACCGGCGCTACACTTTCTCCTGCGCGGGGCTATAGCTCAGTTGGGAGAGCGCCTGGATCGCACCCAGGAGGTCGGCGGTTCGAGTCCGCCTAGCTCCATCGACCCGCGCCGGTTGGCAGCGGCGATCCGTGTCGTCGTGGCGCGACGGGTGCCCGAGCTTCCTGTGCTATTTCTTCGAGCCGTGATGGCACGCAGATCGGTCTCCCGGGCGATGCTCGCGAGCGCGCTGCTCGTTCTCGCCCTGAAGCTCGCCGCCGGCGCGCCCGCGGCCGCGAGCGCCTCCTGGATCGTGTTTTCGGCCCACCCGGACGGAACCGCGCTCCAGCAGCTCTTCCGGGTCCAGTCGAACGGAGACGGGCTCCAGCAGATCTCGAAGGGCGCGAACCCCGCTACCGATCCCGCGTTCTCGCCCGACGGCAAGAAGCTCGCCTTCGTGCGCCTCGGGAGCGGCATCTTCTCGATCGACCTCGACGGGACGAACGAGAAGCGGCTGACGAAGAACGGGCGCGACAGCTACCCCGTATGGTCGCCCGACGGCAAGCAGATCGCCTTCCTGCGGCCCCACAAGAAGCAGTGGACGCTCTTCGTGATGTCCTCGACCGGAGCACGGGAGCACCGCCTCCCGCAGGCGCCGCCCGGCGGGCGTCCGGCCTGGACGAAGGATGGGAAGGCCATTCTCCTGCCGACCGTCGCGGACGTCTCACGGGTCGATCCACGCACGGGCCGGATCCTGGGGCGCGTCGATCTCCAGGCCGAGCTTGTCTCGTCGACCGCGGCCGCCGTCTCCCCGAACGGCAGGTCGGTCGCCTATATCGGGCGGCGTCCGCTCACCGGGCCCCCGGATTGCGGCGAGTCACCCTGCCCGATGTTCGCGCTCTACCTCGCCTCGACCGCACGGAAGAAGCCGCTCAAGATCGCGAACGGCACCGGGCCGGCGACGTGGCTCCCGGACGGCAAGACGCTCATCTACGTCACGAGCGGCAAGCTGATTCTCACCGCGCTGCCGGGCGGCAAGTCGACGACGATCTCGATGGACGAGCACCTTCTCGCGGGCGACGCGCCTCCCGCGTGGCAGCCTCGCTGAGCGCAAGCCTCTAGGTGATCCGGAAGGTGCCCTGCATCCGCGGCTTGCCCTTGTCCGTCGGGAGCGTCGCCTTGTACGGCACCTTGCCGCGGTAGTCGAGGAACAGCAGCAGCACCGTCTGCTGGTTCGGCTTGACCGTCTTGTGGAAGCCCGTCTGGATCCCGGCGCCGCGCTTCGTCGCGCCGAGCATGACGGCGTGCGCCTTCTTGCCCGTGTTGAGGAGGATGAATCGCGCGAAGGCCCCGCGCACCGCCTTCTTCGGCGAGAACGAGATCCCACCGTCCGAGATCTTGACGCGGATGTCGACGACGGGCGGCGGGGCGGTCGTCTGACTGTGCTCCTGCGCGGCGCGTGCCGCCGGGACAAGCGCGACGACCGCGACCGGGAGTGCCAGCAGGAGCCGCCGATTCACGCCAGCTAGCGTACCAAGCCCGTGCTCCCGCCCCGATGCGCCCTCGCCGCGGCTTTCCTCGTTCTCGCGGTCGCCGGGTGCGGATCGGAAAAGGGAGCGGGTGACTGGCCGCTCGCCAACGCCGACCGTGAGGGGACGCGCGCTGCGACGGGCTCGTCGATCGACGCGGGGAATGTCGGCTCGCTCGCGGTCCGCTGGCGTTTTCGACTTCCCGGCAAGCCGACCGTGACGGGCGCGTTCGCCTCGAATCCCGTTGTCGAGGGAGGCATCGTCTACGCGCAGGATCTGAACAGCAACGTGTACGCGCTCGACCTCGAGAGTGGCTCGACGCGTTGGGCTCGCCGTTACAACGCGCCGAACGAGGGTCCGAACGGCCTCGCCGTCGACGGCGGCACGGTGTACGGGGCCACCGACGCGGAGGCGTTCGCGCTCTCCGCAGACACGGGCAAGGAGCTCTGGCGGCGCCACCTGACGAGCAAGTCCGAGCAGTTCGTCGACGTCGCGCCGATTCCGTGGGAGGGCCTCGTGTTTCTCGGAACCGTCGGCTACGCCCCGCTCGGGCGGGGAGCGATCTACGCGCTCGACGCAGACACGGGCGCCGTCGTCTGGAAGTTCGACACGATCGAGAAGCCGTGGCCGCACCCGCTCCAGTCGGGTGGGGGCGGCATCTGGTACCCCGTCTCGGTCGATTCCAAAGGGCGCCTCTACGCGGGCATCGCCAACCCCACGCCCTGGGGCGGGAGCCCCGAGTTTCCGAACGGCTCCGCGTTCCCCGGCCCGGTGCGCTACACCGACTCGCTCGTCGTGCTCGACGCGACGACGGGCCGTCTGCTCTGGTTCGACCAGGTCACGCCGCACGACGTGCGCGACCAGGACTTCCAGGCGACCCCGATCCTCACCGGCGACCTGGCGATCGGCGCGGGGAAGGGGGGACGCGTGATCGCGTGGGACCGGGAGGAACGCGCGCGACGCTGGACGGCGACGGTCGGGCGCCATCGGAACGACGTCGGGCCGCTGCCCCGTCGCCGCGTGGTCGTGTGCCCAGGGCTCCTCGGAGGCGTCGAGACTCCGATGGCGTATGCCGACGGCCGCGTGTTCGTGCCCGTCGTCGATCTCTGCGGTTGGGGAAGCGGGATCGACCGGCAGGAGTACGCGGACGTCGACCCCTCGAAGGGCCGAGGGCGGCTCGTGGCGCTCGAGGTCGACACCGGCAGGGAGCTCTGGGAGCGAGGCCTGGGATCGCCTGCCTTCGGTTGCGCAACCGTCTCGAACGACGTGGTGTTCACGTCGACCTACGACGGGACGGTCTACGCGTTCGGAGCCGACGACGGCAAAGAGCTCTGGCGCGCCCGGATGCGAGCGGGCGTCAATGCCTGCCCCGCGGTCGCCGGCGACGTCGTCGTGGTGGGAGCCGGCATCCCGCGCGCCGGCGGCGGATCACCCGAGCTCGTCGCGTACGGCCCCGTCGACGGCTAGCGGTGCCAGACGACCTTGAACGGCCTCGAGCGGGCGAGGATGGTCCCCTCCGCGTCGCGCAACGTGACGCGGTACGTGATCGTTCCGAACGTGTTCCCCGTGACCGCGTTGCTCAACACCGCGAGGAGCGACGGCTGGAGCGAGGTTCCGACCATGCCCCACCCGGGAGTGTCCCTCACGTGGATGCCCTTGCCCGCGGGCTTCTGCTCGAGGCGGAGGATCGTCCCTCTCGGCAGCACATCGGTCTGCTTCGGATCGCACGTCGGCGAGAGTGTGCTGCGATTCACCATCGCGCACAGCTCGAAGCTCTTGAGCCGCGCCTTGATCAACTTCAGCCGAAGCTGCCGCCGCCACGGCCCCGGGCTCGGGGACCGGCCGCGAAGCGTGATCACCGTGGCCGTGCCGCGCGAGCCGACGGCACTCGACGTGGTGCCGGCTGTCGCCGCGACGGTCGCGCTACCGGCGAGCGCCGAGACGCACAGGAGCGAGACGAAGGCGCGCGTCATGGCGGCACTCTACAGACGATTCGGTGCCGAAGCGGACAACAGCCGTGGGCTGTGGATGTGTCACGCCGCCCGACGATAGTTGCGCCGACATGCATCGAAATGGGATAGTCAGGCGTCCCCCACCAACCCCTTCGGAGAGGAAGCCAGATGCGTAGGGTCGTATTGCTTTTGGTCGCCTTCAGCGTGGGGTTGCTCATCGCAGGCGTAGGCATCGTGGCCGCCGGAGGGTCGTCGTCGACCCAGATGGCGATCACTCCGTCACCTGCGTACACCGCCGCCCAGTTGAACGCCCCCGCGGGCAACAACTGGCTGACGCACATGGGCAGCCTCAACGGGCAGCGGTTCTCGTCATTGACGCAGATCACGCCGACGAACGTCGGTCAGCTCAAAGAGGCATGGCACATCAACCTCGGCACGTGTCCGACGAAGGACTCGGCGTGCGGCTCGCTCGAGGCCAACGCGGTGGTCGCCGACGGGACGTATTACATCCAGACGCCGAAGAGCGACGTCTTCGCGCTCGACGCGGCGACAGGCGCGACCCTTTGGCACTGGGTCCCCACGTACGAGCAGGGCTACAACGTGGGGAGCGGCGGTCGCTCGCCGGGCGTCGCGCTCGGCGAGGGCAAGGTCTTCGCGGGCATGCGCGACGGCCACCTGATCGCGCTCGACCAGATGACGGGCGGCGAGGTGTGGAAGAAGGAGGTGCTGCCGTGGCGCAAGGGTGGCCGCATCTCGGACGCCCCGATCTACTACAACGGCATGGTCATCACCGGCGACTCCGGCGGTGACGGGGGCAGCGTCTCGAACGGCATGCACGCCTTGAGCGCGAACAACGGCCGGCCGCTCTGGACGTGGGCGATTGTCCCGGCACACGGCCAGCCCGGCGGCAACACGTGGTCCGGCAACGACAGCCAGTACGGTGGCGGCGCCATGTGGGAGACGCCCGTGGTCGACTCGAAGCTCAACCTGCTGATCTTCGGGACGGGCAACCCGGTGCCGTGGAACTCGCGCGGGCCCGGCATGAACCTCTACACGGACTCGATCGTGGCGCTGAACGTGTACACCGGCCAGCTCGTGTGGGCGTTCCAGACGGCGCACCACGACCTCTGGGACTCGGATCTGCCGAACAACCCGGTCGCGTTCGACGCGAAGTACAAGGTCCCGGTGACCGTCACCAAGAAGGTGCGGGTCAAGGTCAAGGGCAAGTTCGTCACCAAGAAGAAGAAGGTCAAGACGACCGTCCTGAAGACCCGGCCGGGCGTCGCCGAGGTGAACAAGTACGGCATGACGTTCATCCTCGACCGCGAGACCGGCAAGCCGCTCTTCCCGGTCAAGGAGGTCCCGGTCCCGCAGAACCACTCGCCGGACGTGAACACGTGGCCGACGCAACCGGTGCCGCAGACCGAGAACGTCCTGTTCAACAAGATCGGCAAGGACGGTCGTCCGTGCGCCGACGGGAACATCACGCAGACCAACGCGTACATCCCGTTCGCCCAGGCAACCGCACCCGACGGCAAGCCGTTCAAGATCGGGTGCGCGTACGACCCGTACGACACGACGCAGTACGTCGTGACGCCGTTCGAGCAGATGGACTGGCCGGCGAGCTCGTACAGCCCGCTGACCCAGGGATTCATCACCTGCGGCGTCACGAACCGGGCGACGGCGTTCGAGCAGATCCCGAAGGCCTCGCAGGTCGCGGGCTCGAACGGCGGCATCGGGGCGGGCCGCCTTGGCGTCGGTGACACCTCGACGTCGAACACCGGCAACTTCGCCTCGATGAACGTGACCACGGGCAAGCTGACGTGGCACCAGCACTGGGAGGCGCCCTGCTACAGCGGGTCGATGAACACGGCTTCCGGCCTCACGTTCATCGGCCACCTCGGCCAGGGCAACGCCCAGGACGGCCACGGCTTCCTCGAGGCGCTCGACACCAAGACGGGCAAGTCCCTCTGGACGTCGCCGCTGATGACCGCGCCGGTCGGCGCGGCGCCGGTCACCTACATGGTGGGCGGCAAGCAGTACGTGTCGGTCGCAGTCGGCGGGCAGTCGCACAACGACGTGTCCCGCCCGAAGGGCCTGACGAACCCGGCCCGTCTGCGTGACGACGCCATCTACACCTACGTGCTGCCCTAGCGCGTAGCCACTAAGAGCGGGGCGACGGCCAGGCCGTCGCCCCGCTCTTTGCTCGTGCAAGTAACCGACGCCTAGCGTGTCATGCCATCGCTAGGGTGGCCGCGGGTCAACTTTTAGGAGGTAATCGATGCGTCGCGGAGTGAGTGTGGTCGTGCTCTCGGCTCTGGCGCTGGGTGGGCTGGCTGCCGGCCTGCTCGCACCGGGCGGGGGCGCGACCGTGAAGAGCCAGGTGAAGACCCACCGCAGCAAGGCGGCGAAGGTCACGAAGGTCACCGTCACCGCCAAGGAGTTCAGCTTCAAGCTCTCGAAGCGCAAGGTGCCCAAGGGCGTCGTCGTCTTCACGGTGATCAACAAGGGGAAGATCTCCCACGACTTCAAGATCGCCGGGAAGAAGACGAAGACGCTGAACCCGGGCAAGAAGGCGACGCTGCGCGTCGTGTTCAAGAAGAAGGGCCGGTTCGCGTATGTCTGCACGCTGCCCGGCCACGCGCGGCTCGGCATGAAGGGCGTGCTCGGCGTCGCCGTGACGCCACCGAAGCCGACGGCGCCGCCGCCCACGACCACGACGACGACCACGACGCCACCGCCGCCGACCGGCACGGTCGGGACGGCGAACACGACCGTCAACGTGGCCATGTCGGAGTACAAGTTCGACCTCTCGCAGACCTCGATCCCCTCGGGTCAGGTCACGTTCGTGATCACGAACAAGGGCGAGGAGGTGCACAACTTCGACGTCGTCGGCGTCAAGGCCGGTGCCCTACTCGCTCCGGGCCAGTCGGAGACGTGGACGGTCGCGCTGCCGCCGAAGAGCTACACCGGCGTCTGCGACGTCCCGTTCCACATCGACCGGGGTATGACCACGTCGTTCAGCGTCACGCCCTGACGCAGGGCACTGCTCGCGGCTCCGCACGCCCCTCGCGGGCGTGCGGAGCCGCTGTTCTCTGGCGGAATCCTCGGGCGTCTAGCATGCGCCCATGAGCGGCGCGGTCCGGCGCGAGGACGAGTCGAGCCGCCCGGCCGAGGCCAGCGCGCTCGCCCGCCGGCTGCTCGACAACGTCGAGACCGTGGTCCACGGCAAGCGCGAGGAGGTGGCGTTGGTGCTCGCCACCCTCGCCTGCGACGGCCACGTGCTGCTCGAGGACGTCCCGGGCACCGCGAAGACGGTGCTCGCGCGCTCGATCGCCCAGTCGATCGACGGCGCGACCGTCACTCGGATCCAGTGCACGCCGGATCTCCAGCCGGCTGATGTCACCGGCCTCTCGATCTGGAACCAGAAGACGCGCGACTTCGAGTTCCGCCCGGGACCGGTCTTCGCAAACGTCGTGCTCGTCGACGAGATCAACCGCGCGATGCCGAAGACGCAGTCCGCGCTGCTCGAGGCGATGGCGGAGCGGCAGGTCACCGTCGACGGCGTCACCCGACCGCTGCCGGCGCCGTTTCTCGTGATCGCAACCGAGAACCCGATCGAGCAAGAAGGGACGTTCCCGTTGCCAGAGGCGCAGCTCGACCGCTTCACGCTGCGAACCGCGCTCGGCTATCCCGCTCGCGCAGAGGAGCTGAGGATCGTGCAGGAACAGCGGCACGGGCATCCGCTCGGGCGGCTCGAGCCGGTCGTCACCGTCGACCAGGTGCGTGCGATCCAGCGTGCCGTCGAGGATGTGTACGTGGACGACCTGCTGCTCGACTGGATCGTCGATCTCGTGCGCGCGACGCGCGACGTCGAGGGGGTCTCGACGGGTGCCTCCGTTCGGGGGAGCCTTGCGCTCGAGCGCACCGCCCGCGGCCGCGCGCTCCTGCACGAGCGCGAGTACGTCGTCCCGGAGGACGTCGACGCGCTCTTCCTGCCGGTCCTCGGCCACAGGATCCTCCTGACGACGACCTTCCTGGCGGAGATCCGCGGCCTCGGTCGCGACGCCGCGCTGGAGCGGATCCGCGCCGAAAGCCTCGAGCGGGCGCCTCGGCCGGAGCCCGACTGGCACGAGCGCGAGCGGGGGCGGCCGTCGCTCGACCCGGCCGCCTCCTGAGGTGGAGGCCGCGCTCGCCGGGCGGCGCGTCTTCCCGCTCGTCCCACGGCCGCGTCTCGTCGGCCTTCCCTTCGGCGAGCATCGCAGCGCCCGGCGCGGTCCCGGCACCGACGTCGTCGGCGGGCGGCCGTACACGCCCGGCGACCCCGTCTCGACCATCGACTGGCACGCCTCCGCCCGGCTCTCCGCCGCCCTCGACCGCGACGAGTTCGTCGTCCGCTCGCACCAGGCCGACGAGGCCCCCAGGGTCGTGGTCGTGTGCGACCGCAGACCGGCGATGGGCGTCTACCGCGCGCCGTTCCCGTGGCTCTCGAAGCCCGTGGCGCTTCACGCAGCGACGCAGGCGATCGTTGCGAGCGCCGTCGCGACACGCGGCGACGTCGGGTCGATCGACCACGCCGGCGGCGGCTCCACGGGCGACGCGTACTGGCTCCCACCGGGCGGGCGCGGAGACCGGTGGCTGATCGACCGGCGGCAGTCGCCGGAGACGGGGTTCGATGCACCCGAGGACACCGTCGAGCGGGCGCTCGCCTACCTCGGACGGATGCGCTCCGCGCTTCCCTCCGGAACGTTCCTCTTCGTCCTCTCCGACTTCCTCGCGCCGCCGCCCGTCTCCGCCTGGCTCGAAGCGGGTGCTCGCCGGTGGGACGTCGTCCCGGTCGTGATCCAGGACCCCGTCTGGGAGCAGAGCTTCCCGGACGTCGGGACCGTCGTGCTGCCTGTCGCAGATCCGGCCGGTGGCGGCACGCGGCTCGTGCGCCTGACGGCCCGCGAGGCGCGCGCGCGGCGCGCGGAGAACGAGGCTCGGCTCGCCCGGCTCATCGGCGAGCTGGAGTCGCTCGGCTTCGACCCGCTCGTGCTCGGAAGCGACGGGGCCGAGGAGATCGATGAAGCGTTCCTTGGGTGGGCCGACCTCCGTGAGGCGGCACGGTGGCGGCGATGACCGGCGCGACGGTCCTCGTCGCAGCGGCGCTCGCGTCGGGCGCACCCCTGGCGCCGTCGACCTCGCTCGACCCCGGTTCTCCGCGGTTCGCGGATCGGGTCACTGCGACCGCGACCGTCGTCGTCGAGGGGCTCGACCCGGGCTCGGTGCGAACGGTCGGCGGCTTCGGCCCGCTCGACGTTCTCTCCGGACCGACGGTCGAGCGGCACGACCGCGGCGATGGGCGGACGGCGGTCGAGCTGAGCTGGGTCGTCGCCTGCCTGAACGAGGACTGTGTCCCGGGTGGTGACGGACCGCGGAGGATCGCGCTTCCGCCGCTCCGCGTGAGCGCGACCCGGGACGACGGCACCACAGCCAGGGCGGTCGTCCGTTGGCCTCCGTTCCAGATCGAAGGTCGCGTGTCGCGTGCCGAGGCCGGCGCGGCGACCCCACCGCTCAGACGCGAGACAGCGGTTCCGCCGCCGTCGTACCGTGTCGCGCCCGGCACGCTCGCAACGGCTTTCGACGTGCTGGCGGCGGTCCTCCTTGCGGGCGCGGTGCTCCTGGGAATTCGGGCGCTGATGCGGCGCCGACGCCGGCGCGAAGAGGAGCGGCTTGCGGCGCTCTCGCCGCTCGAGCGGGCCCTCCTGTACGCGCGGGAGTCGGAGGGCCGCGGGTCGGACGACCGAAGGCGCGCTCTCGGGCTGCTCGGGCGCGTCCTCGGGTCGGCCAGCGCGCTCGGCGGCTCAGCGTCGCGGCTCGCCTGGTCTCCCCCGGAGCCGTCCCCCGACCAGGTCGAGACCGTCGTGCACGACGTCGAGCAAGACGCCACGCCGTGAGCTCGATCCCACTCGCCGACGCCCCGAAGCTGCGGCGCGCCGTCGAGCGGACCGACGCGTTGCGGGTCGCGCTCGCCGCCTTGCTCGTCGCGCTGGTCGCCGCCCTCGCCCTCCTCGCGGGCGAGCCGCGCGTTCGCACGCTCCACCTTCTTCCCACCGGCTCGACGGCGATCGTGGCGCTCGACCTCTCCGCCAGTGTCTCGGAGGACACCTATGCCCGAATCGGAGCGACGCTCGCCGACCTCGCAGCGTCGAACGGCCGTTACGGCGTCGTCGTGTTCTCCGGCACTGCGTACGAGGCTCTGCCACCGGGCACTCGTGCTGACGAGCTGAAATCGCTCGTGCGGTACTTCACGCTGCCTGAGCAGACCACGCCCGGATTCCTCCCGACGTTCCCGGTGAACCCGTGGTCGCGGACGTTCAGCGCGGGTACCCGAATCTCCTCCGGGCTCGAGCTCGCGAGGCGGCTCGCGCTCGACACGCGCGTGCATCGCCCGGGCGTGATCCTCGTCTCGGATCTCTCCGACGACCCGAGCGATCTCCGGCGCGTCGCCTTGACGATCCTCGCCTACCGGCGAGACCGCATCCCGCTTCGGATCGTCGGGCTGAACCCGGTGCCGGCCGACCAGCAGTTCTTCCGGCGTCTCGTCGGCCCCGACACCACGATCTCCGACGCGCGTCTGCCGGAGGAGTCCTCGGTCCTCTCCGGTCGCGGAGGCATCCCGTGGGCACTCGGGGGCCTGGCGCTCGCGCTCGCCGCCGCCCTCGCCCTCAACGAGCTCCTGCTCGCCCGCGTGACGTGGCGGGAGACGGCATGAGCGGCCGGGCGAGTTGGATCGTCGCCGGGGCACTCGTGGTGCTCGCGGCGCTTGCCGTCGTCGTGTCGCTCGACGTGCGCTCGTGGCGGTCGTCGCTCCGCGAAGGCGACGCCCGCTACGCCGAGTCGCCGAATGCGGCTCGTTGGGGTGCGTCGACGCTGCTGCCGGCTGCGGTCGGTCGTGAGCTCCTCGGGGTCGAAGACGACCTCGCGGCCCGCCGCGCGATCCGCTTCTTTCGGCTCGCCGACCGCGCCCGCGGCGGCCTCGATACCGCGCTCGAGCGTCAGGGCACGCGCGCCCGGGCAGAGCTCGCGCTCGCCGACGTCGTGCGCGAGGCCGACGATCCCAGAGTGGCGTCGCAGGCGAGCGACCTGCTGGGCGTGCTCGCGTACGGCGACTTCGCGGCAGGCGGCGGCCGCGATCCCGACCAGGGCGGCCGGGCCGCGTCGGCGTTCGCGCAGGCCGTGCGCCTCGACCCGTCGAACGAGGCGGCGAAGGTGAACCTCGAGCTCGTGCTGCGGCTCTTCGCGGCGCATGGCGTGCGCCCCGGCGCGTCTCCGACGGTGGGCGGTCAGGGCCCGGGCCGTCGGGGAGCGGGAGCCGGCCTGCCGGGCAGGGGGTACTGAGATGCTCGCGTCGCTCGTGCTGCTCACCCCGCTCGGCGCGCTCGCCGTCGCCGGGGTGGCGGTCGTCGTGCTCGCCTTCTTCGTCGCCGGCCGGAAGGTCGGCGCCGTGCGCTCGGCGCTCCGGCTCGAGGCGCCACGGCACGGTGATCGGATGGTGCTCGCCGCGCTGGTCGCTGTCGTGGTGCTCGCCGCGCTGGTGGCTGTGCAGCCCGCCTGGGAGGCTCGAAGCGAGCGCCAAGTGCGGAGCGACGCACAGGTCGACGTCGTGATCGACACGTCACGGTCGATGCTCGCCTCCGCCGGCGCGACGGGGGAGACCCGGCTCGTGCGGGCAAAGCAGGCGGCGGTCGCGATCCGAGCGGGGGTGCCCGACGTCGAGGTCGGCGTCGGGACGTTGACCGACCGCGTGCTTCCGAACCTCCTGCCGAGCGCCAGTGAGGAGAGCTTCGACGCGACGGTGCGAGAGTCGATCGAGATCGAGCAGCCGCCGCCCGCTTCGGTCGGCGTGACGGCGACCACCCTCGCTGCCCTCGCGCAGGTTTCCTCGAGCGGCACGTTCTCGCCGACCACTCGCAAGCGCGTGCTGGTCGTCCTCACCGACGGCGAGAGCCGTCCGTTCGACCCCGGCTCCGTCGCGGCCGCCCTCCGTCGAAATCCCGGCACTGCGCTCGTGCTCGTGCACGTCTGGGGCGCGGACGAGTCGATCTACGGAGCCGACGGAGCACCCGAGGCGGCCTATCATCCCGACCCCGCGAGCCGCGCGATGCTCGCGTCGCTCGCCGACGCGGCGGGCGGCTCGGTCTTCGGCGAGAGACAGACGGGCAGGGTCGTGGACGCGGTGCGGCGCGCGCTCGGGTCGGGCCCGACCGCGACTGCGGGGCTCGAGCTGCGGACGCGTCCGCTGGGCCGCTACGTGGCCCTCGTCGCGCTCGTGCCACTGGCGCTCGTGCTGCGCCGCCGCAACCTCCGTTAGCGCTTTGGCGGAAGGGACCCGCGACCTATCATTGCGCGACATGCCAGTGCGCCGTCGATACGCAGCACTCGGTGTCGCGCTGGGAGCCGTGCTCGCCGTCGCCGCGGGGACCGCGGGCGGCGCGACGAGCCCCGAGTCCGTCGACTGGGCAGCCTGGGGCAACTCGCCGGAGCAGACCCGGCACACGCCACTGACGCAGATCGACAAGGACAACGTCGACAAGCTGGGGCGGCTCTACACGGTCGACTTCCGGCAGATCGACCCGTCGATCCGGCGCGGCACACAGTCCTACCCGCTCGCGATCGGGGGGCGGCTCTACGTCACCACGAACGACGACAACGTCTTCGCGCTGAACGCCGTGACCGGCGACGTGATCTGGCGCTGGAAGCCGGACAACGTCGCGATCTTCCGGAACTTCGGCATCGCGGCGAGCCGCGGCGTCGCCTACTGCCAGGGTCGGCTATTTCTCGCGACGCTCGACATGTACCTCGTCGCGTTGAACGCGCGCAGCGGCAAGCTCGTCAAGCGGGTCCCGATCTCGGCCGCGGTGCCGCGCGCGACGCCGAGCTACGGGTACTCCGAGACGAGCCCACCTGTGTGCGCCGACGGCCGCGTCGTCGTGGGAGCGGCCGGCTCGGAGTACGGCGTACGCGGCTTCGTGATGGCCTACACGCCCGACCTCGAGCCGGCCTGGCCGAATCCCTTCTGGACGATCCCGCCCGAGGGCACGAGCTGGCGGCGGCTCTCCCGGATCGTCGGCGGCGGCGTGTCCTGGACGCCGCAGACGATCGACCCGTCGACGCACACCCTCTATTTCGGCACGGGCTCGGCGACGCCGCTCTACTTCCCGCAGTTCCGTCCCGGCCAGAACCCGCGGACCGACTCGCTGATCGCGGTGGACATCCGCAACGGCCGGATGAAGTGGTGGCAGCAGCAGATGCCGTTCAACGAGTGGTCGTACGACACCGCGCAGCCGCCGCTCGTCTACGACGGGAAGGTCGGCGGCAAGACGCGCAGGATCGTCTCGGTGGCGACGATGGAGGGGCTGTGGTTCGCGTACGACGCGGCCACCGGGGCGCCGATCCACCAGCGCGTCAAGGTAATCGACCGCACCGAGCACCCGCGGCTCCAGCCCGGGAAGCCCGTGCCCGTCTACCCGGGCTCGATCGGCGGCCTCAACTTCTCGCCGGCGTCCTACGACCCGAAGACGAACTACGTGCTCAACGCTGCGGCGGAGACCGCCTCGCTGATGATCCAGGCGCGTCTCACGCCGACCCAGAAGAAGCGGAAGCTCACGCAGGGCGACGTCTTCCTCGGGCTCGAGAACGGGAACTTCGGCTCGTTCCTGCCGGGCTGGCACGACCACGGCTCGATCAGCGCGATCGACGTGAGCACGGGCAGGAGGGTCTGGAAGTTCAACACGCCCGAGCCGGAGCGAGGCGGCGTGACGACGACCGCGAGCGGCCTCGGCTTCGCCGGAGGCGGAGACGGCGTGCTGCGTGCGTTCGACACGAAGACCGGCAAGGTGCTCTGGACGTTCCAGACCGGTCACCAGATCGCGGCGGGGCCGACGATCTTCTCGGTCGGCGGCAAGGAGTACCTCGCGATCAGCTCGGGCGGCACGCCGACCTCGTCGGGCGGAGGCAATGCGAGCGAGCTGCAGGTGTTCACGCTCGGGGCCTCGCAGAAGGGATCGCCGCCGCCGCAGCTCGCCTCGCGGAGCGCCGGATCTTCCGCCGGGGCAGGGCGCACGCTCGCGGCCTCGTCCCGCACGCGCCGCCGTGCGGCCGCGCTGAACGTGAAGGCGGCGCCCCGCCAGACCAGGCTCGGCGTTGCGCGGATCACGACGCAGTCCGGGCTCGTCGTCCGCGGCTGGACTGCCAGCTCGCAGAACACCCAGGTCGTCAGCGGACGGGTCTTCCTCGGCAGGACGCCGGTTCAGGGGGCCCGCGTCGCGGTGGAGGGCTACGCGATCCCTTCGCGGACGGCGGCCGACGGCAGCTTCCGCTACCCGGTCGACATCACGGTCCCGCAGCGTCATGTCGTCACGGTCGTGTCCGCGGCTCGCGCGCGGGCGAACGGCCGTCCTCTGACGAAAGCGGAGCAGCGCGCGCTCGTGGGCGTGCAGGCGGGATTCGACGTCGGTTATCGCATCGCCGACCTGAAGGCCGCCCGGCGCGCGAACGGGACGATCGGAGTGTCGGGACGGCTCGTCTCTGCCGAAGGCGGCCTGCCGCCGGCGGTCGCGCTCTACACCTACCGCCTCACTGGGGTGATCACCGACGCCGCCGGGAAGCCCGTCCCGGGCGCCGTCGTCGTCACGCGCACGCGCGACCGCGACTTCTGGACCTTCTCGACCCGGAGCGACTCGCTCGGGCGCTACACGTCGTTCTTCGCCGCGTCCGACGAGACCGCGGCGGATCCGGTCGTGATGGCGGTGCAGGTCGCGGTCGGCAACGACTCGTACGGGCTGCCGACGGGGGTGGAGGTGCCGTTCGACCGGCTCCACAGCGCCCGGATGAACGTCCAGCTGCCCGCTTCAGGGACGGGGCTCCCGGCACCGAAGCCGGCCTCCTACGCAGGCGCCGTCTACGAAGGCATTCTTGTCGGCGTCGCCGGGCCGGGCGTCGTGAAGCCGGTTTCCGCCCGGTGGCCGGACCGGACGGGCCGCTTCTCGTTCGTGCTTCCTGCCTCGATGCGCGGCAAGACCGTTCGGCTGTGGGAGAGCTTCCAGCAGCTGTTCCAGACGAGCGCGACCGGGGCCGGCGGCTCGATCGACCTGCAGGCCTGGCCGCGCGACCTCGCGCCAAGCGTTCCCCGCAATCTCGTCATGCTGCGGCTCCCGGGCTAGGGCGAGCGCGGCGGCTCGATCGAGACGGGCTCGTCGAAGCCGGAGTAGACGTGCCGCATGAAATGCGCAGGCGCCGTCATCTCCAGGGCGAGCGTCCTGTAGGTCCGCTTGTCGATCGCCGCCGTGTACCAGGCCGGCACGCTCGGGTCGACGAACGAGACGCGCCACACCGGGCGCCCGGCGACGGTGGCGCTACCGATCAGCGTCGCCCGGCCCGGGGCCGTCCCCCAGGTCGGCGTGGGCTGGCGGAGGGGCGTCTGGGGTGATTCGACCCACTGCTTGCCCGGGTCACGATCCCAGCGGCGGTCGCCGATGATGACCGCCCGTGAGCCGTCTCGGATCAGGTACGAGAGCCGGTTCGGCGCCTCGAGTCGCCACGTGGTGCGCGTCGTGTGCGCACCGCCGGACGAGAGCCGCTCGTCGATCGTCACCGACCGCAGGTCGCGGAACACGCGCGTCGCCCGGCGCGCGATGCGGGTGGCCGACCGCGGGGGCCACTGCGCCGGGAACGCGAAGCGGAGGCTCGTCGACCGGCCGTCGGGCCGACGGAATGCGACCACTGCGGCTCGCGGGCGCCCTTCCACGGCGACACCCGCGCGATAGCAGCCAGGGCCGCAGGTGACCGCCCGGCTCTGGGCGGCGCGGTCGGACCGGACGCGAACGGCGAGGTCGAGGCCGTTGGCCCCGTTGCCGTTCTGGTCGATCACGGTCGCCGTCACGCCGATCCGGCCCGCTCCGGCAGGGCTGGCCGCAAAGCCGACCGCAAGATCGTCGTCCTCCTGCGCCGAGACGAACGGCCCTGTCGGAATCGACGAACGCCGCAGCGGCACCGACTGCACGACTGGCGCGGGCGGCGGAACCAGGCGGGTGGCGGCGACGGAGCTCCGCGGGGGTGCGAGATTGACGAGCAGCCCCGCTGCGGCAAGCACCGCGACGACGAGCGCGAGCTCGGGCGCGGTGAGCCGGCGGAGGAGCGGCACGTTGACGCCGGGGTTCGAGCGCAGCGCGAACAGGCGGCTCGCGAGGGCGAAGCAGAGCGCGCCGACCACGAGCGCCGACTTCACGAGGAGCGTGCGGCCGTACCCCGTGTCGACGAGGGAGGAGAGGCTGTCGAACTCCGCGAGCGCCGTGAGGACGCCGGTGCCGAGCACGACCAGGACCGTCGGGAGCGCGAGCTCGGCGTACCGGCGCACCGGCACCGCGCTTGCCGAGCGCATCGTCGGCGCCGCCGCCAGCACGAGGACGAGATGAGCCAGCGCCCCCGTCCACGCCGCAGCCGCGAGCACGTGGACGGCGTCGGCGAGGGCAGCCCACCAGTCGCCGCTCGTCCCCGCGTGACCTCGATAGGCGAGGAAGACGCCGGTCGCTGCGAGCGGGACGAGCGCCACCAGACGCAGCCGCGCGACGACGAGCACGGCGGCGGCGAGAAGCGCAACGATCATCGCCACGCTCAGCGCACCGGGCCTGCTTCCCACGACGTCCCGGAGAGCGTCGCCCCGCAGGCCGGATGCGAAGTCGCCGTGGGCGCCGTCGGCGGCGAGGAGGACGAGCGAGAACGCTGTCGCCACGACCGCGACGCCGATGCCGAGGAGCACGGGGGCCGAGATCGGCGGACGGCGCCAGACGAGGCGCTCACTGAGGATCCCGCCGAACGCCAGCGCGAGCCCGGCGAAGAAGAACCAGTCGGCAGCCGCTTCCGGCCACTGCGTCGGGCCCGACGAAGCTGTGACAGCGGGGAGGGCGCCGCTCGAGCCGAACGAGTACGGGGCCGAGCCCTGTGTCGGATGCCCGTCGTCCGAGACCAGTGACCAGGTGAGGAGGTAGATGCCGCGGAGGTTGCGGGGTAGCCGCTGGACGATCGTCGCGCCCCGCTCGACCGGAGGCGCGAGCGCGACACGCGTCCCCTCGGTGCGCTGGAGCGAGACCTCGGCGCTGCCGCGGACGAAGTCCTCGTTGAAACGCAGCACCACCTGAGTCGGAGAGGTGGCGAGCCGCGCGCCCGCGGGCGGATCCGAGGAGACGAGGTACGCATGGGCGCTCGCGGCCGCCGGGAGCGCGCACGCGACGATCGCCGACACGGCGAGCAGCGCGACCGGGTGCCGGCGTCCACGAAGATGGTGCATCTCGACGCAATGGTAGGAGCCGACCGGTCTTCCGCCGGCGCGCGTTGCACGGCCCGAGGCACCCGCTGGCATCCTGGGGCCCGTGCAGCAGGAGCTTGCGATCCGGATGCGCGGCGTGATCAAGCGCTACGGGCCGATCACCGCGGTGGACGGCCTCGACCTCGAGGTGCCCCTGGGCACGTGCGTCGGCCTGCTCGGGCCGAACGGCGCCGGGAAGTCGACGACGATGCGCCTGCTCACGGCGCAGTCGATCGCGGACGAGGGCCAGCTCGAGGTGCTCGGCTACGCGTTGCCGGGCGAGTCGAAGCAGGCGCGGGCGCGCTGCGGCGTGGTGCCGCAGCTCGACAACCTCGACACGACGCTCACGGTCGCGCAGAACCTGCTCGTCTTCACGCATCTCTACCGCGTCCCGCGTCACGAGCGACGCGACGCGATCGAGCGCGCGCTCGAGCTCGCGAAGCTGGTCGAGCGTCGCGACGACCGCGTCGACAAGCTCTCGGGCGGGATGCGCCGGCGCCTCCTGATCGCCCGGGCGCTCGTCCACCAGCCGCAGCTCGTCCTGCTCGACGAGCCGACCGTCGGGCTCGACCCGCAGGTGCGCCAGGAGCTCTGGGCCCTGATCGACGCGCTGCGCAGCGAAGGCACGACGCTCCTGATGTCGACCCACTACATCGAGGAGGCGGAGCGCCTCGCCGACACCGTCCTGATCATGTCCCACGGCACCGCGGTGGCGGCCGGGCCGCCGTCCGAGCTCGTGCTCGAGCACGCAGGCAAGGAGGCGCTCGAGGTCTACGGCGCTCCTGCGCGCCTCGCCGAGGTGGAGGCGGACGCGGTCTCTGCCGGGCTGCGCACCCGACGGACGGGCACGAGCGTCGCCGTGCTCGGGATCGACGGACGGAACGGGTTCCGGCACGAGGGCGAGCGCCGTCCGGCGAACCTCGAGGACGTCTTCGTTCTGCTCACCGGCGAGGAGATCGCGTAGTGGCGACCCAGGAGTCGCGTGCCCCGCGGATCGGACGCCTGGAGCGGTCGGCGCTGACCGGCGTGCTCGTGCGCGAGGTCGTGAACTTCTCGTCGTACTGGCGCTCGACGACGTTCTCGTCGACGGTCGAGCCGACGATCTACCTGATCGCCTTCGGCTTCGGTTTCGGCTCGCTCGTGAGCACGATCGGCGGCTACGACTACGTCGACTTCGTCGGCACCGGGACGGTCGCCACCGCGGTGCTCTTCTCGAGCGCATTCCCGGCCATGTTCGGGACGTTCGTCAAGTACCAGTTCCAGCGCACCTACGACGCGATCCTCGCGGCGCCGGTCGACACCGAGGAGCTGGTCACTGCCGAGGCGCTCTGGATCGCGACGCGCGCCGGCGTCTACGGGTGTGTGCCGATGATCGTCGCGATCTTCTTCGGACTCGACCCGGCGTGGGGGATGCTCCTCGTGCCGTTCATCGGCTGGATCGCCGGGTTCGGGTGGGCGAACTTCGGGATCTCGATCGCGGGCTACTCGAAGTCGTTCGAGAACTTCAACTACGTGATCAGCGCGGTGCTGACGCCGCTGTTCCTCCTCGCGGGCTCGTTCTTCCCGCTGGACGGCTTCCCGGAGTGGGCGCAGGTCCTGGCGGCGTTCAACCCGCTCTACCAGTGCGTCCAGCTGATCCGGGCGGCCGTGTTCGGAAACCTCGGCTGGGACGACCTCTTCCGAGTGGCAGTGCTCGTCGCCTTTGGTCTCGTCGTCTGGCGCATCGCGATCCGCGCGATGACGAAGAAGCTGATCGACTGAGCGGCCGTGTAGCGGCCGCTCGGTCGATCGGTGTCCGACTTCAGTCGGACACCAGGTCGGCGCCTGGGGTCGGCTGGCAGGACGGGCACCAGTAGGCGGTGCGGTTCGCGTCGCCGAGGCCGCGCGAGGCGATCGGCGCGCCGCAGCGGCGGCAGGCCATGCCGGCGCGGCGGTAGACGGCCCGCGGTCTGCGGCGCCCGTGCACGGCGGCGCGCATCGCATCGCGCGCCCAGCCGAGCGCGTCTCCGAGCTCGTCGTCCGACACTGCGCTCAAGGCGGTCCACGGTGAGATGCGGGCGTGCCAGAGGGCCTCGGCGAGCCACATGTTCCCGACGCCCGCGACGATGCGCTGGTCGACGAGCGCTTCGCCGAGGACGCGCGACTGGGGCTCGGTGCGGAGGCGGGAGACGACGACCGCGACATCCGTCTCGTCCGCGAGGAGATCGGGCCCGAGTCGGCGCAGCGGACGGCGTTCGAGCGTGAGAACCGGCCCGTTCCACTGCGTCGCCTCCCAGGGCCCGCCGCGGAGGACGAGCCACGGGCGGCCCCTCGTCGTGGCCGTCCGCCGGCCCACGCGCCAGCGGCCGTTCATCCGCAGGTGGCTGCGCAGGACGACCCCGCCCTCGAAGTGGAGCAGGAGGTGCTTCCCGACCGCCTCGACTCGCTCGAGCACGCGGCCGTCGACCGCTCGCGCAACCCCTGTCGCCTCGCCCTGCCGGTTGGGACTGAAGGCCTCGATCCGTTCGCCGACGAGCGGCCGGAGCCGCGCGGCCATCCGGTGGAGCGCATCACCCTCCGGCATCGCCTCGAATCATGCGACGGCGAGAGAGTCGTGCAGGCGCGTCGCGAGCTCGCGGACGCTCTCCCGCAGCTCCACCGGCTCCTGGATCTCGAAGCGGCAGCCGAGCCGTGCGAGCACGCCCGCCATCCAGTCGAGCTCGCCCACGCGCATGCGGAGCTGCGTCCGGCCGTCGCCCGCCTCGGCGAGCTCCGCGACCGTGGCCGGCACGCGCCGCGCGGCTTCGTCGAGCGGCAGCTCGAGCACGACGACGCATTCCCAGCGCCAGGGGACGCGCGCGAGCGAGCGGCTGACGGATACGACCGCGTCGAAGCCCTTCGGTGGCGCCCGCCACTCGCCCTCTCCGACCGAGACCCGGCTCATCCGGTCGACCCGGAACGTGCGCCGAGCGTCGCGGACGTGGTCGAACGCCGCGAGATACCAGCGGCCCGAGTGGACGACGAGCCCCTGCGGGCTGACGTCACGTGTCGTCTCCTCGCCCGCGAACGCGGTGTAGCGGAAGCCCACGCGCAGGCGACGCCGGATCGCCTCGGCGAGGAGGAGTGCGACGTCACTCTGCACGGGCGCACCCTCTCGCTCGGCCGCCGTGAAGCCGAGCGTCGTCTCGAGGGCCTCGACCTTGCGACGGAGCGGGTCCGGGAGCACGCGGTGGAGCTTCGCGAGCGCGCCGTCGACGGAGCCTTCGCTCGACTCGAGCCCCTGGCGCCGCGCGGCGAGTAGGCCGAGCACGACGACGACCGCCTCGTCGCCCGAGAGCATCAGCGGCGGGAGGCGAAAGCCCGGACGCACGCGGTAGCCGCCCCCGACACCGCGCTGGCCCTCGACCGGGATTCCCAGTTCGTGGAGAGCCTCGATGTACCGGCGGACGGTGCGCGCGTCGATCTCGAGGTGATCGGCGATCTCGCGCCCGGTCGTCAGCGGCCGCTCCTGGAGAAGCTCCAGCAGCTCGAGCAGCCGGGCGGTCGGTGTCTGCATGGACGGGAGTCAAGCACAGATAGAGGGCGGAAGTCGCCCTATTTCCGGTGTAGCTTCCGGGTGGAAGCGACTGGGAGGCCGCGATGAGCGAGATCGTGCAGGTCCGTTCCACCGTGCGTGACTTCGACTTCTGGATGGGCCGCTGGAGCTGCCGGAACCGCTGGCTGCGCGACCGGCTCGCCGGCTCGACCGAGTGGGAGGACTTCGACTCCACCGTCGTCGCCCGTCCGACGCTCGACGGGATCGGCAACGAGGACATGTTCCGCACCGACCATGCCGGAGGGTTCACCGGCATGTCGTTCCGCTTCTTCGACCCCGAGTCGGGGATTTGGTCGATCTACTGGGCCGACAGCCGCAGGCCCGGGCTCCTCGATCCGCCCGTCCTCGGCGGCTTCGACGGCGACGTCGGGATCTTCGAGGGCGACGACGTCCTCGACGGGAGGCCGATCCGCATGCGGTTCACCTGGTCGCGGATCACGACACCGAGACCGCGCTGGGAGCAAGCGTTCTCCGCGGACGGCGGCGAGACCTGGGAGACGAACTGGGTCATGGACTTCACGCGCGTGGGAGACGCGGCATGACCTCGCTGGCGACGGCACACGGAGTCGGCGAGGGGTACCGGCACATGGCGAAGCACGCTCGTCCCGGGTCGAGCCTTGGGGTCGGCGACGCCGTGCTCAAGTGGTACGACGTGGCGCAACCCGACGATCCCGTCCCGTCCGACGTGCAGGCGCTCGCGCGGCGTGCCCTCGACGACGCGGTGCGCGTAGACGAGCTCCGGCTCGGCGACGAGCTCGGCTTCGTGATCCTCCACCGCTGCGGCGACGCCGGGTTCCACTTTCTGCTCGTCGGAACCTGGCGGAACGACAACGAGCTGTGGGAAACCGTCTGGGCCAAGCGCGACGACGCCGACGCGGGCTTCCATCCATGGGTTGTCGAGGACGGCCACCGCCCGACCTTCTGCGTCTGGGAGCTGGGGGTCGTCGCGCACGAGCGCCAGGCCTGGGCCGAGTACCTCGGCTCGGCGCGGGACGCCCCGGCACGGCTCGCCTACCTCGGCGACGTGTACGAGGGGCCCGTATGAGTCGCGGTCGCCTCAGCCGCGCTCCTCCGGAGTCGAGCGGGTTGGGGCCGCGAGAGCGGCCGCCTCGCGGACAAGGAAACGGTGTGGATAGCCGCACCATCCGACTGGCGCGATCCCCCGAAATGACAGGACAGTGGCACGCCATGCTGTAGGCGTGTCGAGGAGACGGAGGCGCAACGGAATGACGAGGACGTTCGCGGGGCGGCGAGACGGCCGGCGAGA
>DASSBV010000211.1:0-4534 GCA_035698545.1 Gaiella sp. | reverse complement strand
GACCGGCCGCGCGTGGGACGCGAGGGTCGAGCCGGTCGATGCGGAGCTGGAGCTTCGGCCGGATGGGCGCGTGATGGAGGTGCTTTCGGAGCACCTCTGCGAGGGCTGGCTCGAGGGGTATCTGCTCACGGGCCGCCACGGCCTGTTCAACTCGTACGAGGCGTTCATCCACGTCGTCGACTCGATGTTCAACCAGCACGCGAAGTGGCTCGAGTCCGCGCGCAAGATCCCCTGGCGGCGGCCGGTCGCGTCGCTCAACTACCTGCTCAGCTCGCACGTCTGGCGCCAGGATCACAACGGCTTCTCGCACCAGGACCCGGGCTTTCTCGACGTGGTCGTCAACAAGCGCGCCGAGGTCGTGCGGGTCTATCTGCCACCGGACGCGAACACGCTGCTGTCGGTGGCCGACCACTGCCTGCGTAGCCGCGACTACGTGAACGTGATCGTCGCCGGCAAGCAGCCGGCGCTCGACTACCTGACCGTCGACGAAGCGATCGCCCACTGCACGCGGGGCCTCGGGATCTGGGAGTGGGCCTCGACCGACGAGGGTCGGGAACCCGACGTCGTCCTCGCATGCTGCGGGGACATCCCGACGCTCGAGACGGTTGCGGCGGCGGCGATCCTGCGGGAGCACCTCCCCGACCTCGCTGTCAGGGTCGTGAACGTCGTCGACCTGATGCGCCTCCAGCCGGACTCAATTCACCCTCACGGGCTCGAGGACCGGGAGTTCGACTCGCTCTTCACGACCGACCGGCCAGTCGTGTTCGCCTTCCACGGGTACCCGTCCCTCGTCCACCGGCTGACGTATCGGCGGTCGAACCACGAGAACCTCCACGTCCACGGCTTCCAGGAGCAGGGCACCACGACGACGCCCTTCGACATGGTGATGCTCAACGACCTCGATCGCTATCGGCTCGTCGTCGACGTCGTCGATCGCGTGCCTGGGCTGGCCGCATCCGCGGCGCACCTGCGCGACGAGATGGAGCAGGCGCGACTCGAGGCGCGCGCGTGGACACGTGAGCACGGCGAGGACCTCCCCGCAATCCGCGACTGGACGTGGCCGCACTGAGCCGCGTCCTCGTCGTCAACGCGGGATCGACAAGCCTCAAGCTCTCCGTCGTCGATTCGGACGACGCGTCGACAGAGGTGGAGAGCCTCGCCGAGCCGCCCGGGGAGCTCGAGGCCGTCGGTCACCGAGTCGTCCACGGCGGCCCGCGACTCATCGAGCCCGTGCTGATCGACGACGCGGTGCTGGCCGAGATCGACGCGATGAGCTCGGTCGCGCCGCTCCACAACGCGCCTGCGCTGAAGGCGATCGTTGAGGCGCGCGCTGCTTTGCCCCGCGTGCCGCACGTCGCCGTCTTCGACACGGCCTTCCACGCGACTCTGCCCGACCACTCACGGACCTACGCAGTTCCGGCGGAGTGGCGCGAGCGGCTCGGGATCCGCCGCTACGGCTTCCACGGCCTGGCGGTCGCATGGGCGGCCGATCAGCTCCCCGTCCCCCGGCTCGTCGTCTGTCACCTCGGCGGCGGCTGCTCGGTGAGCGCGGTCCTCGACGGGCGCTCGGTCGATACGACCATGGGGCTGACCCCGCTCGAAGGAGTTCCGATGGCGACGCGCTCGGGCTCCGTCGATCCGGGCGCGCTGCTCTACCTCCTGCGCGAGCGCCACCTCAGCGTCGCCGACCTGGACAGAGCGCTCGAGCACGAGTCGGGGCTCGGGGCGCTCGGGGGCCTCGACGACCCGCTCGCGTTCCAGGTCTTCACGTACCGCGTCGCGCAGGCCGCCGCGGCGATGGCCGTGGGGCTCGGCGGGATCGACGTGCTCGCGTTCTCGGGTGGGGTCGGCGAAAACAGGCCCGACGTTCGCGAGGCGGTGGCCGGTCGGCTTGGTTTCCTCGGTGGCTTCCGGACGGAGGTCGTCCATGCGCGCGAGGACGTGATGATCAGCCGCGGCGTACGAGCCCTGCTTGGGCAGGGCTAGGCTCGGTCGGAGCGAGCAAGCACCGCATTGCCGGACGGGTCGATGGCGAGTATGCCGCCATCGACATCCTGCACGGCAGCCGCAGCGGCGAGCCGATCTCGGGTCACGGCGAGCGACTCCCCATCGGGTAGCACGATCTCGAACCGGTCGAGCCCACGCGCCCCGGCCGGCGGTCGCGGCGCGCCGACGCCGGCCCACGTGTTGAGCCCGACGTGGTGGTGATAGCCGCCCGCCGAGACGAACAGCGCGCCGGGATATAGCCTCGTCCTCACGTCGAGCCCGAGCGCGTCGACCCAGAAGCTCGCCGCCGTGTCGAGGTCTGCGACCTGGAGATGCACGTGGCCGAGCACCGTTCCCTCGGCCATCGGAGGGATGTCCGTGTCTCCTCCGGGCTCTGCGAGGAGCCCCTCGAGGTCGAGCGGGAGCGTCGCCATCGCGATCTCGTCTCCCTGGTGCGGCCATTCCTCGCGCGGCCGGTCGCGGTACAGCTCGATGCCGTTTCCCTCGGGGTCGGAGAGGTAGAGGGCCTCGCTGACGAGGTGGTCCGACGCGCCGCTCAGGTGCCAGCCCGCCTCGAAGACCCGTCGTAGCGCGTGGGCCAGGTCGGCCCTCGTGGGCACGAGGAGAGCGAGGTGGAAGAGGCCGGTCGTCCGGGGAGGTCGGGTAGGCGCATCCGGATCCGAGAGCAGCTCGACCAGTGCGTCGTCAGCTGCGCCGAGGGCGGTCACGCCGTCCTCCGCAGCCAGCGCCTGGAGGCCGATTGCGCGCTCGTAGAAGTCCCGCAGCAACCCGACGTCCCCGGCCCGGAGCCGAATCGCGCCGAGACGGGTGTCGGCAGGCAGCTCAGCCATCGGCGCCGGACTCGAGGTCGAGCGCGCAGGAGTTGATGCAGTAGCGCATCCCCGTCGGCCCTGGCCCGTCGTCGAAGAGGTGCCCCAGGTGGCCGCCGCACGACGCGCAGACGACCTCGGTGCGAGTCATCCCGTGGCTCGTGTCGACGCGGGTCTCGACCGCCTCGAGCTCCGCCGGCTCGACGAAACTGGGCCAGCCCGAGCCCGAGTGGAACTTCGCTGCCGAGCGAAACAGCTCCGCGCCGCAGCCGGCGCAGCGGTACACGCCCGGCTCCTCGGTGTCCGTGTACGTGCCGGTGAACGGCCGCTCCGTCGCCTGCTGCCGGAGCACCGCGTACTGCTCCGGCGTCAGCCGCTCGCGCCACTCCGCGTCCGTCAGCTCGACCCGTCTCGCCACTACATCACCACCAGCGAGACCGCGACGAACTGGATGACCGCCGCCGCGACGACCAGCAGATGGAAGACCTCGTGGAAGCCGAAGATGCGGGGGAACGGGTTCGGCCACTTCGTCGCATAGATCACGGCGCCGAGGGAATACAACCCGCCGCCCACGACGAGCAGCACGCCCACCGCGACCCCCACACCCGAGAACAGGTGCGGGATCGCGAGAACGCCGACCCAGCCGACCAGGAGGTAGGCGACCGCGCTCAGCCACCGCGGGGAATCGAGCCAGACGAGCTCCAGCACCAATCCGAGCGCGGCTCCCGCCCAAACGGTGACGAGCAGGAGCCATCGGGTCGCCCCGCCGAAGGCGAGAAGCGCGAACGGCGTGTACGTGCCGGCGATGAAGACGAAGATCGTCGAGTGGTCGAGACGCCTCGCCCAGAGGCGCCGCGCCGCGCTACGCCAAGGAAAGCGGTGGTAGAGCGCGCTCGCGCCGAACATCGCTGCGAGCGCGGCTGCGTAGATCCACGACGAGACGGTCGCGAGCGCGCCGTCCGCGAGCACGACCAGCACGACGCCGGCGGCCACCGCCGCGACGAACGCCCACAGGTGGAACACCCCTCGCAGGACCGGCGTCTGCTCGGCGTCGGCTTGCATCGCGCCATTGTCGCATGCGCCCTGTAGCGGACGTCACGCGGCCCTACACTCACCGCGGGGCCGGTAGCTCAGTTGGTAGAGCAGGGGACTTTTAATCCCAAGGTCGTTGGTTCGAATCCAACCCGGCCCATCTGCATTAATGCGGTTTGCGGCGCGCCCTCGGCCGTCCTAGCGCATCTGGGGCCACGTATGGGGCCACATCGTGTGCGCACCGTATCGTCCGGCGACCGTGATTCTCGCTGGCGTGCGAACCTCCGAGCCGTTCGTGCTCGATCTCGCGGTTCGACTGCCGGATAGCGGATTCGACACTCCGGACGAGATTCCAGACGTGGTGACCGCAACTTGGAACGGTCGCCCCGTGAACACGGGTCCGTAACCTTGCCCGCGACATGACGAAACAGCAGCCACGCTGGCAGTCGGGCACGTACTCCGTGGTTCTCAGTGTCGGTGATTTCCTGAAGAACTACCCGTATCGTCGCAACGATCTAGCTCAAGTCCTGACCAATCACTGCGGACTGAGTAACCCCGTAGCGCTTGAAACGCTCAAGCGCGCGGAACACGTTGCCCCAGAGACAATCGCTTATGGCGTGTCCCTAGATGACGCGATTCGACTCAAGCAAGCCTTTGAACCACACGCGAGACTGCACGGCCTCGGC
>DASSBV010000210.1:0-4328 GCA_035698545.1 Gaiella sp. | reverse complement strand
ACTAGCCCGTTCACGGCAGAGGGCACGGAGCTCCTTCGCCTCGTCACGTGCGGCTCGGTGGACGACGGCAAGTCGACCTTGCTGGGCCGGCTGCTCTTCGACTCGAAGCAGGTCATGGTCGACCAGCTCGAGCACGTCGAGGCCACGAGCGAGCGCCGCGGCGACGGGTACGTGAACCTCGCCCTCCTGACCGACGGCCTGCGCGCCGAGCGCGAGCAGGGGATCACGATCGACGTCGCCTACCGCTCCTTTGTGACCCCGACGCGCCGATTCCAGCTCGCCGACGCCCCCGGGCACGTCCAGTACACGCGCAACATGGTCACCGGCGCCTCGACCGCGGACGTCGCCGTGGTGCTCCTCGATGCGCGCAAGGGCGTGATCGAGCAGACGCGGCGGCACACGTACATCTCGGCGATGCTCGGCATCCCGCACGTCGTGTTCGCGGTCAACAAGATGGATCTCGTCGACTTCGACGAGACCCGGTTCCGCGAGATCGAGGCTGCCCTCGCCGATCTCTGCGACCGGCTCGGCGTCGAGGACGAGGTCGCGATCCCGATCTCCGCGCTCACCGGCGACAACGTCGTCGAGCGCTCGGAGCGGATGCCCTGGTGGACGGGCGGGACGTTTCTCGAGCGCCTCGAGGGGATCGAGATCGCCGCCGACCGCGATGCCGCACACCGGCGGTTCCCCGTCCAGTGGGTGATCCGTCCGATGACCGACGAGCACCACGACTACCGCGGCTACGCCGGCCAGGTCGCGGGCGGGGAGTGGCACGCCGACGACGAGGTCGTCGTCCTGCCTTCCGGCCTTCGGACGACGGTCGCCTCGGTCGAGACGCCGGACAGCCCACTCGATGTCGCTGTGCAGGGCCAGGCCGTCGTCGTGCGGCTCGCCGACGACCTCGACGTCGCACGCGGGGACATGCTCTGCGACCCGGCCGACCCCCCGGTCGTCGCGCGCGAGCTCGAGGCGACCGTCTGCTGGATGAGCGAGCGGCCGGTCGACCAAGGCGCGCGGCTCGCGATCAAGCACACGACCCGCTGGGCGCGCGCGATCCTCGACGAGATCGTCTCGGTGCTCGACGTCGAGACGCTCGACCAGCACCCGGCGGAGCGGCTCGAGCTGAACGACCTCGCCCACGTGCGGCTCCGGCTCGCCGCGCCGCTCCTCGTCGATCCCTACGACGTGAACCGCACGACCGGCGCGTTCATCCTCGTGGACGAGGCGACGAACGAGACGGTCGGGGCAGGCATGGTGCTGAAAGCCACCGCGTAGGGCCTCGTCCCGGCCAAATACCCGGCGAACGTGTGTTCGCTATGCTCGGAACGTGCGCGTCGAGTATCGCGAGAAGCCTTGCCGCAGTGCACTCAACCGCGTCAAGGGCATGCCGTTCGCCTGGTCGCTCAACCCCTACACCGGCTGCGCGCACCGCTGCACGTTCTGTTACGTGAGGGCGTTCGAAGCACGCGCTGAGCGTCCCTCGGACGAACGGTACGGCCGCTCCATCCGCGTCAAGGTCAACGTCGCCGAGGTCCTGCGAAACGAGCTCACGCGCGCGTCCTGGAAGCGCGAGAGCGTCGCGATCGGCGCCGCGACCGACCCCTACCAGCCGGCCGAAGGGCGGTACCGACTCACCCGCCGCTGCATCGAGGAGCTCGGCGCGGCCCGCACGCCGTTCTCGCTGATCACCCGCGGGCCGATGATCTGCAGAGACGTCGACGTGCTGGTCGCGGCGGCCGGACGGGCGAAGGTGCACGTCAGCTTCTCCGTCCCGACGCTCGACGAGCGCATCTGGCGCGCGACCGAGCCCGGCACCGCCCCGCCGAGGCGCCGGCTGGAAACGGTGCGCCTGCTGGTCGACGCGGGCATCGACACCGGCGTGGCGCTCGCACCGATCCTGCCCGGGCTGTCCGACGACCCGAAGCTCCTCGCGGAGGTCGTGCGCGAGGCGCGTGCCGCAGGCGCAACCGGCATCTGGGCGAACGTCCTCTACCTCCGCCCCGGAACGCGCGAGCACTTCCTCGAGGCGCTCTCCCGCGACTGGCCGGAGCTCCTGCCGGACTACGAGCGGCTCTACGCCGGGCGCGCATACCTGCCGGCGACGGCGACACAGCCCGTTCGCGCGACCGTCCGGGCGCTCGCGCGCGAGCGATCCGAGCCCCGCCGACCCCCGATCCGGCCGACCCCGGAGCCCGAACAACTCGCTCTCGCGGTATGACGCACGAGGAAGGCGTCCCGCCGCGTTCGTAGAATCCCACCACGTGACCGAGAACGGCGAGATCACCGTGATGATCGCCGACGACCACGAGGTCGTCCGCGAGGGCCTGCGGCTCGCCCTCCTGCGCTCTCCGCACATACGCGTCGTCGGCGAAGCGCCCGACGGCGAGACCGCCGTCGCGCTCGCGGAGCGCCGGCGCCCGGACGTCGTGATCATGGATCTGCGGATGCCGCAGATGGACGGCATCGAGGCGACCGAGGAGATCGTCGCGCGCGTCCCCGACACCCGCGTCCTCGTCTTCACCGCGTACAGCGAGCGCGCACTCCTACAACGGGGTCTCGAGTCGGGCGCACGCGGCTACGTCCTCAAGGAGACGCCGCACGACACGCTGCTCAAGGCGATCGAGAAGGTCGCCGCGGGTGAGACGTTCGTCGACCCCGCGCTGATCCCGTCCCTCGCCACCGGCCGCGACGGCCAGGAGATCCTCACCCAGCGCGAGCGCGAGATCCTCCAGCTCCTGGCGGACGGGATGTCGAACGCAGACGTCGCGCAGCAACTCTTCATCTCGCAGGAGACGGTGAAGAGCCACGTGCGCCACATCCTCGCGAAGCTCGAGGCGGAGACCCGCACCCAGGCGGTCGCCATTGCGCTCCGCGAAGCGATGATCGACTAAGGCTTTGAGCGACGACCACCTCCTCGCCGAGCGTCTGCTCGCCGAGCGGGCCGAGCGGCGGAGAATCGCCGAGCAGCTCCACGACGGGCCGGTGCAGCACGTCGCCGCGCTCTGCCAGATGCTCGACGCCGCCGTCCAGGCGCTCGAGGACGACGACGGCGCGGCAGGGGTGCGTCTCACGGCGCGCGGCCTCGCGGTGGCGCGCGACACGGCGGAGGAGCTCCGCGGGATCGTCGCCGGGCTGGAGCCGGTCTCCCTGCACGAGATCGGGCTAGCGGCGGCCGTGCGCGAGCTCGCGGAGCGCACAGCCGGGCGCCGCGGGGCCAGGCTCGAGATCGATGTGGACGACGAGGAGCTCGGCGAGGGGGCGAGCTCGAGCCTCTTCCAGGTGGTGCGGGAGGCGATCGACCAGGCCGTCAGGCGCGGACCGCCAACGGCGATCAAGGTCTCGCTCGCGCGAACGCCGGCGGGCGGCGTCCAGCTCGCGGTCTCCGACGACGGCGCGCCCGAGCGTCGTCAGGCCGTGATCGACGGCCTCGCCGAGCGCGCTGCCGAGCTCAATGGCACGTTCGACGCGGCCCGCGACGGCCGCTGGACGACGATCCGCATCGTGCTCCCACCGTCAGCCGCGAGACTCTGACGGCCGGTGTCCGACTTGAAGTCGGACACCAGGGGCCTACTCCAGCGGTTCGTTTTGGACGTTGTTCTCGTCGGCGTACTGCTGGACGAGGGGGTCGACGACGGCGGCTCCCTCGGGGAACGCGTAGTTGATCTTCACGAACGCGTTCCACTTGTCGGGGAGCGCGTCCTCGGGGAAGATCGCCTCGACCGGGCACTCCGGCTCGCACGCCCCGCAGTCGATGCACTCCTCGGGGTCGATGATCAGGATCCGCTCGAACTCGTGGATGCAGTCGACGGGGCAGACATCGACGCACGAGAGGTCTTTGATGTCGATGCAGGGCTCGGCGATGATGTATGTCATCGGCCGGTCAGTCTACTCAGGCGGTTAGCTCCTCGACGAGGTCCTTGGCGCGCTCAGTCAGCGCGGATTTCACGACCACTTGGTCGAAACCGGCCTCGTGGGCGCGGCGCAATCCAGACGTGTCTGTGTGGTTCGTGAAACCGAGAATCGGCACGTCCGGATAGGCGTCGGCGACCTCGTCGGGATCGATCCGGGCGATGTCAGCAATCACGAGATCGGGCGGGTCGACGCTATCGACCGTGACGAGGTGGTAGCCAGGAAGAAGTCCCTCGAGTTTGCCGCGAAAGAAGAGGTCGACTCCCGCCAGCAGGATCGTCGCCACGGCCGGAACCTTAGAACGCGTGACTGACCCGTACAAGACGGGGCTCGGGCAACTGCGCGCCGGACGCTATTTCGAGGCCCACGAGGAGCTCGAGCTCTCGTGGCGCGCGGCGCCTCAGGAGGAGCGCGACTTC
>DASSBV010000209.1:0-7503 GCA_035698545.1 Gaiella sp. | reverse complement strand
GGTTCCGGCGATCGCCGCGGGAACGAGTGGCACGCCTGCGTCGAGCGCGATGCGCGCCGCACCCGAGTGCCAGCGTGGCGCGTGCCGCTTCCGCATCCCCTTCGAGCGCCGTGTCCCCTCGGGGAACATCACGACCGCGTGACCGGCGCGACAGAGCTCGACAGCGGTCTCGAGCGCCTCCAGGTCGCCCGTTCCGCGGTCGACCTGGAAGCCGCCGCCCGCACGGATGATCCAGCCGAGTGGCGGCCAGAAAAGCTCCTTCTTCGCCATGAACCGCAGAAACCGGTGGGGGAACAGCGGTATGCCGAGTGGCCACGGGTCGAAGTTCGACCAATGGTTCGCGGCGAGCACGCAGCCGCCGTCGGGGATGTGCTCGCGGCCGCTCCAGCGCAGGCGAAACACGATCCGCAGTGCGGGCCAGCTGACCACGCCGATGAGGAGGTAGAGCACGCTGGGCCTCGGCGGGCGCGGCATCGGCGCGCAGGATACGTGCCACCACCGCCGAAGCGGCGGCGAATCCGGTCGTTACGCTGTCACGTCCGATGTCCCGACTCGTCATCGTCGAATCGCCCGCCAAGGCGCGCACCATCGCCGGCTACCTCGGCCGCGAATACGTCGTGGAGTCGAGCGTTGGGCACATTCGCGACCTGCCGAGACGCGCCTCGGACGTCGCGAAGGCCGACAAGCCTCGCTTTGGAACGCTCGGCGTCGACGTCGAGCGCGGCTTCGAGCCGCTCTACGTCCTCGACGCGGACAAGAAGCGCGTCGTCGCGGATCTGAAGAAGAAGCTCGCCTCGTCGGATGAGCTCCTCCTCGCGACGGACGAAGACCGCGAAGGCGAGGCGATCGCCTGGCACCTGCGCGAGGTGCTGAAGCCGAAGGTCCCGGTGCGGCGCATGGTGTTCCACGAGATCACGCGCGACGCGATCGAGAAGGCGCTCTCGCAGACGCGGGAGATCGACGAGCGCCTCGTCGACGCGCAGGAGACGAGGCGCATCCTCGACCGCCTCTACGGGTTCGAGGTCTCGCCCGTGCTGTGGAAGAAAGTCATGCCGCGGCTCTCCGCCGGCCGCGTCCAGTCCGTCGCGACTCGGCTCGTCGTCGACCGCGAGCGCGAGCGCATGGCGTTCGTCGTCGCGCGCTATTGGGACGTCGTCGGCACCTTCGAGCCTGGTGCGTTCGAGGCGCGGCTCGTTGCTGTCGACGGCGGCCGCGTCGCGCAGGGCCGCGACTTCCGCTCGGACGGCACGACGGCCTCTCGCGACGTGATCGTCCTCGACGAGCCGCGCGCACGGGAGCTCGCGACAGGGCTCGAGGGCAGGACCTTCACCGTCGAGAACGTCGACGAGAAGCCCTACACGCGCCGGCCGGCGGCGCCCTTCCGCACCTCGACGCTCCAGCAGGAGGCGAGCCGCAAGCTTCGCTTCTCGTCCCAGACGACCATGCGCCTCGCGCAGCGGCTCTACGAGAACGGGCACATCACCTACATGCGCACCGACTCGGTGACGCTGTCCGACACGGCGCTCGCCGCGGCGCGCGCGCATGCCGCCCGTGCCTACGGGCCCGAGACCGTTCCCACGGAGCCGCGCCGCTACGAGCGAGCCGTCGCGAACGCGCAGGAGGCGCACGAGGCGATCCGTCCTGCCGGCGACGTGTTCCGCACGCCCGACCAGCTGCGCGGCGAGCTCTCGCGCGACGAGCACGCGCTCTACGACCTGATCTTCAAGCGCACTGTCGCGTCCCAGATGAAGGACGCGAGCGGGCAGACGGTCTCGATCGAGCTCGGGGCGACCACCGAGAACGGCACCGCGGCGACGTTCCGGGCGAGTGGCACCGTGATCACGTCCAAGGGGTTCCTGCTCGCCTACGAGTCCGGGCGGGACGAGCCCTCCGAAGACGACGAGGAACGCCTCCTGCCCGCGCTCGAGGTGGGCCAGGAGCTGTCGGCCTCGGCCCTCGAGGCGGTCGGTCACGAGACGAGCCCGCCCGCACGCTACACGGAGGCGAGCCTCGTGAAGGCACTCGAGGAGCGCGGGATCGGGCGTCCTTCGACCTACGCGTCGATCATGGGCACGATCCTCGACCGCGGCTACGTCTTCAAGAAGGGCACCGCACTCGTGCCCACCTTCCTCGCCTTCGCGGTGATCCAGCTCCTCGAGCGGCATTTCGACCAGCTCGTCGACTACGACTTCACCGCCCGGCTCGAGGACGATCTCGACCGGATCGCAGCCGGCGACGAGGAACGGGTCGCCTGGCTCCAGCGGTTCTACTTCGGCGACGGCGACGCGGGGCTTCGCTCGCTCGTCACCGACCAGCTCGAAGGCATCGACGCGCGCGAGGTCAACTCGATTCCGATCCCCGGCAGCGACGTGGTCGTAAGAGTCGGCCGATACGGGCCCTATCTCGAACGCGGGGAGCAGCGCGCGAGCGTGCCCGACGACATCGCGCCCGACGAGTTGACCGCGGAGCGGGCCGCCGAGCTCCTCGCGCGGCCGGCCGGCGACGAGCGAGCGCTCGGGACGCACCCGGAGACCGGCCGGGAGATCGTCGCGCGGGACGGGAGATACGGCCCCTACGTGACCGAGGTGCTGCCCGACGGCGAGAACGGCAAGCCGCGTACGGCGTCCCTCTTCTCGTCGATGAGCCTCGACACCGTGGCGTTGGAGGATGCGATTCGCCTCCTGACGCTCCCACGGAGCCTGGAGGGCAAGGACGGTGAGGAGATCGTCGTCTCGAACGGCCGCTACGGCCCGTTCGTGAAGAAGGGCTCCGAGACGCGATCGCTCGACTCCGAAGAGCAGCTTCTGACGCTCACCGTCGACGAGGCCGAGGAGCTCCTCGCGAAGCCGAAGGAGCGGCGCGGGCGAGGCGCTCCGAAGCCGCCACTCAAGGAACTGGGCCCCGACCCCTCCTCAGGCAAGGCGCTCGTCGTGAAGGACGGCCGATTCGGCCCATATGTCACGGACGGCGAGACGAATGCGAGCCTGCGCAAGGGCGACGACGTCGAGGGGTTGACGCTCGAGCGCGCGCTCGAGCTCCTGGCCGAGCGCCGCGCGAAGGGTCCTTCGCAGCCCCGTCGAACCAGTCGCGCGCGACGGTAGTGCCCCTTCAGGTGATGCTGCCTCGTTCCTCGGGGTGCGGGGAGCAAGCCAGGCTAGGACGCAGGAAGCCTCGATACCAGAAGGTATCGGGGCGACCGAGGACGACGCATGGCGCTGCTCATCGCGCGCGAGGGACCTGGATCGCATTGCCTGAAGGGGCACTAAACGTGGGCCTCGGGCACTGACTCGGGCAGGGACGCCGCTCGCACGCGCTCCGGTGGCCACGGTCGCCAAGCCTGCACGACGACCGCGGCGACGACGACCGCGCCGCCGGCGACGGTGGCAACAGTGGGCCGCTCGTCATAGGCGAGCCAGACCCACAGCGGGCCGAGGACGATCTCGAGGAGGGAGATCACCGCGACCTGCGCCGGCGGGATGAGCCGCGCGCCGACGGTGAGGAGCGCCAGGCCGACGCCCATCTGGCCGATCCCGAGCGCGGCGAGGACGAGCCAATCCCCGTCGCCGACCGAACCGAGTTGGACGAACGGAAGGCAGACGGCCACCACGAGTGCCTGCGAGGCGCAGGTCGCGGGCATCATCGAGACCTCGCGCCGGTGCCGCGCGATGACGATCACGGCGGCGAACGCGGCCGTCATCAGGAGCGGCAGGAGGATCGCCGCCGCGCCCGCCTCGACCGAGCCTGCGGCCATCAGCACGACCCCTGCGCCTGCGAGCAGAAGTGAGATCCACGTCCGGCCGTCGATCCCCTCGCGCAGGAACAACCAGCCGAGGAGCGCCGCCATCATCGGCGCTGCCGCCTGCATGAACAGGACGTTCGCGACCGAGGTGTAGTTCAGCGAGAGGAGGAAGACGCCCGACGAGATACCCAGGAACAGCGTCATCGCGATCCCCCAGCGCCCCATCTCGGCAAAGGCGCGACGCGTCCGCGAGCGCTCCGTCACGAGGACGAGGGCGAACAGCGCAACCGCCGCGAACGCGGCGCGGCCTGCCACCTGAGTCACAGGTGTCGCGTCGAGCTGTCGTTGCGCGAGCCCGGCGGTCGACCAGGCGATCGCCGCGAGAACGATCGCAAGCTGCCCCTCACGGGCCCGTCGCTGCTCGAGCCCCTTGGGCGTCACCCGGCCCAGTCAACCACGGTCACGCGGCCGGGCGGCGCAGTCGTTTCCCCTCGCCGACCATCGGGTAGACCGGCGGTATGCACATCTTCACAAAGCGAAACGCACTCCTCGGGTGGATCGTCTACCGCGTTGCTCGGCGACGCCTCGAGCACAAGGTCGAGGCGGCCACCGGTCACAAGCGCCGCCGCGGCCTGCTCGCCGGCCTTGGCCTCGCGGCAGGCGCGGTGGCCGCCCTCGCCTTTTGGGCGCGGCGCGGTCACGAGCCGGCGCACGCGGGCGCCTGAGCGCAGCAGCTCGGTTCGAGAGGGGGCCCCGAGGCGTCCGACGGCGGTCGGGCGCCTCGGGAAACGCTCTACCCCGCCTTCGCCTCAGGCGAGGGCGAGCGATGCGCGGACGTTCCGCGTGCGCTCTGCGACGAGAAGCGCCGCGACGTGCTGGAGCAGGCGCCAGGCGACGTCTGGGTTGTCGCGGGCGAACTTGCGGAAGTCCCAGAACGCGATCACGTGGCAGCGCAGGCGCGTGACCGCCGTGACCGACGCCGTGCGCGCGTCTTCGTTGATCAGCGCGAGCTCCCCGAAGTGGTCGCCGGGCCCGATCCGCGCGACCTCCTGTCCGTCGACGCTGACGGACCCCTGGCCCTCGGCGACGATGAAGAAGCAAACGCCGCTCATCGTCCCCTCCTCGACGATCGTCACCCCCGGGCGATACGACCGCTCTTTGACGAGGCGCGCGAGCTGGCGGAGCTGACGCTGGCTGAGCCCGCCGAAGAGCTTGACTGCCTGGAGCTCCTCGACGACCGTCGTCACGCGCGCGATCATAACCCGCTCCAGATAACGGCGACGTCCGCGGCCTCGACGTCGAGCGGGTACGAGCAGGGCGCCCCCGGCCGCCCCGTTTCCCGGGGGAGCCGCGGCGGGTAAGCACCCCTCCATGGCCGCTCCGGCTGCACGGCGCGACTCGGTGGTCGACCGGGCGATGCCGATCTACGTCGGCCTGCTCTTCGCGGTGTTCACGATCGTCGCGATTCTCGTGCTGTACATGCTGCGGCACGTCCTGCTGATCCTGTTCATCAGCATCCTCTTCGCCGCCGCCCTGACCGGCCCGAGCGAGTGGCTCCACGAACGTCTTCGCGTGCCGCGTGGCCTTGCCGCCGTCCTGATCTATCTCCTCGTGTTCGCGCTGCTCGTCGGCATCGGCTGGCTCGTCGTGCCGCCGCTGCTCGGGCAGGTCGCCGAGTTCGCCGACAAGGCGCCGGAGTACGCCGACCGCTACCGGGGCGTCCGCGAGGCGTACGGGAACCTCCGTGCGGACTTCCCGGCGCTGCCGCCCTTCGACGAGCAGATCTCACGTCTCGGCAGCGCGATCCTCGACCGCGCCGGCGACCGTGCCGCCGCGCTTCCCGCCGACCTGTTCTCGCTATTCCTCGACCTGCTCAGCGTGTTCGTGATCTCGCTGCTCCTCGTCACGAGCCGCGTGCGAATTCGGGGCTTCGTGCTCTCGCTGGTCCAACCCACCCGTCGCGACGAGGTTGCCTCGATCCTCGACCGCACGTGGTCGCGCATCGGCGTCTACCTCCGGGCGAAGGCGATCGTGATGACGATCGTCGGGGTCCTCATGTACCTCGCTCTGCTCGTCATCGGCGTCCCCTTCGCCGTACCGCTCTCGATCGTGGTCGCGTTCGGCGAGCTGATCCCCCGCGCCGGGCCGTGGCTCGCCCGGATCCCACTGCTCGCGATCGCGGCGCTCGACAGCCCGCGCACGTTCGTGCTGACGCTCGTCGCCTCGGTCGTGATCGAGAACCTGAAGGGCTACGTGATCTCGCCGGTCGTCGAGGGCGACCAGCTCGACATCCACCCGCTACTCGTGTTCGTCGCCGTCCTCGTCGGCGCGAGCCTCGGAGGCGCGGCGGGGGCGTTCGTCGCCGTCCCGGCAGCGGCGATCGTCGACATCGTCGTCCGCGAGGTCGTCGTGCCGTGGCGCAAGTCGCGGCTCACCGGCGGGACGACCGACGGCACGGCGCGCGTCGGTCGCCCCGACGCGGGTGTCACCGCCGGGCGAGGCGCGACGGGCGCCTGAGTCAGTCGCGAGCGCCGGTCAGGCTCGGCTCGAACCCGGAACGGATCTGGAGGATCCGCGAGCGTAGCTCGGCCACGGGCGCCGCAGGGTTGAGGAGCGGGCTGTGGGGTATGTCGCTCAACAGCCTGACGCACGCGACGGCCGCGACGGGATCGAGCGCGAGGCCGTCGTCCTCGAGCTCGGATGCGAGCGCCTCGAGCTCGTCGGCCACCGCGACGAGCCGCACGTCGCCGGCCCGCCCCGGCTCTCGCAGGTCGCGGCGGAGCATTGCCGCAAAGGTCCGGCGCCGATCGATCGTCGCCTCCCGGCTCGCATACGCCAGCACCTCGGGAATCACGAGCGCGTCTTGCTCGCCTGCGAGTCTCTCGAGGAGGTCCCAGCGGAGCACGACGGCCCGGAGCCCGATCGCCCCGACGGCGAGGCCGCCGACGAAGAGCGGAAGCGCCAGCTGGGGGTGGACCTGGGTGACGGCGACTGCGAGCCCGAGCGCGAGGGCCGCGAGACCGAGGTTCCCGCACTCCTCCTGCCGCAGCGTGCGGAGGCGCTCAGCTGCGTCGTCGACTGCCCTCGCGTACATCACACAGCTCCTTGCGATGCGTTACGAGACCCAATGTGTCCGTCGTGGAGATTGTATTCCGAGACTGGTACGTTCCGCAAATGGCCGTTCGCTCTCCCCAAGCCCGTTCGCGCGGCCGGCCACGACGGGCCTCCGCCAGCACCGACATCCTCGATGCGGCCCTCGAGCTCCTCGCCGAACGGGGATTCAAGGCGACCACGATCGAGGCGATCGCCGCGCGCGCCGGTGTCGGCCGGAACACCATCTACCGCCGCTGGTCGTCGAAGGAGGAGCTGATCGCCGATGCGCTCCAGAAGCTGGTAGTCCGCATCGAGCTCCATGACCGAGAAGACCTCCACGCGCTGCTCCTCGACTGGATCCGCGACTTCGTGCGGGTCTTCGGCGATCCTCTCTACGGAAGGATCCTCCCGGCCGTGCTCGGCGAGGTCCAGGCCAACCCCGCGTTCGCGCGGATGTATGCCGAGCGGGTCGTCCAGCCACGCTACGAGGCGCTCGTCGGGATCCTCCGCCGGGCGGCGGAGCGCGGAGCCCTCCGACGCGACGCCGACGTGGAGCACATCGCCGACCTGCTCGCGGCTCCCCCCTTCGTGCGCGTCCTTCGGGTCGGCCTGCCGCCGATCACCGAGCACTACGCGGAGGACCTGCTCGAGACGATCTGGCGCGGCATCGC
>DASSBV010000208.1:0-8110 GCA_035698545.1 Gaiella sp. | reverse complement strand
CCTGTGCCTCGCGCGCGAAAAGCAAGCCAGGCTAGGACGCAGGGAGCGCCCATACCGGATGGTATGGGCGCGACTGAGGACGACGCATGGCGCCGCTTTGCAGCCGCGAGGGACAGGGTGGATGTTGCTTGAAGGGGCACTATCCTCTGCCTTACCACCGGTAGTGCGCGAAGGCCTTGTTGGCCTGCGCCATCCGGTACATGTCGTCCTTGCGCTTGAACGCGCCGCCCTGCTGGTTGATCGCGTCGGAGAGCTCTGCCGCGAGCTTCGACTCCATCCCCTTCTCGCGACGCTCGCGCGCGTACGTGACGAGGTAGCGGAGCGCGAGCGTGCGGCCGCGCGGCGACGGCACCTCGACCGGAACCTGGTAGTTCGCCCCGCCGACGCGGCGCGAGCGGACCTCGAGCACCGGCGTCACCGATTTGACGGCCGCCTCGAGCGCCTCGAGCGCGGGCTTGCCGGTCTTGTCGGCCACCTGCTCGAGCGCGTCGTAGACGATCCCCTCGGCGACCGACTTCTTCCCGTCGAGCATCACCCGGTTGACGAGCTGCGTCACGAGCACCGACCCGTAGACGGGATCGGCCTCTTGCGTGCGCGGCTGGATCTGGGCGCGGCGCGGCATGTGGTCAGGACCCCTTCTTCGCGCCGTACTTCGAGCGGCCCTGACGGCGCTCGGAGACGCCGGAGGTGTCGAGGCCGCCGCGAATCACCTTGTAGCGGAACCCCGGGAGGTCCTTGACGCGGCCGCCGCGGATCAGCACGACCGAGTGCTCCTGGAGGTTGTGCCCCTCGCCCGGGATGTAGGCGCCGACCTCCATCTGGTTCGTCAACTTCACGCGCGCCACCTTGCGCAGTGCGGAGTTCGGCTTCTTGGGGGTCGTCGTGTAGACACGCGTGCACACGCCCCGCTTCTGGGGTGCGCCACGAAGGGCGGGAGTCTTCACCTTCGTCTTCGGGACCTTGCGTCCCTTGCGGACGAGCTGGTTGACGGTGGGCACGCTGCTCCTCGGGACTGGGTCGTGGCTTTTCTCGCAGAGAAAGGGCCGGCAGACGTCCTGTCCTGCCGCCCGGGATCGGCAATGGTAGCCGAAACCCGAGTCGCGCGTCGTCCCTCGGACGGTCGTCGACGGGGGTCGGCACAGGATCGCGGGGCGAAGTCGACGAGTCGCGGAGCAGGTATGGCCGAACCGCGAATCCCTCACTACAGTGCGGTGCGGGGAAGGTGGGGGAACGGACATCTCGAGCGGAACGATCACCACGATCATCGCGGCGACGGCTCTTTTGGGGCTCGGTATCACCGCGCTCGAGATCATCCGCCGCCGAAGCGAGCCCACCGAGCGCGACGATCGGCTCGCACGGGCGGTCGACGACATGCGCACCCGCATGGACGACCTCGGTCGTGACCTTTCCCAGGCGCTCGAGCGAGCGGAGCGCGAGAGCCGCCGCAACCGGTTCCTGAGCGACCTCGGAACCTCGATCGAGTTCGACGAGCTCCTCGACCGGGTGCTCGATGCGGCGCTCGAGGTACCCGGCTTCGACGCGGCGATGGTCTCTCTCGACGAGCAAAACGGGCCGTCGGCGACCGCGACGAGGGGCATGACCCCCGAAGAGGCGGCGCACCCGCCCTCCTCCGGCGCAGGCGGCGTGCTCCCTGCCGGGCCCATCACGGTCAGCTACCGCTACGGCGCGGCGGATGCGGCCGAGACGCACCTGATTCGTGGTGGCCTGTTCCTGGCACTCGTCGGACGCGAGGGAAACCAGCTCGGGAGCCTGGCGCTGTTCTGGCGCACACCCGGCTACGAGCCGTCGCCGGACCGGATCAACGCGATCGAGCAGATCGCCGAGACGTGCATCCCGGCGATCGAGAACGCGCGGCGCTACCGCGAGGCCCGGCAGCTCGCGGAGACCGACGCGCTCACCGGGTTCTTCAACCAGCGCTACTTCCACGAGATGCTCCGTCGCGAGGCGCTCCGCGCGCAGCGCTACGACCGGCGGCTCGCGCTCCTGATCCTCGACCTCGACGACTTCAAGTCGGTCAACGACCGACTCGGCCACCTCGCCGGCGACGCGGTCCTCGCCCAGGTCGCCGAGCAGCTACGCAACGAGATCCGGTCGGTCGACATCGGCTGCCGCGTCGGCGGGGACGAGTTCGCGGTCGTGATGCCCGAGTCGACCGAGGAGGACGCGTCACAGCTGTTCGACCGCATGCGCGACGGCGTAGCGAACATGCCGATGCCCGGCGGACATCAGGTGCGGCTCTCGGCAGGGATCGCCGAGCTGCGCCACGGGGAAACGGCCGCGGGCCTCTTCGAGCGCGCCGACTCCGCCCTGCGCCGCTCGAAGGACCACGGCAAGGATCGCGCGACGACTGCGTCGGAGTAGCGCCGTTACGCGCCGCGGCATGGATCCGTGCGTGCGGCGGGTGACAGCTCGCAGACGGGGACCTGACGTAGCCGGGTGATGCCGTCCCTGCCGAAGGTGGGATCGATCTTCCCGAACGCCGTCAGCCGCACCAGGGTGGAGCCGCCGAGCACGAGAGTACGTCCTGCCTCGTCCAGCACGGCGTCGTCGAGCCCGGGATCCAGGAGAACGTCGCGTCCCTTGCGCTTGACGCGCCCACCGAAGCTCGAGTCTGCGGCACCGTCGGCGCCGAAGCGCAAGACCTGGAGACGGTCACCGTGGTGGCCACGGTCGATCGCGGTCGTTGCGACCTCGAAGCCGTCCGGGCCGGCTGCGAGCAGCCTCTCCGAGGTCACGTACCCGGGGAGGCGAACAGCTCCGGTTCCGTTGAACCCGAAAACGACCCGCACGCGGCGCGGGTCGACGGCGTTGACGCGCGTCCCGCCTCGGTCGCGCACGGCGACGTACAGGACACGGTCGCGTAACAGCGTGTCGCCGATGCCAAGGTCTGCTTCGAGCGGCAAGGTATTGGTGGTAGCGGCGGTGGCGCCCGGGAGCGCGTGATACCTCGGCACCAACGGGTCGTCGCGCTCGAATGCCTGCCACGTGACGCCCGGTCCGGACGCGACCGCCACCAGAAACCCCCGCTCCACCTCGAACGCACGCCAGAACTCGTAAGCAGCCTCCCCCACGACGAGGTCGTCGCGCACCTCCCCGCTCTCGGTCATGCGCCGGAGGCGGGTCGTGAACGTCGCTCCATCGAGGACTCCCGCCGCTTGGTGGTCCTCGACGAGGCCGTCCTCGCCGAAGCTCTCCATCAGCGCCCCGCTTTCGTCGAGGCGGAGTGTGACGGTCTGGAAATCGGTCGATCTGCCCCCGAAGAGCGCCGCCGGTCCGCCGTCCCGAACTCCGGTGCCGGCCAGGATCCAGCCTCGACCCGGCGCCGGGAGAAAGTCGTCTACCCGGTCCGCGCAATAACGGGAGGTCTCGATACCGGACAGGACCGTTGCCCGCTCCGCGCGTCCCTGCGCGTCGAGGAAGACGAGCGCGAACCGGCCGCTGCACGGCGCTCTGCGGTGCGGGTCGGACGTGCCGACCACTCCCGCGACGACGTAGCCGGACTCCGTCTCGAGGATCCCGTCGGCCTCGAACGTCGCGGCCCGTCCGAGCGGCGCGACCGGCGGCGGGTCGAACGGCGAGTCCTTCAGGGAGTCGATCGCGGCGAGGATCATCACGCCGTAGATCGCGAGCACGCCGACGGCAACTGATACGCCGATCTTCAGGGCGGTGATCGGTCGCATGTGACGCGCTCACACCGTAATGCGAGCCACCGCGCGCGTCACGCGCGGCCGACTAGGCGCGCTCGGCGACGAGGCGCAGCGGCCTCGTGGGGCGCTCGCTGCCGCCGTCTGCCTCGAGCGTCACCCCGACGCGCGACCCCGGAGGCGCGGCCCGGGAGAGGAGCACCACCCGCTCCGTTCCGGCGAACGTCCCCGCCGGGTGCGGCGTGGCGGAGCCCCGCGGGACGACCCACGCCTCGTAGTCGTAGCCGTCCGGCGCAGCGCCGAGCCCGGTCAAGGAGAGGAGCGCCGTGCCGTCGCGATCGGCGACGAGCACGATCCGTCCGACCGAGCCGCTGAGCGCGACTCGCTCCGCGCTCGGGGCGGTGAGGAGTGAAAGAGCGCGATCGAGCTGCGCGCCGTCGAGACCGGCCGTCTCCTCGTCCGAGCCCGAGACGATCGCCCACGCGCCGAGCGCGAGGGCGACGAGCCCCGTCGCCATTGCGAGTGAGGCAAGCATCGGCCAGCCTGGACGCCGTGCGCGAGGCAGCTCGATGGGCTCGAGGGTCAAGGGCGCCGCCGGCGTCGCCTCGAGCGGCGCGCGCTCGGCGAAGCTCACGAGCTGGGCGGACGACTCGGCCACGCGGCGAGGATAGCCCCGGCGTCCGACGGCCCTCTCCGCGAAGCTCTGTCCAGCCACACCCCTCTGTAGGGTTACCTCGATGGAGGCACGCCCGGCGTGAGCGTGACGACCACGGAGCTGGCCATCGCGGCGGTGGCGCTCGCCGCCGTCTCGCTTCTCCTCTTCGTCCTCGCGATCCGCCGCCTCCTCACGCGGCAGGCGGAGATCACCGTGACGATGCTGCGACGCTACGACGAGCGGCTCGGGACGTTCGCGCAGACGCTAAACGACGCGATCGCCGCGTTCCAGGCGCCACCTGCTCTGGCCACTCCCGCGCTCGAGGACGACCCCGAGCCGATGATGCGAGCGCTCGAGCTCGCGCGCGAGCGCACACGGGCAGACGGTGCGATCGCGCTCGTGACCGGTGGCACAGGGACGCCGATCGTCGCCACGGTCGGGCTCTCCGAGTCGGAGACGAACCACATCGCGCGGATGGGCTTCCCCGACTACCGCGGCGCACGGGCGATCGAGGTGGCATTTGCCGGCGACCTCCCGGCGCCCGACGGCTCGCCGCCGGTTCGCGGCGGTCTCGTGGTACCGCTCCTGGACGAGGGCGACGCACAGAGCCTCCTCGGCGTGCTCACCCGCGAGAAGGGGCGACATTTCAGCGAGGAGGACGTCGACTCCCTCGACGGGGTCGTCCGCGTCGCCCGCTCGCCCGTCACGCGCGCGCTCAACCTGCGCGAGCCCGACGTGGTCCCCGAGATCGACGTCCTCACGAACCTCCTCGACCGGCAGTCGTTCGGCGCGGTGCTCGAGCGCGAGATCGTTCGGGCCCGGCTGGCCGGGCATCCCCTCTCACTGCTCGTCGTCGACGTCGACCGGCTGACGACTCTCAACGCGCGGCTCGGTCTGACCGGGGCGGACAGCATGCTGCTCGAGCTCGCGAAGCGCCTGCAGGGCGCGATTCACCACCTCGACTACACCTTTCGGCTCGGCGGCGGGCGCTTCGCTGTCCTGCGACCCGGGTCGGAGGCGCCGCAGGCCCGCGAGCTGTACGAGAGCGTCTGCGAGGACCTCGTCGAGAACCCGATCGTGCAGGGCGAGGTCGTGTCGCTCTCGGGTGGGATCGCCGAGCTCGTGACGCGCGACGACGGGGCGTCGTTCGCGGCGCGTGCCGACGGAGCGCTCCAGCAGGCGAAGGCCAATGGTGGCGGCACGATCTCGCTCGACACGGGTCGGGAGCCCACCCGTGAGACGCTCGTGCTCCACGCATCCACGGGAGACGCCACCAGACGGGGATGACGGGTCGGCGCGGCGGTGATCGGCGCGCATGACCGTCTGGCTGCTCGCGCTGCTCGGAGCAGCGCTCCTGCTCCTCGTCGCGGGTCTCGTCGTCCGGCGCCGGGCGGTAGCACGCGAGAGACGGCGGGCAGAGGCGGTCGGGCGCCTCGCGGAGCGGCTCGAGCAGTCGCTCGGCGAGGTGCGCGCCCCGGCGTTTCCGCCGTTCGAGCCGTCGGCCGCAGCCGTGCCCGAGAGCCCCGCTGCGCTCGTGGCGGAGCGACTCCCGGGACGGGCTGCCCTGCTCGAAGCTGTCTCGGCGGAGATCGAGCGCGCACGGGCAGGCTCGACGCGGCTCACGGTCGCGCTGGTCCGTGTCTCGGGCTCGACGACCGGTGACGCGCTCGTCGAGGCGGTCCGCGACGTTTCCGGCCGGCGGGCCTACGCCGTCGGGCCGAGCGCGGCCGCTTTCACCCTCCCCGGCCTCGGGCGCGCCGAGGGGCTCGGGGCCGTCGCGCAGATCGAATCACGTACGCCGTCGAGCGGCCACGCGGTCGAGTGGGAGCGAGAGCAAGGAGAGACGCCGGCCGAGCTCGTGGCGCGACTCCTCGAGGCACCGCCTTCGGCGGAGTCGAGGATGCGGTCCGGACCGGCGACTGCCGGCCCGGACCGGGAGTCCTAGGCCTCGTCCTCGGGGACGCCGGCATCAGGAAGCTCGGGCAGCTCCGGGAGCTCCGGCAGGTCGGCGTCGTAGTCGAGCCCGAGCGCCGAGAGGTCGAGCCCGTCGCCGTCCCCGATCTCTTCGAGGGCGGCCAACAGCTCGGCTTCTGTGCCACCGCCGAACATGGCGGCGGGCAGCGGCTCGGTCGGCTCGATGTCGATACCGCGGTACTTCTTGAGACCCGTGGCCGCCGGGATCAGCTTTCCGATGATCACGTTCTCCTTCAGGCCGAGCAAGCGGTCGACCTTGCCCTCGATCGCGGCGTCCGTCAGGACCTTCGTCGTCTCCTGGAAGGAGGCGGCCGAGAGGAACGACTCTGTCGCGAGCGAGGCCTTGGTGATCCCGAGGATCAGCGGCTCGAAGGTCGCCTTCTCGCCCTTCGCGCTCCGCGCGGCCTCGTTCGCCCGCTCGAGCACGACCCGGTCGACGAGCTGGCCGGGAAGGAGCTCCGTGTCGCCGGGGGTCTCGACGCGCACCTTCTTCATCATCTGGCGGACGATGAGCTCGATGTGCTTGTCGTGGATGTCGACGCCCTGCGACTTGTAGACCTTCTGTACCTCGCCGACGAGGTACTGCTCGGTCGGGGTCGAGCCCCGCCCCGCGCGGGTGTGCAGGTCGAGCAGCTCGGTCGGGTTGAGCGAGCCCTCGTTGAGCGGGTCGCCCTGCTCGATCGTTCCGCCTGGCTGGACCAGCAGCCGCGTGCGGCGCGGGAACGCGTACTCCTTGACCGGCAGTGGCTCGCCATCCGCGTCCAGCTCGGACGGTGTCACGGTGACAACCGTCGTCCGCTCCTGCTCCTCGACGGAGATCCTCCCGCCGAACTCGGCGAGCGTCGCCGCGCCCTTCGGGTTGCGCGCCTCGAAGATCTCGACGACGCGCGGGAGGCCGTGCGTGATGTCCGCGCCCGCGACGCCGCCCGTGTGGAACGTGCGCATCGTGAGCTGGGTGCCCGGCTCGCCGATCGACTGGGCCGCGACGATGCCGACGGCGTCGCCGATCTCGCACATGTCGCCGGTGGCGAGGAAGGTCCCGTAGCACGCCCGGCAGACACCGACCTCGCTCCGGCACTTGAGCACCGTGCGGACCGGCAGCGTGGCCTCCTGGGTGTGCTCGTCGAGCTGCTCGGCGATCTCCAGGAGCCGCGGCTTCGTCAGGAGCTCGCCCTTCTCGGCGAGCACCGTCTTGCCGGGCTTGCCGTCGCGGAGCGGCTTGTGCATGTCCACCGCGACCACGCGGCCCGCGGCATTGAGGTTCGGCTGGCCGTCGAGGATGACCGGCAGCTCCACGTGGTCCTCGGTGCCGCAGTCGTCCTCGCGGATGATCACGTCCTGCGAGACGTCGACGAGCCGCCGGGTGAGGTACCCCGAGTCCGCCGTGCGGAGCGCCGTGTCGGCGAGCCCCTTGCGGGCGCCGTGCGTCGAGATGAAGTACTCGAGGACGGAGAGGCCCTCCATGAAGTTCGCCTTGATCGGGCGCTCGATGATCTCGCCCTTCGGGTTGGCCATGAGGCCACGCATCCCGGCGAGCTGGCGGATCTGGTTGAAGGAGCCGCGGGCGCCGGAATTGGCCATCATGAAGATGGAGTTCGTCTGGCGCAGGTTGGCCTTCATCGCGTCGGCGACCTCGTCGGTGGCCTCCGTCCAGACCGCGACGACGCGCTCCTTCCGCTCCTCCTCGGTCATGAGGCCGCGCTCGTACTCGCGCTCGACCTTCGCGACCTCCTCCTCGTAGCGCGCGAGGATCTCCTCCTTCGAGGGCGGGATCACGATGTCGTTCTTCGAGACCGTGATGCCCGCGCGCGTCGCG
>DASSBV010000207.1:0-4101 GCA_035698545.1 Gaiella sp. | reverse complement strand
GAGGTCACGAGCTTGAAGCGGGTCACTCGATCACTCGGTCTCGTAGCCGCCGCGACGCTCGTCCCGGACGATCTTCCCGTCGCCGAGCGCGATCACGCGCTTGCGCATCTTGTCGACCATCTCGCGGTCGTGGGTGACCATCAGGATCGTCGTCCCGGCCGTGTTGATCCGGTGGAGGAGCTGCATGATCCCGACCGACGTGTCCGGGTCGAGGTTGCCCGTCGGCTCGTCGCAGATCAGGAGCGGCGGGTGGTTGACGACGGCGCGGGCGATCGAGACGCGCTGCTGCTCTCCGCCCGACAGCTCGTCCGGCCGTGAGCTCGCCTTGTGCGCAAGGCCGACGAGAGCGAGGACCTCGGGTACCTTCTTGCGGATCGACGCGTTTGGCTCGCCCTGGACGCGCAGGGCATACGCGATGTTCTCGGCCGCCGAGCGGTCGCGGAGCAGCTTGAAGTCCTGGAACACGCAGCCGACGTTGCGACGCAGGAGCGGCACCTTCGAGCGCTTGAGCCGCGTCAGGTCTCGGCCGCCGACCAGTATGCGCCCGCGGGTGGGCTCGAGCTCCTTCAGGAGCAGCCTGATGATCGTCGACTTGCCCGATCCGGACGGGCCGACGACGAAGACGAACTCGCCCTTCTCGATCACGAACGACGCACCATCGAGGGCGACAACGTCCGGGTCGTAGACCTTGCGGACGTCCTCGAACACGATCATCGTCGACCCCGACTTGGCGGCCCCGTTGGTACGCGCCTCGGGCGCGTCTACGACGGCAGCGGCTGTGTCAGCGACGGGTGTGAGTAGGTCGTCCATTCACCGGGCGAGAGCATTCGACGCGGCCTCCTCCCCGTTGGCCGCTCCGGATCTGGTTCGCTCGATTGTAGCCGAGTCCTGCGACAGCACTCGCGAAGCGGAAATCCGCGGGAGCGAATTTCCGCCGCTCGATCCCGCCTTCGGCGGGCACACCCTGAAGGCGTCCGCTCTCGCGGCCGCACTGCCTCTTTCCCGTCGTGCGGAGTCTCTTTCCTGTCGTGCGGAGTGGTTGACGACCTATGCCTTGCCGGCGGCGCGGGCGAGCAGGTAGGCCTGCACGAAGTCATCGAGGCCGCCGTCGAGCACCGCCTGCGCGTTCCCCGTCTCGTGGTCCGTGCGGTGGTCCTTGACCATCTGGTACGGGTGGAGGACGTAGGAGCGGATCTGGCTGCCGAAGCCGACGTCGACCTTGGCCCCCCGCTCGCGGGCGAGCTCTGCCTCGCGCTCCTCCTCGCGCAGCTCGGCGAGCCGAGAGCGGAGGATCCGCATCGCGGTCTGCTTGTTCGACGTCTGGGAGCGCTCGTTCTGGCACTGAACGACGATCCCGGTCGGCAGGTGCGTGATTCGCACGGCCGAGTCGGTCTTGTTCACGTGCTGTCCGCCCGCGCCGCTCGCCCGGTACGTGTCGATCCGCAGGTCGCTCTCGTCGATCTCGACCTCGTCGCTGTCGGGCAAGAGCGGCGCGACGACCACCTGTGCGAACGCGGTGTGCCTGCGATGGGCGGAGTCGAACGGTGAGTGCCGCACGAGGCGGTGCACGCCGCGCTCGGCCTTGAACAGGCCGTAGGCGTTCTCGCCGCGGACGGTCAACGTGGCCGACTTGAGGCCCGCCTCCTCGCCGGGCGACGCCTCGACGATCTCCGTCTGGAACCCGCGATCGGCCGTCCAGCGGAGATACATCCGCAGCAGCATCTCGGCCCAGTCCTGCGCGTCTGTGCCGCCCGTGCCCGCCGTGACCGTGACGACCGCATCGCCCTGGTCGTACTCGCCGTTGAAGAGCGCCTCTTCGCGCAGGCGTGCGAGGTCGTCGCGAACCGGCGCGATCTGCTCCGCGACCTCGCTCTCGAGCTCGGGGTCGAGCTCGAGCAGCTCACGGGCGTCGTCGAGCTCGTGCCGAAGGCTCTCGTAGCGTTCGAGCTGCCGCGTGACGCGGGAATGCTGGGTCGAGACACGAGCCGCCTCGCCGGGGTCGTCCCAGAACCCAGGCGCGCCCATCGCACTCTCGAGCTCCGCGGCGCGGGTTGTCAGCGTGTCGGGGTCAAAGGTAGTCACGGACCCAGTCGAGCTGGGCCCCGAGCTCCGCGAGCTGGTCGGCGATCGGAGTGTCCGCGACGTCCGTCATGACGGCTCAGCGTACCGACGCCGACGGCCGCCGATGACAATGCAGGCGAGCAGGCAGGCGGCGAGCCACGCGAGCCCGAGCGCGGCGCCTCCGAGTACGTCCGTGAGGAAGTGGACGTTCAGCACGACCCGGCTTGCGCCGATCAGCGCGCCGAGCGCGAACCCGGCGATCACCGCCGCCGTGCGGCCACGGCCGGAGGCGAGTTCGCGTGAGAGGATCAGCCCGAGGAGACCGAAGACCGCGATTCCGGTCATCGCGTGGCCGCTCGGGAACGAGGACGACGAGGGCAGGTCGATCGGGCTTCCTGCCGTCGGCCTGGGCCGGTCGTACCCGTCCTTTGCCAGCGAGTTGAGCAGCTGGCCTCCGAGGACGACCACGAGCAGCAGTACTCCGAGCGCGGTTTCGCCGTGGCGGAGCAGCCAGACGAGGGCCGCGACGACGATGATCGTCACGCCGATCCAGCCGCCGATCCACGAGAGCACACGCGCGATCCACTCCGCAACACTCGGCATGGAGCGCGCGACCCACTCCGAGAGGTCCTCGTCGACCGCAGAGAGGCGCCCGCCCTCGACCACGTCGGCGGCGATCGCGGCGTAGGCACCGAGCGCGCCGACGAGGATCGCCGCGACGACCCAGGGTGAGCTCGCGAAGGGAGGGTCGCGCAGCGACCCGGCCAGCGAAGACGACGCCGCTGTGGGCTCCGGCCTGGTTCTCCGCCCGTCGGCGAGACCCCCACGTCCCCCCAGGGGGGCCGGCGAGCCCCCTGGAGTCACGCTATCCCGAGAGGCGTCACGCATGGGTGCCGGGATCGTGCCGTCTTCGCGTCAGCGACGCTCACCAACGACACGGCATTGTCGCGAGCAGTGGCCGCCAGAGAGCAAACACCAGGAGCGGCGTACTGAGGGTGGTGTCCGACTGAAGTCGGACACCGAAGTCGGACACCATGGTGCCGCGCGTGGATCGTCCGTGCACGAGCCGTCGCGGCCGGAGGCCGGCTTGGCCGGCCGGGAGGCCAGGCGACGCCTATGTGTGAACGGCGCAGAAGGAGGGGGCCGGTGAGGGAACCACGGGTTCCCCCACCTCACGCACCGTGGCAGCGCTTGTACTTCTTGCCCGATCCGCACCAGCACGGGTCGTTGCGGCCGATGTCGCGGTGCTCGTTGACGGCCGGCTTCGGCGCGCCCAGCGGGGTTGTCTCGGGGGGTGCGGCGAGGGCGGTCGCCGCACCGCCGCCGGCGGCCGCGATCGCCTCGGCGCCCTGGGCGCTCTCGTGTTCGTAGGCGAGCTGCTGCGGCGCCTGCGACTGCTGGAGCTGCTGCTCCGCCTCGTCCATCTGGATCTCGACGTGGAAGACGGTGAGGACGACCTCCTCGCGGATCGCGCGCCCGAGCTCCTCGAACATCACGTGGCCCTCGCCGCGGTACTCGACGAGCGGGTCTTTCTGCGCCATCGCGCGGAGGTGGACGCCCTCGCGGAGGTAGTCCATCGACTCGAGGTGCTCCCGCCAGCGCGTGTCGACGATCTGGAGGATCACGTAGCGCTCGATCTCGCGCATCAGCTCGGGCCCGAACGCCTCCTCGCGCTCGGCGTAGGTGTCGAGCGCGTCCTCCACGAACTCCTCGGTGAGCGCCTCGCGGCTGTCGACGTCGACCTCCTCGCGGAGCTCGTCCACGGTCATGTCGGTGCCATACAGCGCGTGCATCTGCGCGACAAGGCCGTCGAGGTCCCAGTCCTCCGTGCTCTCCGCGTCCGTGAACTGCGCCACGTTCGCCGCGATGACCTCCTCGATCCAGCCGCGCAGCTCGCCCGAGAGATCCTCGCCCTCGAGCACGCCGCGACGCTGCTCGTAGATGACCATCCGCTGCGTGTTCATCACGTCGTCGTACTTGAGGACGTTCTTGCGCGAGACGAAGTTCTGCTCCTCGACCTTCTTCTGCGCGTTCTCGATC
>DASSBV010000206.1:0-2416 GCA_035698545.1 Gaiella sp. | reverse complement strand
CGTCCGCGGGCGGAGCCTCCTTCGATCACGACACGGCGGCGCCTGCCCCCCTGACCCCCTCCGCGCGGGCGGATCGGGCGGTTCGGTCTGTTCGGTCCGTCAGCCATGCGACCCCTCAGTGTAGAGACGCGTGAGCTCCGGCTCGATGTGCAGGGGAGTCCCGAGCGCTCGCGGGAACGCGCCACGGCGCACGGCCTGCTCGAAGCACGCCGCGTTGCGGCACGTGTATGCGCCGCGGCCGCTCGCCGTACGCCCTTCGCTCAGCACGCCGTCGACCTCCGTGAACCGCACGAGCTCCTCCTGCGGGGCTCGCCGGCCACATCCCACACATGTCCTGAGCGGCGTCGTGCGATCACGCGTCGTCGCGAGCCTCCTCGCCGCCGTCCTCGGCGACTGCGGCCTCGACTGCCTCGGCGATGACACCCTCCGCAGCAGCTGCCTCTTCGGCGGTGAGCTCACCCGACGCGAGCGCGTCCTCGACCTCCTCGACCGCAGCCTCGGCGACCGCGACCTCCGTCGCGACGCCGCCGCCGGCTTCGGGCTCGAGCTCGTCGGCGTCCTCGACGGCGCCCTCGCCGCCGAGCGGCACGGCAGCGCCGCGCGCCGCGGCGGTCGGGTCCTCGGCGAGCGCCTGATGCGCGGGCACGCCGCAGTAGCGGGTGCCCGGCAGCGCGGCGTTCGGGCAGCGCTTCCCGTTCGAGAGGAGCGCGGCGCAGCGACCCGAGAAGTCGCCGGCTCCGTCGTCGTCGCCCGCGAACGCGGCCTCTGCCTCCTGCTGCGCGAACTCGGTGTCGGACTTGATGTCGACCTTCCAGCCGGTCAGGCGCGCGGCCAGACGGGCGTTGAGGCCCTCTTTGCCGATCGCGAGCGCGAGCTGGTCGTCGGGCACGACGACGGTCGCGTCGCGGCTGTCGTCGTCGATGTAGACCTCGCGGACGCGGGCCGGCGAGAGCGCCTTCGCAACGAACCGGGCGGGCTCCGTGTTCCACGGGATGATGTCGATCTTCTCGCCCCGGAGCTCGGAGACGACCATGCGGACGCGCGAGCCTCGCGGGCCAACGCATGCACCGACCGGGTCGACACCCTGAACGTGCGACTCGACCGCGATCTTCGAGCGGTAGCCCGGCTCGCGGGCGACGCCGCGGATCTCGACGAGTCCATCGGCGATCTCCGGCACCTCGAGCTCGAAGAGCGCCTCGATCAACTGCGGCGCGCGCCGCGAGAGGATCACCTGCGGGCCCTTCGTCCCGGAGCGCACCTCGATGATCACGGCCTTGATCCGCGAGCCCTGCTCGTAGCGCTCGCCGTCGACCTGCTCGGAACGAGGCAGCAGCGCCTCGACCTTGCCGAGGTCGACGAGCACGTTGTTGCGGTCGCCCGCCTGCTGGACGATGCCGGTCACAACCTCGCCCTGGCGGTCGACGTACTCCTCGTACATCATCGCGCGCTCGGCTTCGCGGATCCGCTGCTGGATAACCTGCTTCGCGGTCATCGCAGCGATACGGCCGAAGTCGTCCGGCGTCGCGTCCGACTTGTCGACGAGGTTGTCCGGCACCTGCTCCCAGTCGAGGTCGAGCTCGTCGTCGACGATCAGCGTGTGCTGCTTCTCGCCGGTCTCCTCCTCGAGGCGCTCGAGCTCGTCGATCGCGCGTTCGCGCGCCTCTTCGAGCAGTCGTGCCTCGAGGTCCGACGGGATGTCGAGCGCGAAGACCCGGAACTCGCCCTCGTCGTCGAGCTCGACTGTCGCGTGGCGGGCGGCGCCGGGGGTCTTCTTGTAGGCGGCGAGGAGTGCGTCCTCGAGAGCGGCGACGAGCGTCCCGGCCTCGATGCCCTTCTCCCGCTCGATCGTGCGGATGCCTTCGATGATCTCCTGGCTCATGACTCCCGTCCCTCGTCGATCAGGTTTCCCCGGACGATCTCGCCGACCGGGACCTCGAGCGTCGAGCCGTTCACCGCGACGGTGACGGCGTCGTCGTCGGCCGCCACGAGCGTCCCGCGGAGACGCTTCGCGGAGGCCGTCTTCAGCTTCACGGTGCCGCCGATCGCCCGCCGGAAGTGCTCGGGCCGGCGGAGCGGCCGCTCGGGGCCGGGCGACGAGACGTCGATCGTCCAGTCCGCCCGGTACGCGTCGAGAAGGCGCGTGACGCGCTCGCACAGCGCGAAGTCGACGCCCTCGGGCCGGTCGACGTACACGCAGAACCGCGCGGGAGAGAGCAGCTCGACCGCGAGCACCTCCACGTCGGGCAGGGCCGTCTCGACGAGCGGCGTGATCGCCGCCTGAAGCTCCCGCTCTCTCTCGTATGTGCCGGTTGCCATGGTTTCGCCCCTTACAACACGAATGGGCGCGACCCGCGCCCATTTCGCCTGACCGGTGAAATGTGGTAACCGAACGATAGCACCGCGTGGGCGAATCGCC
>DASSBV010000205.1:0-2407 GCA_035698545.1 Gaiella sp. | reverse complement strand
GCCTCCACGGGGCGATCCTATGTTCGGGCTGCAAGGGTGTTGTCCGGTTCTCCCACACGTCGTACGCTGGACGAGGGGAGATCGAGGAGGACTGCGGTGGCGGAAGCTGAGATCGGAGTGATCGGAACCATGCCCGAGATCTCGCCGTTGGACGACGGCGAGGAGCTCGTCGTCGACACGCCTTACGGCTTCCCCTCGGCGCCGGTCTGTGTCGGCGACGTCGGCGGGAAGCGGGTCGCGTACCTGTCACGCCGGGGGGAGGAAGGAGGGATCTCGCCTCCGAGGCTTCCGGCCCGCGCGAACGTCTGGGCGCTGCGAGAGCTCGGCGTGCGCCGGATCCTCGCTCCGGTCGTCTCGGGCGCGCTGTCCTTGGACTTCGACATCGGCGACATGGTCGTGTGCGACCAGTTCGTCGACCGGACGTGGGGCCGAGACGACACCTACTACGACGGGCCCGGAGCCGTGCTCGTCAGCTCGGCCCGTCCGTTCTGCGACGACCTGGGCGAGGTGATCGTCCGGGTCGGCCGCGACCGCGGATTTCCCGTGCTGGGGGGAGGAACCGCGGTGGTCATCCAGGGACCGCGCTTCTCGACCACGGCCGAGTCGGTCTCGTATCGCGCCATGGGCTGGGACCTCGTGAACATGGTCTCGTATCCCGAGTCGCACCTCGCACGAGAGCTCGAGCTCTGCTACGCGAACATCTCGCTCGTCACCGACCACGACGTCGGGATCGCGGGGGTCGGTGCGAGAACGACCCAGAAGGTCGCCCGCACGTTCGCCGAGAGCAGCGGGATGCTCAGGGAGCTGCTCATCGCCGTCATCCCGCACGTCGGGCCGCAGCCGGACGACGAGTGCGCCAACGCGCTCGGCCAGGCTCGCGCCTAGATGGTTTCGGCCGGTGGGGCCGCTCTGCGAGGATCGGGGCGATGCTGCTCTACAACTCTCCGATCTCCGGCAACTGCTACAAGGTTCGCCTCCTGCTCGCGCACCTCGGAATCCCGTACGAGCGGCGTGACCTCGACGTCGTGGACCGCTCCGACCGCCCCGAGCTGCTCGGCGGCCTCAACCCTGACTTGCGCGTCCCGACGCTCGTGCTCGACGACGGGCGGCCGCTCGCCGAGTCCGGCGCGATCCTGTGGTACTTCGGCGATGGGACACGGTTCGTGCCCGGCGAGCCTTACGAGCGGGCGAAGGTGCTCCAGTGGATGTTCTTCGAGCAGTACAGCCACGAGCCCGCGCTCGCGGTCGTCCGCTTCCTGGTCGCCTATTCCGGTGAGGCGGAGAAGCACGACGAGCTGATCCGCGCGCGGACGAAGGCCGGCTACCGCGCGCTCGACGCGATGGAACGGCATCTCGCGGACGCGGACGGCTACTTCGTCGGCGAGACGATCACGCTCGCAGACATCGCCCTCTACGCGTACACGCACGTCGCGCACGAGGGCGGGTTCTCGCTCGACGCATACCCGGCGATTCGGGCGTGGCTCGCCGGCGTCTCGGCCGAGCCGGGTCACGTCCCGATCGACGCCTGAGGCGCTCGGCAGCATGGCGCCGACCTGGTCGAAGGCGCTGGGGTGGCGGCTAGGACGGCAGCTGCTCGACCCCTTGGGACGGGCGTCCGTCCCGGACGTCGTGGGCCGCCTCGGTGCCGTGCCCGCCTGGCCGGACGCGGCGGCGGAGCTCGCGGTCGGGATGCGGCGTCAGGACGGCCGCTCGGGTGACGTCTCGCGCGCGCTGGAGGCCGAGAAGCTCGTCAAGGTGTTCCTGTTCCGGGGCGCGACGCACTATCTGAGGCCGCAGGATGCCGGCGACCACCTCGCGCTCCGGGCGTCCAGCAAGATGTGGGAGCTCCCGAGCTGGGTGAGCTACTACGGGCTCGCACCGGAGGAGTGGCCGAGGTTCCGGGAGTACGTACGCGCTGCGCTGGCAGACGGCCCGCTGACGCGCAGTGAGCTGGCGGCGGCGCTGGGTCGGAGCAGTCGCTACCGGCACCTGCGCGGCCACGTCGCCGGGGGCAACGACACGCTGCTCAAGCCGCTGACTTGGCAGGGCGACATGGGGCTCGGACCGGGCCGCGACGGCGAGGCCACCTTCCTGCGCCTCGACGCCGTTCCGGGTTGGGGCGGCATCCCCGACGTCGAGGAAGCCGGCCCTCGGGTGGTGCAGGCGTACCTACGCATCTACGGCCCCGCCACACGCGAGCGGGTGCGGGCCTGGTTTGGCCCGGGGCTCGGCGTCAAGGGCAAGGCCATCACACGTTGGCTCGAGGGGTTGGGCGACCGACTCGTCACCGTGACGATCCAGGGTGAGCGGACGGTCCTCCTGCGTGAGGATCTCGATGAGCTCGAAGCCGCGCAGGCCTCGGCCTCCGTCCGGCTCTTGCCGGGCCGCGACCCATGGGTGATGGGCC
>DASSBV010000204.1:0-15690 GCA_035698545.1 Gaiella sp. | reverse complement strand
GCACGTGAGGACGGGGCACCGCCGCGCCCCGTCCTCTGCCCCCGATCTCGGCCTGCGGTTACGGCAGGCCGATCGTGTGACGCCGGCGGGCCGTCAGCAGGATCCCCACGAGCCCTGCCGCCACGAGCGCCACCATCCCGGCACCTGCCCCGAAGGACGTCCAGTCGAAGTCCTCGCCCCCGGAGAAGGTGGGCGTCGGGGTGTTGCCGGGAACCCTCGTCAGCGCGCTGTCGCCGGTGAGCCCCTCGGGCTCCGGCGCCGACACCCGCGCCAGCGGCGAGTCGCCCGTCAGTCCGAGAGACTGCGGCTCGCTCGACGGCGACAGCACGACCTGGATACCGTGCGGCAGCGGTGCGACCGACGTCTTCTCGTGCCGGTTGAGCGTCAGCGCCGCGTGCACGCCTCCCACCTTCTGCGACACCGTGCCTGCGAACTGCGACTCGTCGACGCCGACTCCCTGGCTGAGGTACGGGATCGTCTGCTGCTCGAGCTGGCTTCTCTCCTGCGACCGTGCCGTGATCGCCGTCTTGATCGCGACGTCCACGCCCTGCTGCGACGCCGCCTGGGCGGCAAGCTTCCGCGACGCCGTACCGGAGAACTGCGTCTTGTCGACGCCCATCCCCTGGCTGAGGTACGGCACCACGACGTTGCCGGACGACTGCGCCTGCCGCTCGTCCGATTGTGCGGTGACCGGCTGTCCGCCCGTGCCTTCCGGAATCTGCGCGCCCGCGGGGCCTGCAAGCACTGCTGCGACCGCGGCCAGCGCCGCCGTCGCGAAGACCATGTGTGAGGTCTTCTCGTCCATCTCCGCCTCCTTCTTCCGCCTCGACCGTTCGACCATGGGATGGACGGTAGGAGGCGCGGCGTCGCGCGTCGCGCGCGGTCGCGCCACTGACTGTGTAACCCTTGCGACAAATGCAGTGGCGCCTCTTCGAAGGCATTCCGGCCGAGGACGTCCGTGCCGTCCTCGCGCTCGCCCGCCGCTCTACGTACCGACGGGGCGAGGTCGTCTTCCATCGGTACGACCTCGCCGACTCCGTTCACCTCGTCGTGAAGGGCCGTTTCGACGTCCGGATCGGCACGCCCTTCGGCGACACGGTGGCGCTCGGGATCCGGGGACCGGGGGATACCTTCGGCGAGCTTGCCGTGATGACGGAGGGCGAGCGGAGCGCGACGGTCACGGCGCTCGAGCCCGGCGAGACCCTCGTCGTACGCGGCTCGGAGCTGCGCCGGCTAGCGCGGCGACACCCCTCGGTCGACGAGGTGCTCGTGCGTCTGCTCTCCGAGCGCGTCGCGGCTCTCTCCGAACGGCTCGTCGAGGCCTACACCGTCGGTGCCGAGACGCGGGTCGCGCGCAGAGTGCTGGAGCTCGCCGACGTGTTCGGCGGCGCGCAGCCGGTCGCGATTCCGCTCATCCAGGAGGACATCGCGGCGCTCGCCGGCACCTCCCGTGCGACCGTGAACCGTGTCCTGCGCGACGCCGAACGGCGCGGGATCGTCGAGCTGCGCCGCGGCCGCACGGTCGTCCTCGACGAAGACGGTCTCGCCCGTCTCGCGCGAGTGACGGACAGGATTCCCGCCATTCGCCCGTAACTGAGGCGCATGGCCGTTCGCGCGCCGCAGCTCCACCATGCGCTTCGCGCCTTCACGCTCGGGGCATTCGCGTATCTCCTGCGCGAGCTCGACGACGCGGGCGAGGCGCTGCCCTTCGCCTTCGAGGAGCACGTCGGCCGCGACCGGCCTGCGCTGTACGAGTATCGACCGCTCGTTCGCGACTTCGTCGAGTCGCGCGCCGCGCGGTTGCGCGGTCGCGACGACGCGACGATCGCGCTCGACGAGCTCAACCGGGAACGCGCGGCCGCGATCTACGCACGAGCCCATGCGGGGAGGGAGCCGTCCGAGGACGACGCGCTCTTCCGCACCGTGCTCGTCGACCTCCTCGTGCGGGTGGCCGAGGCGTGTGGGGGCTTCGACTGGGACGACGAGGCGTTCGACCGCTGCTACGCGGAGCTCGAGCGCTCGCTGTTCGGCGAGAACCGGTCTTATGCTGCCGTGGCGCCTCTGATCGGGCTGGCGACCGGAGTCCAGCGCGAGCTCGGGCCCGGCATTCGCGTCCGCGCCGCCGCGGACGGCGAGCTTTCGCGTCACTGGCCCGAGGCCCGGGGCCTGCTGCCGCACGGATTCGGTCACGAGGCCGACCGCTACTGCGTGCTCGAGCTGCGCTCCGCCCTCGGGGCGGAGGAAGAGGTGCCCGACGCACCGGCCGAGATCGCCGACGCCGTCAGCGCGATCCGTCTGGCGACCGCGGCACCGCTCGCCGCCGGCCCAGTGCTCTTCGAGACGCTCGACGGACGCCCGTACGGCATCCGGCCCGTGTTGCCGATCGCCGCGACCCAGCCGCCCGGTGAGCCCACACGGCTCGACGAGTTCCGCGCCGCGCTCGCGACCGAGCTGCTCGTTCGCCTTGGGCTCGCCGACGCGGACACGACTCTCGCGGAGGCGCTCGACCGCTGGGAGCTGTCGCTCTTCCAGCACGAGCCGTTCCGTTCGGAGCAGCTGCGCGGCGCACTGTCTGCGCTGTTCGGTTCGACGTGGCCACTCCGTGTCGCAAGGCTGCTCGAGGCTGAGGCCGACCGACGCGAGGCGCTCCACGAGGCGCTCGAAGCGCTGTCCGGAGGCGACGAGGCGGACGCCCCTGCGCGGGACGCGGTCCGTCGGTCGCTCGTCGAGGTCTTGCGTGACGGCGACCGCCCGGCGCTCACGGCCCGACTCGATCGCTCGCTCCTCGGGCTCGACGATCCGGGGCGCCTGCGGGCGGCGTCGTAGCGCCTTCTCCACGACGCCTGCCGTCACGGTTTTGGCGCGAAGCCGGCACACAGGCGTTACAGGTGCCGGGCTACGGTCGTTCCATGGAGGAGGCACGGAGCGTCATCGAGCGGTTCGAGCGGATCGAGTCCATGCGACGGGCGAACGCGGGCCCGGTCGAGCTGCTCGGCGAGCTCCGCGCCCTCCTCCGGGAGGCGGAGGCCTGGGCGCGCGCGGAGGGAGGTGATGCCGGGGACGCCGCCGTCGCGCGACTGCGGGACGCATTGGCGCGTGACATGATCGGTGCGTGATCGCGCATTGGGACGACGTGCAGGTCGTTCGACGCGAAGAGGGCCACATCCGTGGCGACTGGCAGTCGCTGACGGGGGACGAGTCGGTCACCGTGGGCGTGAAGCGGATCCGCGTGCTGCGCGACGCCTGGTCGACGCCGCTCCACCTGGAAGGGTCGGAGGAGGAGATCTTCTTCGTCCTCGCCGGGACGGGTGTCTCGGTGCAACGCGTCGGCGGCGAGGAGCAGGCGTTTCCCGTCCGGCCGGGCGACTGCCTCGTCCATCTCGCGCTCGTCCACGCGCACACGCTGCAGGCGGGTCCCGACGGCCTCGACGTGCTCGCGTTCGGGCAGCGCCACTACGCCCGCAACACGCTGCTCCCCCGAGCAGGCGTCTCCTGGCTCGGCCCCACGTGGGTGCTGCAGGGCGAGCCGTCCGACCATCCGTGGAAGCGGGAGGTCGCGGTTGGGCCACCGGTGATCGGCGAGCTGGACGAGCGCCCGCCGCACGTCGTCAACGTCGACGAGGTCGAGCCGGGCACACGCGTCGGTGCGACCGTCGAGCGGATCGTCCGCGACCTCGGACGCGCTGCCGGCTCGTTCGCCACCGGCCTACGGCTCTACGAGGTGCCGCCGGGCAAGCTCCACAACCCGCCCCACTGCCACAGCGCCGAGGAGGAGATCTTCGTCGTGCTCGAGGGGCTGGGGACGCTCGAGCTCTGGTCGCGCGGGGCGGGTCGCCCCGAGGAGCACTCGGTGCGCGCCGGCAGCGTCGTCGCGCGGCCGGCGGGCACCGGCGTCGCGCACGCGTTTCGCGCCGGCGACGAGGGCCTCTCGTTCCTCGCATACGGGACACGCGACCCACGCGACGTCACGTACTACCCGCGGTCGGGCAAGGTCTCGCTCCGCGGAGTGGGTGTGATCGGCCGCCTCGACGTGCTGGACTACTGGGATGGCGAGGATTGAACGGTCGTGAAGGAGTCGGCAGGACCGCGGTGAACGAGGCGTGGTCATGGGTCTCATCCGCCTGCTGCCCCGACCCGGCGGTTCGCCGCCGGCGCCCGCTCCCGAGCGCCAGCCCGAGCATGTCGAGCGCATCGAGCGCACGCTGGAGCCGGTCGTGAGCGAGCCCGCGTCCGAGGCACCCTCCGAGGCGCCGTCCGACCCGACCGACAACGCATCCCCGTCGCCGGCGGCCGAGCCTGTGCCGGACACATCCGGCGACACTCGCACCGCCACTCGGGTGATCGCTCTCGCGAACCAGAAGGGCGGCGTCGCGAAGACGACGACGACGCTCAACCTCGGCGTCGCGGTCCGCGAGATGGGCCATCGTGTCCTGCTCGTCGACCTCGACCCGCAGGGCAACCTCACGATGAGCCAGGGGCTCAACCCGGACGCGATCGAGCGCTCGATGTTCGATGTCCTCGTCCATCGCGTGCCGATCTCCGAGGTGATCGAGCAGCGCGAGGTCGACCTCGCGGTCGCCTCGATCGACCTCGCGGGCGCGGAGCTCGCGCTGAGCGCGCTGATCGGCCGCGAGCGCTCGCTCGAGAAGGCGCTGGCCGAGGTGCGCGGGCAGTACGACTTCGTGCTCATCGACACGCCGCCGTCGCTCGGGCTCCTCACGATCAACGCCTTCGTCGCCGCTACCGGCGTCATCGTCCCGGTGCAGTGCGAGTATCTCTCGCTCCGTGGTCTCGTGCAGCTCGAGAACACGCTTGCGATGGTGCGGGAGAACCTCAATCCGCACGTCGCCGTCGAGGGGATCGTGGCAACGATGTTCGACGCTCGGACGCTTCACTCGCGCGAGGCGATCGAGATCCTCGAGGAGAACTTCGGAGAGCTCGTCTACCGTACGCGGATCAGGAAGACCGTCCGATACGCGGAGGCTCCCGTGAAGGGAAGCTCCGTCCTCAAGTACGACCCGACGGGCGCCGCGGCGGAGGCATACCGCGAGCTGGCGCGCGAGGTCGTGGCCGCGAAGGAGGCGCAGGATGGCGCGCAAGCGCGCGAGCATGCGTGAGGGGCCGCTCGCCGAGCTCTTCCGCGCGACCGAGGCCGCGCAGCGGGCGCAGCGCGAGGAACCCGAGCCCGAGAACGAGGCTGCGCCGCCCGAGCCGCCGAGACCGGCCGAGGCCCCGCGGCCTGTCCAGCCGGAGCTTCCGATTGCGCCGGAGGACGTGACCCTCGAGGCGACCGTCGAGCACGTCTACGACTTCGAGACCTCGCGCCCCGAGCCGGCCGAGCGACGGCCCGAGCCCGCCGAGCGTCGGCCTGAGCCGGAGCCTCGGTCAGCGCCGCCGACTCCGGTGCTGCGAGCCGAGCCTGTCGCGCCGGCCGCGGAGGAGCCGGCGGTCGCACGCGCGCCCGCGCCCGAGCCAATCGCGCCGGCGCCGGTCGACCGGGAGCACGTCGCCGAGCCCTACGCGCCGCCCGCCAGCCGCTTCGTCACTCCGATGCCCGAGAGCGCGCCGCGGCTTCACGTTGCGGGCGACGTCGCCTCGTACCTCGCGGTGATCCGCGTCGTCGGGGTCGGCGGCGCCGGGATCAACGCCGTCAATCGGATGATGGACGCGGGCATCGCCCAGGTCGACTTCGTCGCGGTGAACACGGACGCGCAACAACTCGAGCTCTCGGACGCCCCCGCAAAGATCCATATCGGCCAGGCGATCACGCAGGGACTCGGCTCAGGCTCCGACCCGGAGACGGGTCGACGAGCCGCGGAAGAGGGCTTCGACCACGTCCGCGCCGCCCTGCGCGGCAGCGACATGGTGTTCGTCACCGCCGGAGAGGGCGGCGGTACGGGGACCGGCGCGGCACCGGTCGTGGCGCGGATCGCCCGCGACCTCGGCGCGCTGACCGTCGGGATCGTGACGACTCCGTTCAAGTTCGAGGGAACGCGCCGCCGGGTTGCCGCCGAGTCGGGGATCGAGGAGCTGCGCGCCGCCTGCGACACCGTGATCGTGATCCCGAACGACCGGCTCCTCGAGGTGCTCGACCGCTCGACCTCGATGATCGACGCCTTCAAGATCGCCGACGACGTGCTCCGGCAGGGCGTCCAGGGAATCTGCGACCTGATCACGATGCCGGGCCTGATCAACCTCGACTTCGCGGACGTTCGCACGGTCATGTCCGACGCCGGCTCGGCGCTCATGGGCATCGGCTACTCCGAGGCCCAGGAAGGGCGCGCCCGCGAGGCGGCCGAGCGCGCGCTGCGCTCTCCGCTGATCGACACGGAGATCGTGGGCGCACGCGGGATCCTGCTCTCGATCGCCGGTGGCGAGGATCTCACCCTGCTCGAGGTCAACGAGGCAGCGGAGGTCGTGCGTCAGGCGGCGACGGACGACACCAACATCATCTTCGGCGCGACCGTCGACGAGCGGCTCGCTGGTCAGGTGTGGGTGACGGTTGTCGCGACCGGGCTCGGCTCGCCGAGGCACGCGTCGTTCACGCCTTCGTTCCCGAGCGCCCGTACGTCGGCGAGCACGCCGCGGCAGTCCTCCTCGGGCGGGGAGAGCGAGCTGCCGAGCTTCCTGCGCTGACGCCTCGCCGCTTCAGCTCGCGAGGAGGCCTGCGACATCCCAAGTCCAGAGCTCGACCGAGGGCTCGCGGGGACACGTCTCTAGCCTGGCAGACCGCCGACAGCGGCCGCGCCGGCCTTGCGACGGCGTTCTACGCTCTCCTGCATGCGTGGTGCTGTGGCTGCGGGAAACCGGCGCTCTGCCGAGGCAGGTGCCTGGGCGCTCCGCGAGGGCGGGACGGCGGTCGATGCCGCGGTCGCAGCAACGCTGGCCGCGTTCGTCACCGAAGGCCCCCTGACGGGTCCGGCGGGCGGCGGCTTCGCGCTGCTCCACGAGCCGGGTCACGGCGCGACGCTGCTCGACTGCTTCTTCGCGGTTCCGACGCGGGATGCAGGCGAGATGGACGAGGTGGAGATCGACTTCGTCGGCTCCTCCAGCCAGGTCTTCTTCGTCGGCGAGGCGTCTGTCGCCGTCCCTGGGCTCGTCGCCGGGCTCGTGGAGGCGCACGAGCGTCGTGGCCGCCTTGCCTGGGAGCGGCTCTTCGTTCCGGCGCTCGAGCTCGCAAGCCGTCTCCAGGTCGCCGGCCCCGAGCAGGTCTACCTGCACGAGATCCTCGCTGCGATCCTCCAGCGCGAGCCGGGCGGGCGTCGCGTGTACGGGAGGCCGGGCCATATCGATGCGGGCGACCTCGTGCCGACGCTTCTTCTCCTGCAGCGGACACGCGCCGAGGGAGTCGCGCTGCTCCTCCCCGAGCTCGCAGAGGACCTCGCCGGGTACGCGATCGAGGCGCGCGAGCCGCTCGAGTGCGGCTTCGCGGGTGCGACGGTGCTCACGACGCCGGCGCCGTCGTTCGGCGGCGCGATCGTCCGCGCGGGGCTCGAGACGCTCGACGAGCGCGATGACGATGTGACCGGCTCGGCAGACGAGGCGCGCTCGCTCGTCGCCGCCCTCGCGGCCGGCTACATCACCGGAGGCCCGAGCGCCGGCGGTGCGAAGCCCACCGGCACGACGCACGTCTCCGCCGTCGATGCGGACGGCGCAGCGGTCGGCGTGTCCTCGACCCTCGGGTCGGGCTCCGGCGTCTTCCGCCAGGGCTTCCAGCTCAACAACATGCTCGGGGAGCTGGACGTGATCGGGACGGAGGAGCGCGAGCCCGGTAGCCGGTTGCCGAGCATGATGGCCCCGACGCTCGTGCTCGACGAGGGCACGCCGCGGCTCGCAGTCGGAAGCGCGGGGTCGGTTCGGCTCGCCGGGGCGATCCTCCAGGTCGTGGCCGCCGTGGCACGGCAGGGGCTTCCCGTCGAGGAAGCGATCGCGCGTCCACGTCTGCACGTCGACGGCGACGTGGTCCACGTCGAAGGTGGCTGGGCCGACGGCGTGCCGGAAGCCCTCGTCGACGAGGGATACGAAGTCGTCCGCTGGGGCGGACGGAACCTTTTCTTCGGCGGCACGTCTGCGGTCGCGCGACGCTCGGCCACGGTGCTCGGTGCGGCCGGCGATCCGCGTCGCGGCGGGCATGGAGTGGTGGTTCCGTGATTACCGTCCGCCGCGCGGAGCCGACCGACGCGGATCAGCTCGTCCGTCTCGCCGCTGCAGTCGGGCGTGAACCCGGCGACTGGCTGCTGACGACGGAGACATGGCGCAGCGCCGCGGACGAACGCCGGTACCTCAAGGCGGTTCGGCGGCATTCGGACGCCGCGGTCTTCGTCGCCGTCGACGAGGAGGCGAGCATGGTCGTCGGCAGGCTCTCGGTCGCCCGTGATCCCCATCCCGCGAGCGGACACGTCGCCGACCTCGGGCTGATGGTGGCCTTCGACTATCGCCGTCGCGGGATCGGACGCGCTCTTCTCGACACGGCAGTCGAGTGGGCGGGGGCAGCGGACATCCGCAAGCTCGAGCTGCACGTCTTCCCGTGGAACGAGCCCGCGATCCGACTCTATGAGCGTTTCGGGTTCGAGCGCGAAGGCGTCCGGCGGGGGCACTACAGCCGTGACGGCGCCGACGTCGACGCGCTGCTCATGGCGTACCACCTCCCCTCGGGACAGGAATCCCTTCCATCTCGAGCGCCCTGATCAGGAACCGGCGCATCTCTGCCTCGTAGCGCGGGTCGTACAGCGCCCCGCCGCCAACCATGCCTCCCGCTGCGCGGACGGCCTCGACGAGCTCCGCGATCGTCGGCCCCGCCTCGGCGCGACCGACCGGCAGGGCCACCCATCCGTGCGCCGACGCGCTGGCCGTGCACGGGGAAGCAGCGTCGTCGTGGGTCGCCTCGTCTGCCATGACCCCAGGCTGCCCGACGAGCCGTCACGTGTCCGTGCCGACTTCGTGCCGAAAGTGCAACGGCCGCGTCATCGATCGCCGAGCGCCGCGACCGTCAGCCGGAGGCGGCCAACAAGACAAGCGCGTCCCAGGACGGCGGACCGTCAGACCGGAGAAGCGCTGCGGCGCTGAGCGCCGCGTCGGCGCGCGCGGCTGCTGTCGAGCAGATCCGGCCTCGGCCGGATCGAGACACGCGGAAGATGGAGCCGGTCGGCGTCCCAACAGGTTCCGATGGTCGGGTCGGACGAGACGAGACTGCTCGAGTGCGAGTGGTAGATGAGAGCCTCGGCGAGCAGCGCAAAGCGCGCGTCGTCGAGCAGGAGCGCGCCCTCGTCGCGCAGTTCCACCGCGAAGGTCGCAGCGCGCTCGCCGTGCTCGGGCTCCACCGAGTCCGACATGCGTCGCGTGTCGTGGAGGAGGCCGAAGCAGAAGACGAGCGTCCGGTCGACGTCGCCGACAGACGGCGCGAGCGCAATCCCCGTCGCCGCGACGCACCGCCAGTGCTCGTCTCCATGAATCGTCGAGTCCGGCCGCCATGCCCGGGGGAGCACAACGTCGACGAGCGAGCTCAGCGCCCGCGCTTCCATCCCGTCACCATCGCACGCTGCCCCGCCGTCTGCGGCGACGCAGCCCACGCATCAGGGACGCCGCGCCGGAGACGCGCGATCGTGCGCAGCGGATCGCCCTCGTCGAGGCCATGGCGGACGAGCCAGCATCCGACGACCGTCCCGGTCCGGCCGATGCCGCCCCAGCAGTGGACATAGACGGATCGCTCCTCCGCGAGCGCGCCGTCGACGTCGTCGAGGATCCTCATCATGTGCGGCACGGTCGTCGTCCCGAGATCGACGATCGGATGCGCGATCCTTCGCCCGCCGGCCGGCAGAAGGTGCTCGTAGGGCGTGAGCGCGTCCGCAGGGTGGGTGAGATCGACGAACGTCATGATCCCGCTCTCGGCGAACGCCCGCAGGCGACGATCGGCCGCCTCGCGATCCGCGGCGCCCGGATACTCGCCCGCCAGGAGGCCCTCGGTGACGACGTAGCTGTCGAGGATCGGCAGGTTCACCCGCCCGTGCACGCTAGCCATCCGACCTTCGTTCGCACGTACCCTCTCTGCGATGGACGCCGACGCAGTCGAGCTGAGGGTGCTCGGGTGCCTGCTCGAGAAGCAGCGGACGACGCCCGACCAGTACCCGCTCACGCTCAATGCGCTCCGCAACGCGTGCAACCAGACGACGAACCGCGACCCCGTCGTGGCGTACGACGAAGCCGAGATCCACGAGGCGCTCCAACGGCTCGCCCGGCGAGGATGGACCCGGCTGGCGAGCGGTGCGGGGAGCCGCGCGGCGAAGTACCGCCAGCTGTTCGACGACGCGCTCGGCCTCCCAGACGACCAGACCGCGATCCTCTGTGCGCTCATGCTGCGCGGCGCGCAGACTCCGGGAGAGCTCAAGCAGCGCACCGAGCGGCTTCATCGATTCGTCGATCTCGCGGACGTCCATAGCACCCTGGACGAGCTCGGACGGCGCGAGCTCGTCGAGCGGCTCGACCGACGCCCCGGGCAGAAGGAGGAGCGGTACCGCCACCTCCTTGGCGAAGACGCACACGGCGAAGACGCACACGACGACCGCGCGGCGACTCCTTTAGCGGCCGCACCGCCGCGCGACGCGTCCCCGGGCCTCGAGGCGCGGGTCGCTGTCCTCGAGACGGGGCTTCGCGAGCTGCGCGGCGAGCTCGACTCCCTTCGCGCCCGTCTACGCGACTGACGAGGCCACGCGTGCGGTCGGCTCGAGCTCCTCGCCGGTTGAGTACGCGGAGAGCTGGATTGCCTCGCCCTCGAGCTCCAGCCCGGAGCCGAGCACGGCAGGACCCTTCAGCCGCACGTCCGAGCCGAGACCCGCCGAGGGCCCGCGCGTTACCGGAGCGTCCGCGACCTCGTCGACGAAGCCGAGCAGGCGTTTCGGCCGAGTGGCGGGCCGGTCGAGCTGCTCGAGCGCATCGAGTAGGTAACCACGGCGGAGCTTCGGCCAGATCGCCGCGAATGCGTCGGGCCGGGACACCGCGTCCAGGCAGAGCGTGTCGCCGAGCCCGAGCACCGCACCGCACTGGCCCGGCTCGGCCGGGAACGCCGGCGCGAGGGCCTCGAGATCTCGCGCGCGAGAGAGGAACAGATCCCGGTGCGCGGCGGTGGGCGAGACGGAGCCCAGCCGCTCTGCATGCCCACGCACCGTTCTCCACACCTCCTGCTGCGCCACGCCCCGCATGAGTGGCGCCGCCAAGAGGGCTGCCGCCTTTCGGCGTCGCAGCTCCGCATTCACGATGTGGGGCGCAGGCGCGAAGCTCTTCGAGACCGAACGCCAGCGACCCTGCTCCGTGCACGACACCGGAATCCGGATCGTCGAGCCGGTCTGGACGAGAACGGTCACGTTCAGGATCCGGTTCTGCTTCGCGCCGACGATCTCGGCGCCGTCGTAGAGGAGAACGTCCTCGACCAGGGGGTTGGAGACGGTCAGCTCGGGCACCTCGCCCGCGTCGGTGGTCTCCGTGATCGTGAGCCCGCGTGCGAGCGCGTCGTCGAGGGTCACATAGCGGGCGACCGGGTTGCGGAGCGGGAACAGAGGTGCAAGGACGATTCCCCGGTGCTCCACGGGGTCTCCGACCTGGAACGGCAGCGTGATCGTGGTCAACGGCAACTCCTTTCGTCAGAGATGAGTCGCCTATGCGGACACGTCACCTTACGGTGAACGCGCCCGCCCGACGGCACGCCAGGCTGCACCCGCCGAGAACCCCCGCCGCACGAGGAACGAGGCGGCCCGCCGGCGGGAGGAATCGTCGTCGACGGAGCGCGCGCCGAGCGCCGACCGCGCGAGCGTTTCCTCGTCGACGTCGCCGTACGCGCCCTCGAGCGCGTTCTCGGCGATGGCCGCGGGCAGCCGACGCCGACGCAGCGTCTGCGCGGCGCGTCGTCGTCCGTATCCCCGCGAGCGGAGGCCGCGTGCGAGCTGGCCCGCGAGCTCGGCGTCGTCGAGGTAGCCGAGCCGGGTCGCCTCCGAGAGCGCGGCCGCCGCCTCCTCCGGCCCGATGCCCCTGGTGGCGAGCTTCGCCTCGATCTCCGCAACGGATTGCGCCTTCGCGGCAAGGGAGTTGCAGACGAAGGTCCGGGGATCGGCCGCGGCCCGATCCCGGCCGTACCGACGGCGGTGGCGCTCCGTTGTCCTCCCAGACGACGACATAGGGCCATGGTGCCGAGGCCGTCGGACGGAATGGCGAGGGCGCTACGACGCAGCGCCCTCGCGGATCCCGCGCCCTTCCCCCAGCGCGATCGCTGCCTCGACGAGCGCGAGGTGCGTGAACGCCTGCGGAAAGTTGCCGAGCTGGCGTTTCGAGCGGGGGTCGTACTCCTCGGCGAGGAGCCCGACGTCGTTTCGCAGGGCGAGCAGCCGTTCGAACAGGGCGGTCGCCTCGTTCTGCCGGCCCTGGAGCGCCAGCACCTCGACCAGCCAGAACGAGCAGGCGAGGAAGACTCCCTCGCCCGCGGGCAGGCCGTCGATTCCCTCGTCCTCGGTGCGATATCGCAGTAGCAGGCCGTCCACGAGAAGCTCGCGCTCGAGCGCGGCCACGGTGGACACGAGCCGCGGATCGGTCGCGTCGAGAAAGCCCACGACCGCCATCACGAGGGCGCTCGCATCGAGCGCCTCCGACTCGTACGACTGGGTAAACGACTGTTTCGCCTCGCTCCAGCCGCGCTTGAGCACCTCTTCCTTGATCTCGTCCCGGATTGCGCGCCAGCGGTCGACCGGTCCCTCCCGGCCGAACTCCTCGCACGCCCGGACACCACGGTCGAAGGCGACCCATGCCATCACCTTCGAGTGCGTGAAATGGCGAGCCGGACCGCGCACCTCCCACAGGCCCGAGTCCTCGCGGCGCCAGTTCTCCTCGAGCCACGCGAGCAGGTTCCGGGAGAGGGACCAGATGTGATCATCCGCCGGAGCGCCGTGCACGCGCGACTGGTAGAGCGCGTCGAGCACCTCGCCGTAGACGTCGAGCTGGAGCTGGGTCGAGGCGGCGTTCCCGATGCGCACCGGTGCCGAGTTCTCGTATCCCGGGAGCCAGTCGAGCGTCCGCTCCTCGAGACGACGCTCGCCGGCGAGCCCGTACATGATCTGCACGTCGGCGGGATCGCCCGCGATCGCGCGGAGGAGCCACCCGCGCCACGCGACCGCCTCGTCGTTGTAGCCCGCCTGGAGCATCGCGAGCAACGTCAAGGTCGCGTCGCGGAGCCAGCAGAACCGGTAGTCCCAGTTCCGGACGCTGCCGATCCACTCCGGCAGCGACGTCGTCGGTGCGGCGACGATGCCGCCGGTCGGGTCGTACGTCAGCGCCTTGAGCAAGAGGAGCGACTGATGGATCTCGTCGTGGTAGGGACCGTAGTGGACGCAGGTGTTGGCCCAGTCGTGCCAGTAGTGGATCGACTCGTCGAGGGCGGCGTACGGGTCGATCTCCTCGGGCAGCGGCTCGTGCGATGGGTACCAGGTGAGGACGAACGGCATGCGGTCGCCCGGCCCGAGCGAGAACTCCGAGACCGTCGTCATGTTCTCGCCGTGCAGCTCGGCAGGAGTCCGGAAGCACAACGCGTCCGGGCCCGCAACCGCCACGCGGGCATGGTCGACCCGCCGCACCCACGGGACAATCTGGCCGAAGTCGAAGCGGACCACGAGCTCCGAGCGCATCGGTACGAACCCCTCGACGCCCTCGACGATCCGCACGATGTCGGGCGCGTGGCCGCGCGGCGGCATGAAGTCGATCGCGCGGACGACGCCCTCGGCGGTCTCGTAGGTCGACTCGAGCACGAGCGTGTCGGTTCGGTACGCGCGGGAGCATCCGGTCAGCGGCGAGCTCGGCGCGAGAACCCAGCGGCCCTCGTCGGGCGTCCCGAGAAGCGCCGCAAAGCACGCGCCGGAGTCGAAGCGCGGAAAGCAGCACCAATCGATCGAGCCCTGGCGGTTGACGAGCGCAGCGGTCTGGAGGTCGCCGATCAGGGCGTAGTCCTCGATCCGCGCCACGGGCAAATCCTAGGCCGCGAGCTGCTGTGGACGAATCGGCACGAAGTTGGCACGGCTTCGCCCTTGACGAGAAACGGTGTCTGACACCGCGTGAGGTCGAGGGGCTATGCAGTCGGGTGTGGCCAGCCCAACGGCCATGTCCGCCCGGCCGAGGTGCCGCTGTGGGCAAATCCGTCGATAACGGTCGTATCGCCCTGGGCGCGCGATGTCCGCGTCGCCACGCCCGTGTGGACGAACGTATTCACATTCGACACAGCTTCGCCCTTGACAGGAAACGGTGTCTGACACCGTGCGAGCGCACGCCGCTCTGCAACGCCCAGCAGACGTCTGCGCCCCGCGCCCTACCCGCGTGTCAGGCGGCGGCCGCGGAGGACTCGGCTGCCGCCGCGGCCGCAGCCGCGCCCGCGTCCCCGTAGGGCGCAAACATCGCGGCGAGGTGCCCGAGCTCGCTCGTCGAGCCGGTCAGCAGGCGAACACGTCCCTCGGAGAGCGCTGCGCCCGCGCTCACCGCCCCGCTGATCACCTTGTGGAGCTCCTCGGGCGGCGCCTCGACGACGAGGTCGGGATCCTCCGCCGGGAGCTTCATCGCGGTCAGCTCCCCGCCGCTCACCTGCAGCGAGATCGTCTCACCGCCGACGAAGCGGATCTCGTAGGTGCCGTCGACCGCATCCGCGGGACGGAAGCGGGCGTGAACGGCGTACATGCTCCAGCAGTCGCCGGCCTCGGGCGGGCCGAGCGTCGCTGCGCCCCAGGTCGCAAGTGCGCGAAGCACGGCGTCCAGCTCGCGCCCGCGCTCGGTCAGCTCGTAGACGCTGACCGCCCAGGGAGGAGGCAGCTTCGTCTTGCGGACGACGCCCGCCGCCTCGAGGTCGCGGAGCCGCGAAGCCAGCATGTTCGAGCCGATCCCCGGGAGCGCCTCCGCGAGATCGGTGTAGCGGCGCTGCCCCAGCATCAGCTCCCGCACGATCAGTAGCTCCCAGCGATCGCCGACCTGATCGAGCGCATGAGCGACAGGGCAGTACTGGTGGTAGGCCTTCACGCCCCCATTGTATGCCATCGCTACAGGTTCGGTTGTCCGCACTCTTAGTACGGAAGACCGTACTTCTGAATCGAAAGCAGAGGCGTACGGTGCGTCGCATAAGCGATTCGAAAGGTGACGACCGATGGTTGCTTCCGCAAGGCACAAGTGGTTCGCGCTGGCGCTTCTCAGCGTCGTCCAGTTCATGCTCGTGCTGGACATCGCGATCGTGAACGTCGCGCTTCCCTCGATTCAGGTGGATCTCGGGTTCTCGCAGGAGAACCTCCAGTGGGTGATCAGCGCCTACGCGCTCGTGTTCGGCGGCTTCCTGCTCCTCGGCGGGCGGGCGGCCGACCTTCTCGGGCGCAGGCGCATGTTCCTCGCCGGGCTCGTCGTCTTCACGTCCGCGTCGCTTCTCGCGGCGCTCTCGTGGAGCGAAGCGTCGCTGATCGGCGCACGGGCTGTGCAGGGTCTCGGTGCGGCGATCATCGCCCCGGCCGCGCTCTCGATCCTGATGACGACCTTCTCCGAGGGCAGGGAGCGCAACATCGCGCTCGGCGTTTGGGGCGCGGTCGGCGGCTTCGGCGCCGCGGCAGGCGTCCTGCTCGGCGGGATCTTCACCGACCTCCTGAGCTGGGAGTGGATCTTCTTCCTCAACATCCCGGTCGGGATCACGGC
>DASSBV010000203.1:0-3304 GCA_035698545.1 Gaiella sp. | reverse complement strand
TCCTCCTGATCGGCCTCGTCATCGCCGTGTGGGCGATGGGCGCAAAGCCCGACTAGCGGATCACGACGAGCCGGTCGGCGCCGGACTCGGCGCCCCACAGCTCACCGGGGCGGCCGAGCAGCTGCCGCACATCCGCCCCCGCGCGCAGCGGGAAGCGCGTGAACGTCCCGGTCTTCGGGGTGAACCGGACGATGCCGCTCCGCCCGAAGTCGGTCAGCCACACAATGTCGCGGTTGTCGACGTAGACGGCGTACGGCTGCGCGGGGCCGGGCAGGCGCCACTCGCGCCAGCGCTTCGTCGCGGGGTCGTAGCGGGCGAGCTTGCCCGCGTTCCACTCGCTCACCCAGAGCCGTCCGCGCGAGTCCGACCAGACCCGCCGCGCGCCCTGCCCCGACGTCGGCGGCCGCACCACCGTCGCCTTGCCCGTGGCGCGGTTGATCCGGGCGATGTGGCTCCCGGCGAGCGACGCGTACCAGACGTCGCCGCGAGGCGTGGTCGTGATCCCGTACGGCCCGGTTCCACCGGGCGCTCGGAAGACGCGCATCGCGCCGCTCTCGGGCTCGAGCCGCCCGTAGATCCCGCTCTGGCCGGTGAACCAGAGGACGCCGGCACGGTCGAACGTCGCCGTGTTGAGGTTGGCGTAGCCGCTCGAGGCCGGGAGCGGGAAGCGCTTCACCTCGAGCGTTCCAGGGTCGACGCGGACGATCGCGTTGAGCCCGCCGTCGGTGATCCACGGCGCGCCGTCCGGTCCGACGATCACCCCGTGCGGCGCCGAGCCGTCGCCGAGGGGGATGTGCGTCGTCTTCCCCGTGCGCGGGTCGAGCCGGCCGAGCGCGCCGGTGAGCTGCGCCGTGTACCAGACCGTTCCGTCCGGCGCGGGTGCCACGTCGTGCGGGTGCGACCCGGCGGGCACCGGGAACTCGCGCACCGTCGGCCGCCGCGTCACGAGCACGGTGAGCGTGCCGTGTGCGGGTTTCGTGCCGACCAGGCGTTTCGCCGCTGCGATCTGACGCCGCCAGCGGGCGTCCTGCGCGGAGGCGATCGTGTTGAGGAGCGCCGGGCTGACCGTCGCGCGTCCGAACGCGAGTCTCGCGGTCTCGAGTGTGCGGCAGTACGCGCTCGACAGAACCTTGTCGATGCGGAGATTCAGGCGCCGGGCGCCTCGGCCGATCGCGCGCGCGTCGGCGCGACCCTTCGCCGAGAGGTTCCGCTGGGTCGAGCAGTCCGAGACGACGACTGGGTTGTCGTCCTGCTTCGACTGGTCGGTGTGCGCGTGCCGCAGGACGAGCACGAGCCCGCCCATGCGAAGCGTCTTTCCGAGGTCAGGGCTCGTCGCCGCGCTCGCGCCCGCCACGAGGGCGACGGCCGCAACGGCAGCGGCGATTGCGGCGAGCAGGCGAGGCGGCGGCATCGCTCCTCGCGGACGACCTACCCCAGTTAACGAAGGCGGTAAACGATGCGACCGCGGTCGAGATCGTACGCGGAGACCTCGACACGAACCCGGTCGCCGGGTCCCATCCTGATCCGGTACCGCTTCAGCTTGCCCGCGGTGTAGCCGATCATCTCGTGCCCGTTGTCGAGGGTGATCCGGAACATCCGGTTGCGGAGGGACTCGGTGATCTCGCCCTCCATCTCGAGCTTCTCTTCCTTGACGGCGATAACACGCCTCCTTCGTCGAGAGAGGGACAGATGCGGCGCCCGTGGCCGCCCGGAGCGGCCACGGGCTGCCGTGCACTACGCGACGAGGCTGACCTCGGTCGCCTCCGGGCCCTTCTGACCCTCGCGCGGCTCGAATGTCACCTTCGCCCCCTCGGGGAGCGACTTGAAGCCCTCACCGGTGATGTTGCTGTGGTGGACGAAGAGGTCCTTCGACCCCTCGGCAGGGGTAATGAACCCGTAACCCTTCGCATCGTCGAACCACTTCACGGTTCCTTCTGCCATGGAAATACACCTCCCTTGCACTACTCACGAACGCGTAAGGAAGGCGCGATAGCGCAGACCGGACCCGCTCTAGCTCGCTTGGAGCCTAGCAGCCGCTCAATCGCCGGCCACGAAGAGCACCCAGGTGCCGTCCGGCTCGATACCCGCGCGCCAGCCGAGATAGCCCGTTCCCTCGACGAAGACCGACTCGAGCGGGCCGAGCGGAGCGAGGAGCTCGCGCTCGTGCGCGGTCAGGTCGTCGAGCGAGGCGACGTCGTAGGCGAACGGCCAGTAGTAGATCCCGCGCGAGAGCGTGTACGGCATCTTCAGGACGTCGGCGAGCGCCTCGAGCGGCTTCTGGTCGGTCGTCTGCTCGAGGTTCTGCCAGTACGCGATCGGCCCGCCCTGCACCGGGTCGCCGAAGGTGTACGCGAACGAGGTCGAGCGGATAAACGGCCGGAGGGCTGCGTAGTCGCCGGTCTCCGCGGCGGCTAGAAGATCCGTGCGGGTCTTGTCGACCTCCGCGGGGAGACCCGGGGCGGGCTGCTCGGCGGTCGTCGTCAGCGTGGTCGTGGTCGTCTCGACGACCGTCTCGGCGTCACGCGTCTCCTGCTGCGCGAACCAGCCGCCGACGAGCCCGCCCGCGAGCAGCACCGCCGCTCCGAGCAGGAGAAAGGCACGCTTCACGCGGCCCAGCATGGCAAAAGCTCAGCGAATCGCGATGACCTCGACGCCGACGTCCAGCCGCGTCCACGCGCGATCGGCCGTCAATGCCGGAATCCCGAGACGCTTCGCGAGCGCGAGGCACGCGCGATCGGCGAGGGAGAGCCCCTCGTCGCGCGTGGACTCCCAAAGCCGCGCAGCCAGGGTCGCGTCGTCCACCGTAAAGTCGATCGTCTGGCACCCGGCGTCGACGAGCAGCGCGTGGAGGTCAGCAGGATCGCGACCGACCGCCACGCTGACGCGGGCGACCTCCGACCAGTTCACGGTCGAGATGCAGGCGCCGTCGACTCGCGGCGCGACCGCGTCGGCGCCCGGCTCGTTGTGCGCGAGCGCGACGACCGCCGAGGCGTCGAGCACAGCGGTAGGGGTCACGCGTCGGCGGCGGCCTCGCGCCGTCGCTCGGCAAGCACCTCGTCGACAAGGCTCGTGTCGTCGGGAACGCTCCGGAAGAACGAACGAAGTCGTCGAAGGGCGGCGCCCCGCGGCTCCAGGAGGATGCCGCCCCCCTCCACGCGGGCCAGAAGCTCCGCGCCCTCTTCGAGCCCCAACGCATGACGGATCGAGGCGGGCAGCACGACACGACCCTTTGCGCCGACGTGCACGGGAACAGGCTTCACGCCGCCATAGTGCCACACGACAGACCCAGTGTCACCCCGTCCAA
>DASSBV010000202.1:0-14059 GCA_035698545.1 Gaiella sp. | reverse complement strand
TGCCGTCGCTGGACGGAGCAGTCGCGCTCGCCGAGCGCGACCACGGTGCCGTGCCGGTCGCCGAGCACCTGCACCTCGACGTGCCGCGGCTCCGCGAGGTACCGCTCGCAAAACACGGTGCCGTCCCCGAACGCTGCCTCGGCCTCGCGGGAGGCGGCCTCGATCGCCTCGGCGAGATCCTCCGGGCGCTCGACGACACGCATCCCACGCCCGCCGCCGCCTGCCGCCGCCTTGACGAGCAGCGGAAAACCGAGCTCGTCCGGCTCGCCGGTCGGGAGCGTGGGAACGCCCGCCGCCTCGGCAATTCGCTTCGCCTCGAGCTTGTCGCCGCCGCGGCGGAGCGCGTCCGGCGGCGGGCCGACCCACGTGAGATCGGCCGCGAGCACGGACTCGGCGAACTCGGCGCTCTCGGCAAGGAAGCCGTAACCGGGATGGACGAGCTCCGCCCCCGCGTCTCTGGCAGCGGCCACCAGCGCGCCGGCGTCGAGGTACGAGGACACCTCGACGCGTGAATCGGCGACGCGGGCATGCAGCGCCTCCTTATCGCCGGGACCGACGGCGGCGACCGTCTCGATGCCCAGCCGGCGGCAGGTCGAGAAGACGCGCACCGCGATCTCTCCGCGGTTCGCGACGAGGAGCTTCCGGACGGCGCTCACCGGGCGCGAGCCTATCGCTCGGCGAAGAGCACAACGGCGATCGTTCCCACGGAGAGGAGTATCCCCGCCGCGGAGAGCACGAAGATCCACGTCGGCGCGAGTGACACGTAGGTGCCCTCCGAGAGCGCCTGCTCGACGGCACGCGTCCGGGCCGCGCCGAGCGCGAAGATCGCAAGCGCGGCGAGCGCATAGCCGACGCCGAGCGCCACGTATGGCCACTGCGTTCCCTCGACGAGCTGGGGCACGAGAGCTCCGACCGCGAGCGCTGCCGCGGACGCGGCGATCCCGGTGCGCCACCACGCGAGCCACGTTCGCTCGGCAGCCAGGCGCGTGCGCCGCGTGACGTCGACCATCTCGCCGTCGCTCATCGTCGCCGGTTCCGGCTCAGCTCTCGCCGTCCCAGTAGTCCGCGACGTCGGCGAGTCGGAAGATGCGGCCGGGGTCGGCCTCGTGGCCGCTCCACACGCCCACCTTCCCGCTGTCGGGGTACACGGCCGTGTCAGGGCTGATCTTCGTGGAGAGCAGCAGCACCTTGATCGATTCGTTCGTGTCGTTCCGCACCTGGTGCGCGCCCTCGGGTCCCTCGGGGAAGCAGACGACGTCGCCGGGCCGCAGCTCGTGCTCGCCGTCGGGGTCGCGGAGCGTCGGCCGGCCGTCGACGACGAGGAGCCACTCCTCGTTCCCGTACTCGTAGTGATACGGGAACGAGCGCTCGCCGGGCCGGAGCTCGTAGAGGCTCGCACCGAGCTTCACCCCGCCGATCTGCTCGCCGACCGACGCGCGCCTCCACGAGAATCCCGGCTGGTCACGGCTCTGGTCGAGCTCGCCGTCGAAGAGGTTGAAGGACCTCACGTCTCTCGGTCCTCGTCGGGCTTGGGCTTCGGCTTCTGGCCGGTTCGCTCGTCTGGCTCGAGCATTCGGCGCGGGTCGACCTCGCTCACGGCGTCCTTCACCTCGCGTACCCCGGTGCCGAGCCTGCGTGCGACCTCGGGCACGCCCTTGGCGCCGAAGAGAAGCGCGAGCACGGCGAGCAGGATCACGACCTCCCACAGGCCGATGTCGAACGGCACGGCTTCAATCCTACGGAAACGCCCCGCGGCCGGGCCGCCCGCGATTTGCAGGCGATTCACCCGGACGAGGGGTTCGCAAGGGGCGTCGGCCCTGTCACGGTGTGCGGACTTCGCATGGGACTCCTCAAGCGCAGCGAGCCGCCGCTCCTCGACGAGCACATGACGTACTTCACGGTGGCGCAGGCGGACGAGCTTCGACGGCTCGTGGCGCGGTCGTTCGCGGCCGTCGGCCGGGACGTCGACGTCCACGCCGACCGAATCGAGGACCGCGGTGGCACGACGCTCGGGCTCTGGAACATCGGCGCCCTCTGTGCCGGCGCGGAGGCGAGCGAGTGGCCGCAGCTGATCGACGATCACGTCCGTCTGGTCGCCACGCCCGCGCGCGAGCTCACAGACGTGGCCGACGCCGAGCTCGAGCAGCGCCTGTGCCTCCGCCTCGTCGAGGCGACGTACGTCGCCGATCCCGACGCTCTCGGCTATGCCCGCGTGGTCGCCCCGGGCCTGCTCGAGGTGCTCTCCGTCGACCTCGGCGAAGCTCTGGCGACGCCGACGCGGGAGGAGCTGACCGCCCGCGGAACGATCGGCGGGCTCGTCGCGCTCGGTCGCCACAACCTGAAAGCGCTCATCGCCGATGACGCCGTGCGGGCGGAGACGGTGGGGCAGGCGGGGCAGGGCGCTTTCATCGCCGTTCGAGGCGAGTCGCTCTTCACGGCAAGCCTCGCGCTGGTGCTCCCGGAGACCATCGCGCGGTTCTCCGGCGACGACGACTGGGGACGGGGCGTGCTCGTCGCCGTGCCCTCGCGTCAGGAGCTGCTCTACCGGGCGATCGACGCCTCGGATGCTCGGCTCGCGCTCAAGGGGATGCTCGAGGCGGCCGTCCTCGGCTTCCACCGCGACGTGGGGAGGCTGAGCCCCGACGTGTTCTGGGTGCGCAAGCAGAAGTGGGTGCCGGTCACCTCGTCGGCCGGCGGGAAACCGCGCGTCCTACGGGGCACCGGTCTCCGCGAGGCGCTCGCCGGCATCTAGGGAAGCGACCAGTCGAGCGGCGTGCCGCCGTTCGCCGCGAGCAGCTCGTTCGCCCGCGAGAAGTGGCAGCAGCCGAAGAACCCGTTCGTGGCGCTGTACGGAGAGGGATGCGCGGCGGTGAGGACATGGTGTCGCGCGGTGTCGACCATTGCGCCCTTCTGCTGGGCATATCGCCCCCAGAGGAGGAACACGATCCCCTCGCGGCGATCCGACAGCTCCCGAATCGCGCGGTCGGTGAACTGCTCCCAGCCCTTGCCCGCGTGCGAGGCGGGCTTGCCGGGGGAGACGGTGAGCACCGCGTTGAGCAACAGCACGCCGCGCTCGGCCCACGGCGTCAGGTCACCCGAAGACGGCGTCGCGAGGCCGAGGTCGCTCGCGAGCTCCTTGTGGATGTTCTGGAGCGAGGGCGGCGCCGGTACGCCCGGTGGAACCGAGAAGCAGAGCCCCATCGCCTGGCCGCGGCCGTGGTACGGGTCCTGCCCGAGCACGACCACCCGCACGTCTTCGAACGGCGTCAGCGAGAGCGCGTTGAAGACCCTGTCGGCGGAGGGGTAGAAGCGCCGTCCCGCCACAACCTCCTCGAGGAGGAACGCCCGGAGGTCTCGCATGTAGGGCTCCTCGAGCTCGTCGCCGAGCACGTCGAGCCAGCTCTCGTGCATCCGCGGCTGCACCGGGTCAGCCTACGACGCGGAGAGGGTGCGAAGACGTGCATGCTGCCCGCACGATGCGCCGCGACGACACCGAGGGGACGAGCCTCGCCGAGGACGGCGCCGCCACGCTCGCGTGGCTGGAGCGCTACCTCGAGCGGGTCCGCGAGCTGCCCGTTCTCGCGCAGGTCGAGCCGGGGGAGATCCGCGCGAGCCTCCCTTCGCATCCCCCGGAGCACGGTGAGCCGTTCGCGTCCGTGCTGCGCGACCTCGACGACGTCCTGCTCCCCGGTCTCACGCACTGGCAGAGCCCGCGCTTCTTCGCGTACTTCGCCACGTGCGCGTCGGATCCGGCGATTCTCGCCCAGCTTCTCGTCGCGGGCTTGAACAACGTCGGCATCCTCTGGCGGACGTCGCCCGCGCTCCAGGAGCTCGAGGACGTGACGCTCGCCTGGCTGGCGGAGCTCATCGGCCTTCCGCAGGGATGGCACGGGCAGCTCGAGGACGGCGCGTCGTTCTCGACGCTCGAGGCGCTCGCGGCGGCCCGGCAGGCGCGGCCGGACGACCCGATCGTGGTCTGCTCCGAGCACGCGCACTCGTCGGTCGAGAAGGCGTGCAGGCTCCTCGGGCTCGAGGTGCGGAAGACGCCGGCCGACGAGGCGTTCCGCCTGCGGGCGGACGCCCTCGACCTCTCCGGCGCCTGCGCCGTGGTCGCGACGGTCGGCACGACGTCCTCGACCTCCGTCGACCCGCTGCCGCCGATCGCGGACGCGTGCGAGCGGCAGGGCGCCTGGCTCCACGTCGACGCAGCGTACGCCGGCGCCGCGATGGTCTGTCCCGAGCACCGGTGGGCGTTCGAGGGGATCGAGCGCGCCGACTCGCTCGTCGTGAACCCCCACAAGTGGCTGCTCACCGCCCAGGGGTGCTCGGCGTTCTGGACACGGCGCCCCGACGAGCTGCGCGAGGCGTTCAGCGCCGTTCCGGAGTACCTCCGCACGCCGGACGAGGTGGTCAGCTTCAGCGAGTACGGGCCGGCTCTCGGGCGCGGGTTCCGCGCGCTCCAGCTCTGGGCGGTGCTCCGCTGCTTCGGCCGTGAGGGCCTCCAGGCGGCGATTCGCAATGCAGTCGCCCTCGCGGAGACCTTCGAGGGCTGGGTTCGGGATGAGCCGGGCTGGGAGCTCTGCGCGCCCCGGCCGTTCTCGGTGGTCTGCTTCCGCCGGGAGGGGTCGGACGAGGACAATGCCGCGCTGCTCGAGCGCGTGAATGCCGGCGGCGAGGTCTTCCTCTCGCACACGAAGCTCGACGGCCGCTACGTGCTGCGGCTCGCGATCGGGAATCTGCGCACGACGGAGGACGACGTCCGCCGCGCCTGGGACGTGCTCCGCGCGGAGGCTGCGTGACGCTGGCCGCCGCGCATTTTGCGCCCGCGACCCACCGATGGATAATCGCGCCGCTCCGGCGCGTCGGGCGCCGGCCCAGGCAGAGGAGGCGCTGATGAGCACGACCGACCCATCGCCCACGGAGGCCAAGCTCGGGCAGAAGAACCTCTCGACGATCCACGCCGTCGCGCAGTCGCTCGCGATCGGGCCGATGTTCTCCACCGCTCTGCTGCTCGGCCTTGTCTCGAATCCCGCGACGGGCGCGGGGTGGAACGCGACGCTGGCGATCCTCCTTGCGGGGCTCGGCGTCCTCGCGATCGGCTACGCGGTCACGCTCTACGCCCGCCGCTTTGCCGGCGCGGGGGCGGTCTACGAGTACCTCACGCATGGCGCGCGTCCGTGGGTGGGAGTGCTCACGGCGGGCGTCTTCTTCCTCGGCACTCTCTTCCTCGGCGGCGGTGGGATCTACCTCGGTGTCGGCCTGCTCTCGGAGGGCGCGTGGCAGGCGCACATCTCAGACAACGCGCCCGCCTGGTGGGTGTTCGGGCTGATCGGACTCGCGATCGTGCTGATCCTGAACTACCTCGGCGTCCGCGTGGCGGTGCGCACAATGCTCACGTTCGCGGCGCTGTCGTTCGTGCCGATGCTGATCCTCGCAGTCGTGATCCTCGCGAAGGGCGGCGCCGACGGCATCTCGCTCTCTGTGTTCGACCCCGGCGAGACCTCGCTCTTCCAGGTGACGGGCGGCGGCGTCCTCGGCGGCGTCCTGATCGGCATCCTGCTCTTCGTCGGCTTCGAGGCGGCGGCCTCGATCGGGGAGGAATCGAACGATCCCCATCGCTCCATCCCGCGCGCTGTTCTGTTCACGATCGCGGCATCGGGCCTCTTCTACGTCGTGATGGCGTTCGCGTTCTCGATGGGCTACGGCAAGCAGGCGGTCAGCGAGGGAGCGTGGGCGCTTTCTCCGGGAGCGGTCAACGAGATGGCCACGAGGTACATCGGCTCGTGGTACGCCGCGATCCTCGATGTGGTCGTGATTCTCGACGCCATGGCGCTGGCGCTCGCGATCTGCGTAACCATCGGGCGCGGCTACTTCGCGCTTGCGCGGGACGGGCTCCTGCCGAAGGTGTTCGCGAAGACCTCGCGCTACGACACGCCGTGGGTCGGGAACCTGATGGTCGCGGTCGGCGGCATCGGGCTGATGCTCGTCTCGTGGCTCGCGAACTACCAGGGACGCTTCGTCGCGCCGGGTGCCGATGGGGCCCTCGCGCCGATCTTCCCCTCGGACGGGTTCGCGACGTTCATCCTCTCGGCCACGATCGGCTCGTTCGCGGTGGAGCTCGTCTACCTGATCCTCGCGGTGGTGGCGTTCGGGCTCGTACGCCGGGCAGGGAACAAGCTGTGGCAGTACGCGGTGCTCCTCGTCGCCGTCGCGACGCCGATCCTCGGCTTCTACGGCGCGCTCAACCCCGCGCCGCACGACCGGACGAACGTCAACTGGGAGGCGATCTACTGGACGATCGGCGTCGTCGTCGTGGCGATTGCGTGGTTCGTCGTCGTGCTGCTCCTCCGCCCGGCGAACGTGCGTGCCGCTGCCTCGCACGCCGCGGAGCACCGCGGGGTGGCGGCGCTCGACGAGCGCCTCGACTACGAGCCCCTGCCCGAGAACGAGATGCCTCTGTGAGCGAGCCCAGCTGGCAGGAGGTGGGCGCCGCGGAGGACGCCGTAACCGGGACGCTGCGCCGGGTCGAGGTCGGCGACACGGCCGTGTGCCTCGCCCTCACGGGCGACGGGTGGGTCGCCTTCGACGACACCTGCACCCACGAGGAGTGCTCGCTCGCGGAGGGAGAGCTCGACGGCGGCGTGGTGATTTGTCCGTGCCACGGCTCTGAGTTCGACGTGCGGACGGGGGACGTCGTGACACCGCCCGCGCTCGACCCGCTGCCGATCTACGAGGCACGGGAGGACGGCGGGTCGCTCTTCGTCCGGCTCGCCGCGCCGGCAACCGCCGTCGAGGCCGCTGCGGGCGTGGGAAGCGCTGCGGTCGAGCCGACTGTCCCCGGCCCCTCGCTCGACGGGCTTGCCCTCGACGACGTCGACCTGACCGACCTGGACGTCTGGGAGCGCGGTGTCCCGCACGACTGGCTCGCGCTCCTGCGTCGCGACGCGCCGGTCTTCTGGCAGCCGGAGACCGAAGGCTCGGGTTTCTGGGCTCTCACTCGCTACGAGGACGTCGTCCGGGTGGCGAAGGAGTGGGAGACGTTCTCGTCGGAGCTCGGTGGGACGTCGCTCCAGGATCTGACGCCGGACGAGCTTGCCGCCCGGCGCTCGATGATCGACACCGACCCACCCCCGCACACGCGGATGCGGGCGCTCGTGAACAAGGGCTTCACGCCCAGGGTCGTGAACGCGTACGAGGAGCGGATCCGCGGCCTGGCCCGGGAGATCATCGACCGGGCCGTCGAGTACGGCGAGTTCGACTGGGTGGAATTGGTCGCGGCCGAGCTCCCGATGTGGGTGTTCTCGGAGATCATGGGGCTTCCGGTCGAGGATCGCCGGCTGATCATCGAGCTCGGCGACAAGCTCCTCGGCAACACCGACCCGGAGGTCGTCGGCGAAGAGTACGTCGCCGAGCGCGCGCTGAAGGACCCCGCCCTTCGCAAGCTGCCGTTCTCGAGCCCGTTTGCGCTCGACCTGATCGAGTACGGCCGGAAGCTCGGCGAGGCGCGCCGCCACGACCCCCGCGACGACATCACGACGAAGCTCGTCGAGGCGGAGCTCGACGGCTCGCGTCTTTCCGAGCAGGAGTTCGGGACGATGTTCATCCTGCTCACGACGGCCGGGAACGAGACGACGCGACACACGATCAGCCTTGGCCTCGTCGATCTGCTCACGCATCCGGAAGAGCTCGAGCGGCTCATCGCCGATCCGGCACTCGCGGCCACCGCCGCAGACGAGCTCCTGCGGAGAGCCCATCCGGTGCACCACTTCCGCCGGACAGCGACGAAGGACGTCGTCCTCCACGGGCGACGCATCGCGCGAGGCGACAAGGTGACGATCTGGTACGCCGCCGCGAACTACGACGAGCGACAGTTCCCCGATCCGTACCGCCTCGATGTCGGCAGGGCGCCGAACAAGCACGTGACGTTCGGCCTCGGCGGGCCCCACTTCTGCCTCGGCGCGCACCTCGCGAAGCTCGAGATCCGGGTGTGGCTGGAGGAAATCCTCCCGTACCTCCCGCGGCTCGAGCTGGCAGGCGACCCCGTGCGGCTACGCTCGAACTTCTTCAACGGCGTCAAGCGTCTCCCGGTGAGGGTTGCCGCATGACGGCGAGCCCGACCGAACGCGAGAGCCCGATGACCGACCACGAACACCAGGCCGAGGCGGCGCTCGCGGCGCTCGACGCGAACGGGCTCAAGGCGGTCAGGCTGCTCTACCCCGACCTCCACGGCGTCGCGCGTGGGAAGGACATCCCGCTCCGCCACTTCCCCGGGATGGCCGCGGAAGGGGTCACCTTCTGCGGCGCTGTGATGGGCACCGACCTGCGCCACACGCCCGTCGTGGGAGGCGAGGAGGGGTACGTCGATCTCGCGATCCGGCCGGATCTCGCGACACTCCGGGTCGTCCCGTGGCTTCCCGAAGTCGCGTGGTGCCTCGGCGAGGCGTGGACGCTCGACGGAGAGGCGCACTGGCCGGTCTGCCCTCGGGACCTGCTCAGGCGCGCAGTGGACGCCTACACCGGGCGCGGGCTCGAGCCGATCGTCGCCCCCGAGCTCGAGTTCTTCCTCCTCGAGCGCGACCCGTCCGCGCCTGGGGGCCTGCGACGATACGTCGACGAGCTGTCGCGCGTGTACACGGTCGGCGCTGTCTCGGACCCCCGCGAGGTCGTCCTGCGGATGCTTCTCTGGTGCGACGAGCTCGGCCTCGAGGCGTTCGCAGCGAACCACGAGTACATGAACTCGCAGTACGAGATCAACGTGAAGCACTCGGGCGCGCTCGACGCGGCCGATCGCGCGTTCATGCTCAAGGCTGCGGTGAAGGAGATCGCTGTGCGCGAGGGGCTGCTCGCGACGTTCATGGGGCGGCCGTTCTCCGACCAGGGCGGCTCGGGCTTTCACCTCCACCTCTCGCTGAACGACGAGGACGGAGACAACGCCTTCGCGGACGACAACCGACCCGACGGGCTGAGCCCGCTCGCGGCGTCGTTCGTCGCCGGCGTGCTCGAGCATGCGCAAGGCCTTCAGGCGCTGCTCGGACCGACTGTCAACGCGTACAAGCGAATCCTTCCCGACAGCCTCGCGCCCACGCACGCGAACTGGGGCCACGACAACCGGACGGCGTTCTGCCGGATACCGAAGGAGCGGGGCTCCCGTGCCCGGGTCGAGGTGCGCACGGGGGACGGCTCTGCCAATGCGCACCTGATCACCGCCGCGATCCTGTTCGCCGGCCTCCACGGGATCGAGCGCGAGCTCGAGCCGCCCGAGCCGGTCGTGGGCGATGCATACCGCATGGACGAGGCGCACGCGGGCACGACGCTGCCGCACGACCTCGGCGCGGCGCTCGACGCGCTCGAGGCGGACACCTGGCTCGTGGAGCGGCTCGGGCCGCAGCTCGTCTCGACGTTCCTGGCGATGAAGCGCTTCGAGGTCGAGCGGTTCAAGGAGGTCGTCGGGGAGCTCGACCGAGACGTGATCTCGGTGTGGGAGGTCGAGGAGTATGCGGCCCACCTTTGAGATACGTGAGCGTCGCGTTCGCGTCGAGGTCGACGGCGAGCCCCGCTGGGGGCGCCGCGACGGCGAGCGGATCGTCCTCGACGGCGGCTCCGAGATCGTCGAGGCAGACGCCCTCTACTTCGCGCCCGTCGAGCCGACGAAGATCTTCGCGGTCCACCTCACGTATCGCTCGCGAATCGAGGAGTACGCGGCCCGGACGCCGCCGGAACCGTCCTATTTCGTGAAGCCGCCGACGACCCTGAACGGCCACCGACGGCCGGTGCGGATGGCGAAGGGCGCGCGGTTCCTCAACTACGAGGGTGAGCTCGCGGTCGTGATCGGCAAGCGGATGAAGGGTGTCCCGCTCGAGCAGGCGCTCGACCACGTCGCGGGGTACACCTGCGCGAACGACGTCGGCATGCACGACTTCCGCCACGCCGACCGCGGAGCGATGCTGCGCGTGAAGGGCCAGGACGGGTTCCTGCCGCTCGGTCCCGAGCTCGTGCCCGCGGCCGAGTTCGACCCGACCTCATTCGTTCTCCGGACCTGGCTGAACGGCCATGTCGTCCAGGAGGCGACCGCGGGCGACTTGATCTTCGGTGTCGCATACCAGCTCGCGGACCTCTGCCGCACGATCACGCTGGAGCCGGGCGACGTGATCCTCACGGGGACGCCCGCGAACTCGCGCCCAATGAAGCCCGGTGACGTCGTCGCGGTGGAGATCGAGGGCCTCGGTCGACTCGAGAACACGATCGAAGAGTGGGACGTCGACCTGAGCGGGCCTGGCGAGCAGCCGCAGGTCTCGGCGCAGACGCTCCATGTCGCCCTCGCGATCCCCGAGGACGAGGCGGAGCGCCTGGTGCTCGAGGGCTGCGTGCCGTGATCCGCCTCGGCCGGATCGACCACGTCTGCCTCCGCGTCCGGGATCTCGACGAAGCGACCGCGCGCTGGGCGCTCCAGCTCGGGCTCGTCGAGCGCTCGCATGGGTCGGGCCGGGCGCTCCTCGCGTGCAACGACGAGCCGTACTGCCTCGAGCTCGTCGAGGGAATCGAGCCGCCGGGGTTCGACCACGTCGCGTTCGAGCTGCACGCCGGCTGCACGCTGGAGGACGCGCGCGAGCACCTCGCCACGGCAGGGGTTCCGGCGGACGAGCACGACGGAGCGTTGTGGGTCTCCGACCCCGACGGCCGCGGGATCGAGCTGCTTCCCTCCCGCGCGCCCGGAGAGGAGACCGACCGCTGGCCGCAGCACGCGCGTCCCTCCACGGCCGTGCACGTGGGCGGGCCGCGGCGGCTCGGGCACGTGAACTACCTCACAGGCGCGATCCGCGAGAACCTGGCCTTCTACCGCGACGTGCTCGGGATGACCGTGTCCGACTGGCTCGGCGAGGCGGGCGTGTGGCTGCGGATCGACTCCGAGCATCACGTGCTGGCGCTCGTCGACCGTGGCTACGCGCACTTTCACCACCTCGCCTTCGACGTCGTCGACATCGGGAAGATGCGCGATCTGCTCGACCATCTCGCACGGCACGGCCGCTGGGTCTCGTGGGGACCGACGCGGCACGGAATCGCGGGGAACATCGCGACATACGTGCGGATCACCGAGGAGCCCTGCCACGTGGAGCTCTACTGCGACATGGAGCGGCTCGAGCCCGACCACGAGCCGCGCGTCTATCCCGACGACCGCTACTCGTCGAACACCTGGGGCCCGCTCCCGCCCCGCTCGTACTTCCGCTTCGACCCAGTGGCGATCGAATGGGAGCGCGAGAGCCGCGAGATGCTCGGGGAGCCGCTGCCGCCGGCGGAGACCGTCGCGCGATGAGCCTCGAGGGCTTCAGCAGCCCGCGCACGCCCGAGGGCCGCTCCTCGCTCGTGCCGTACCCGCCGTGGCACTACGTCGGCGCGTTTTTGGTCGTCGACTACTGGGCCGACCCCGAGAAGTCGGTCGCGTTCCTGCCGAAGGGCATCGATCCGCATCCCGACCCGGGCCGCTGCGCGTTCGTCGCCGCCGACTGGCAGTCGTGCTCGGAGGGCGGGGAGGAGCTCCTCGACCCGTCGCGCTCCCAGTACAAGGAGGTCTTCGTCGTCGTCAACGGGATGCTCGACGGCGAGGAGGTGACGACCTGCGCGTACATCTGGGTCGACCGCGACTTCGCGCTCGCGCGCGGCTGGATCCAGGGCTTCCCGAAGAAGCTCGGCTCGATCTGGATGACGCGGAGCTTCGGGCTCGGCGGCCCTGCCGACCCGGGAATGGAGGCCGGCGCCCGTTTTGGCGTGACGTGCTCAGCCTACGAGCGTCGCGTCGCCGAGGCGACCGTGACGCTCGAGCGGCCGTCCGCTGGAGGCCCGTTCCACAACGCGCCGCCGATCGTGAACGTGCGGCACTTCCCGCGCCTTGCCGCTGGGCAGCACGATGCACCGGCGGTGCACGAGCTCGTGCGCGCGGTGTCACGCGACCGGCTCGGCTCAGAGGCATGGGAGGGGTCGGCGACGCTCGAGCTGCACGGCGCCCCGCACGAGGAGATCGACGCGCTCTCGCCGGTCCGCATCGGTCGCGGCTACCGCTTCACGTTCGGGTACACCGTCGACGACCTCGAGACCGTCCGGCAGCTGGGGTCGTGACAACGCTTGTGGTGATTCACCACAAGCGTTGTCCGCCGCGGCGCGGGGGTGGGAGCCCGTGAGCCGCGTCGAGGTCGCGGGGATCGAGGTCTCGACCCAGCACTTCATCGGCGGCGAGCGCGTCGCCAGCGATGCCACGTTCGTCGACCTCTCGCCGATCGACGCCTTGCCCATCGCCGAAGTCGCACGCGGAGGCGAGCGGGAAGCGGAGCTCGCGGTCGCGGCGGCGACCGAGGCGTTTCCGGTGTGGGCAGCGCTCGGGCCGGAGGGACGCGCCGTTCATCTCCACGCTCTCGCCGACCTGATCGACGCGAACGTCGAGCGGCTCGCGGCAGTGGAGTGCGTCGACATGGCGATGCTGCTGCGCTCGCTCCGCGCGAGGGTGATCTCGCGTGGCGCGAGGAACTTCCGCGCGTACGCCGACCTCGCCGTGGCGTATCAGGAACGCGTCTGGGAGTCGAACGGGACACGCAACCGGGTCGTCCGCATGCCGAGCGGCCCGGCGGTGGTGATCACGCCCTGGAACGCCCCGTTCATGCTCTCGACCTGGAAGACGGCGCCGGCGCTCGCCGCCGGTTGCACCGTCGTGCTCAAACCTGCTGAGTGGTCGCCGCTCTCGTGCTCGCTGCTCTGCGACCTCGTTGCGGAGGCCGGCTTCCCCCCGGGAGCGTTCAACGTCGTGCATGGGATCGGCGAGGAGGCCGGCGCCGCGCTGACGCAGCACCCTGGCGTGCGACGGATCTCGTTCACGGGCTCGCCGGAGACTGCGGTCCACATCGGCACGGCAGCCGCGCGAAACGTCGTCCCGTTCACCGGCGAGCTGGGCGGGAAGGGACCGCTCCTCGTCTTCGCCGACAGCGACCTCGAGGCGGCGGCGCGGAAGGCGGCGGGCCAGTACGACGACGCGGGGCAGGTTTGCCTCGCGGGCACGCGGCTCATCGTCGAGCAGACGGTCGAGGACGAGTTCCTCGAGCTGTTCGACCGGTTCACCGACGAGCACGTCCTGGGCGACCCACGCGAGGACGCAACCACGGTCTCCCCCTTGATCCACCCCGACCACCTCGCGCGTGTGGAGGGCTTCGTGGAGCGGGCGCGCGGGAACGGCGACGAGATCGTGCGGGGCGGCCGGCGCCGCGACGACGTCGGCCCGCTCTTCTACGACCCGACGCTCGTCGTTCCCCGCTCGAACGATTCGGAGATCGTCCAGCGTGAGGTGTTCGGTCCGGTGCTCACGTTCCAAACCTTCGCCGACGAGAGCGAGGCGGTCGCGCTCGCGAACTCGACGCGCTACGGGCTCTCGGGGATCGTCTACACGGGTTCGGAGGAGCGTGCGGCGCGGGTCGGGCGCGCGGTGCGCGCGGGGATGGTGTGGGTGAACACGTTCCTCGTGCGCGACCTCACCGCGCCGTTCGGCGGGGTCGGGATCTCGGGGATCGGCCGCGAGGGCGGCGACTACGCGCTCGACTTCTACTCCGACCTGAAGACCCTCCAGATCCTCGACGGCACCACGGTCTGACGCGTGAACGTCGAGGTGGCGATCGTCGGGAACGGCGTCGCGGGCTACGCCTGCGCCGCGAGGCTCGCGCGACACGGGATCAGGCCGCTGCTGATCGGCCCCGGTGCGGTGGTCGACCGGCCGCCGCTGACGAAGAAGGGCCTCGCCGCCGGCGCGCCGGTGCTCCTCGCCGACGAGGGACGCCTCGCCACCCTCGGCATCGACCGCCTCGACGCGATGGTCGACGAGGCCGACCTCGAATCCGGGCGCCTCGTCGCAGGCGAAACCGAGGTCGACGCCGAGACGGTCGTCCTCGCGACCGGGCTTTCGTACCGGCCGCCGCGCATCCCCGGCCTCGAGTTGGCGCACGTCAACGCGACGCCGCGCGGGATGACGCGGCTCGCGGACGCGCTCGCCGGCGGCCCGAAGCGAGTTGTCGTGGTCGGAGCAGGG
>DASSBV010000201.1:0-6181 GCA_035698545.1 Gaiella sp. | reverse complement strand
GAGGTTCGGTCCTGCCCGACCGTGTAGACGATCGGGAAGATCACGAACGCGGTGGCGGCGGAGATCCCGAGCAGCAGGCGCGAGCGCGGGTTCGTCGGCGGCCGGATCCCGCTCGTCGCGACGAGCGGCACCGCGACGAAGCCCGCCAGCACCGTTCGGAGCACCGCGACCACGAGAGGGTCCATGTCCTCGGTCGCGAGCCTCGTCGCGATCGGGCTCGCGCCCCAGATCACCATGCAGAGCACCGAGACGAGCACCGGCGCGGCGGGCACGAACAGGGCAGGCCGAGCGCGTAGCCGAGCAGTATCCCGTGCCGGGCGACGAAGCTCTGTCACAACGCGAGATTACGGCCGCTCATGGCTTCAGCTCGGGAGAGGGTGCCTGGTCATCGTGGCATATCGATGCTACATTCATGCCATGGCGCGCGTTCGACTCAGCACCACGGTCGACTCGAAGCTTCTCGCAGACGCCCGTCGCGCCCACGCCGACTCGAGCGACTCGGCTGTCGTCGACGACGCGCTCCGAGCGCTCCTCGCCCGACATCGCGCCGCCGAGATCGACTCGGCGTACGCGGTCTACGATCGGCGCCCACTCCACGAAGAGGACGACTGGGGCGACCTGGCGGCATTCCGCCGCGCTGCGGGGAGCACCTGAGTCCGGCTCCGCTTCGGGGCGAGGTCTGGTGGTGCGAGCCACCCGAGATCGGCCGCCGGCCTGTCGTCGTGCTGACCCGGGACGTCGCGATCCCGAGGCTCGGCCGTGCGCTCGTCGCGCCGTGTACGACGACGATTCGCGGCCTCGCGAGCGAGGTTGTGCTCGAGCCGGGCGAAGACCCGGTCCCGCGGCGATGCGCGGCAAACCTCGACTCGGTCGAGAGCGTGTCGCTCGGCGTGCTCGTCGAGCGCCTGGGCCGGATCTCCGATGCGCGCATGCGCGAGCTCTGCGACGCACTCGCGGTCGCGGTCGACTGCTAGGAACCGAGCCGCCGCCCGTGGTGTACTTCCAGCATGCCTCGAGCCCTCGCGCTTGCCGTGGCGGCCGTGGCGGCGCTTGTCCTGGCTACGACGGCCGGTGCCGCAGCGCCGCGGTACATCCTCGTCAGCGGGCCCGGCGTTTCCGAGCCCGTTCTCCTCGGCGACTGGTCCGAGAACCTCGAGCTGCTCACAGCGCTCGTCACCGCGCCCCACGCCGATCGCGCGACCATCCGCGGGCTTGGCGCCAGGCCCCGGCTCCGGCTCGGGCTCTTCTGGGGATGGCCGGAGAATCCACGCCCGACGAGTCCGGCTGAGGCCAACCAGACGGGCTGGCTCTATCCGGCGGTCGGGTCGAACCCGGCCGTGATCGACCTGCTCGTGAGCGGCGTCCGCGTTCCGCGGATAGCGCCTACCGGCGTCGTCCGAATCCTCGAAGGCCACGGCGTCGCGACCCTCACGACCACATCGGTCGAAGACGGCCCGGTGCCCTGCACCCCGTCGGAGGTCAGAACGACCGTCCGACGAATCCTCGCTGCGTTCAATCGCGGCGACCTCGACGCCCTCGACCGCTCGTTCGCTCGTGACCCTGGCTTCCGCTGGTACTCGACGGCAGAACCGGGTCGGCGACGGCCGATGGTGATTCGCGCCCGCGGATCGCTCGTTCCATACCTCGCCCGTCGACACGCGCGCGGTGAGCGACTGCACCTCGAGAACATCAGGGTCAACGGGAACACCGAGGCGAATCCTCCGTACGGAAACTTCACCTTCCACCTGACACGCCGCAGCGAGAATCTCGAGCAGACCCGCTACCAGGGCAAGGGCGCCGCCTACTGCTTCCGCACCGCCCCCGACGTCGTCTTGGTCTGGTCGATGGCGCCGACACATCGACCCTGACGCGCAGCAGGCGCGAGCAGGGCGCCGACAACGCTTGTGTTGAATCAACGGCTGCCTCACTCGCAAGCTGCGGCTTCAGTCGTTGCGGCCGACCCCGTGAACCGCGGCCTGCCGCCGGAGGCCGGCTTCGCCGGCCGGGAGGCGAGGCGGGCCAGAGCCGTGCACGACGCAGAAGAAGTGGGCCGGCGGGGGAAACATGGTTTCCCCCGCCCTACTAGAGCTGGAACCGGAGGTAGTAGCGGTAGTAGAGGGCGAAGCCGACCGCGCAGAGGATCGCGCCGACGATCCAGAAGCGCACCATGATCTTCGTCTCGGACCACGCCTTCATCTCGAAGTGGTGGTGGATCGGCACGATCAGGAAGACGCGCCGACCGGTGCGCTTGAAGGTCGCGATCTGGATGATCCAGGTGACGGCCTCGATCACGAACACGCCGCCGATGAAGACGAGCAGCACCTCCGTCTCGGTGAGGATCGCGAGCGTCGCGATCGCGCCCCCGAGCGCCATCGAGCCCGTGTCGCCCATGAACATCTCCGCGGGGAACGCGTTGAACCAGAGGAAGCCGATCACGCCGCCGATCAGCGCGGCCGCGACGATCGCGAGATCGAGGTACTCGTGGCTGCGGCCTGCGACGGTGTCAGCGGAGCGGATCCAGTCGATCAGCGCGATCGCGAGCAGCGTGATCAGGGAGATCGCGCACGTCCCCGCGGCGAGGCCGTCGATCCCGTCCGTGAGGTTGACGGCGTTCGAGGTGCCCGCGATGACGAGGAACAGGAACGGGAAATACAGCCAGTGCAGGTCGATGTTGACGTCGACGAGCGGGAAGTAGATCTCCGTGTCCATGTAGCCGACCTGCGTCGTCGCCCAGCCGACCCCGGCGGTGATCAGCACGAGGCCGAGCATCTTCCAGCGACCCTTCAGCCCGAGTGACCGGCGCCGACGAACCTTCAGGTAGTCGTCGATGAAGCCGATCAGCCCGCAGCCGAGCGTCGCGAGGATGATCGTCAGGCCGGGCAGGGTGTAGAGCGAGACGACGAGCGCCGGGACGAGCGCGGCGACGAGGATCAGGAGGCCGCCCATCGTGGGCGTGCCGGCCTTCACGACGTGGCCGGCAGGCCCCTCCTCGCGGATCTGCTGACCGATCGACTGGCGCTTGAGCCACGCGATGAAATAGGGCCCCACCGCGACGGCGATCACCATCGCGATGAGCCCCGCGATCAGGACTCGTGCCATGCCTCGGAGTGTTTCTCGATCAGGGCGGGGATGCCTTCGATCAGCACGAGCGCCGTCATGCTCGCCCCCGTCGCCGCGCGAGGGCCGAGCGGGCGACCTCGCGGTCGTCGAACGGATGGACCTCGCCGGCGATCTCCTGGCCCTGCTCGTGACCCTTGCCGGCGACCAGCACCACGTCACCGGCGCCTGCATCGGCGATCGCGGTCTCGATCGCCGAGCCGCGGTCGAGGTCGATCTCGACGTCGGTGCCGGCGCCCTGGAGGATCTGCTCGACGATCGCGAGCGGCTCCTCGGAGCGAGGGTTGTCGTTCGTCACGATCACCCGGTCGGCGAGCTCGCGTGCGATCCGCCCCATCTCCGCGCGCTTCGTCCGGTCCCGGTCGCCGCCCGCGCCGAACACGACCGTGAGCCGCCCGAGACCGAGCTGCCGCGCCGCGCCGAGCGCCGCTCCGAGCGCCTCCGGCTTGTGCGCGTAGTCGACCACGACCGCGAAGTCCTGGCCCTCGTCGACGGCCTCGAAGCGGCCCGGCACGCCGCTGAGCGCGCGGACGCCCTCGGTGATCGCGTCGTCGTCGACGTCCAGCAGTGTCGCCGCGGCGACGGCCCCGAGGACGTTCTCGACGTTGAAGATCCCGAGGAGCGAGGTCTCGATCCGGATCCCGGCCGCCGTGAAGGACGAGCCGTGAGGACCGAGCTCGAGTCCGTCGGCCCGGATCTCGGCCTCCGGCCGGAGCCCGAAGGTGACGATCGGCGCACGATGCGCGCCCACGAGCTCATCTGCGAGGCGGCGTCCGTGCGGGTCGCCCACGTTGACGACGGCGGGCGGCGGGGTGAGGCCCGTGAACAGGCGACGCTTCGCCTGGAAGTACTCCTCCATGTCGCCGTGGAGATCGAGGTGGTCCTGGCCGAGGTTGGTGAAGCAGAGTGCATCGAAGCGCACGCGGTCGAGGCGGCGATAGTGGGAGCCGTGCGAGGAGGCCTCGAGCGCCACCGCCTCGTCGCCTGCGTCGAGCATCTCGCGAAAGAGCCGCTGGAGGTCGATCGCCTCGGGCGTCGTGTGGGGCGCGGCGCGTCCTGCGCCGCCGACGCGCCACTCCACCGTCCCGACCATTCCGGTCGACCGGCCGTCCGCCTCGAGGATCGAGCGAAGGAGGAACGTCGTCGTGGTCTTGCCGGTCGTCCCGGTCACGCCGGCGACCGTCAGGCGCTCGGTTGGCGTACCGAAGAACGCGTCGGCGGCGACGGCCATCGACGCGCGCGTCGACTCGACGAGAAGCTGCGGGACGGCGACCTCCAACGGTCGCTCGACAACGAGCGCGCCCGCGCCCATGCTTACGGCCTCCGGCGCGAGGTCGTGTCCGTCACGCGTCGCGCCGGAAACGCAGAAGAACAGCGCGCCGTCCCGGACCGTGCGAGTGTCGTAGGCGAGGTCTGAGATCTCGACGTCCCGCCGCCCGATCACGTCGCCCGGCGCGAGCGCGCGGATCAGCGCGTCGAGCTCCATCGGCGCGATTGTAGGGATGAGGCTTCCTCCGTCCGCGAGACGGCGGTCGAGGGAGGCCTCACCCTACGGCGTCGCGAACGACGCGACGAGCGACGACGAGCGCTTCGTCTCGGGCGCGTCGGGCGGAACCTCGAGGTACTGGAGCGCGAACCGGGCAATGTCGCGGAAGACCGGTGCCGCCACGGTGCCGCCGTAGATCTGGCCGTGCGGCTCGTCGATCATCACGAGGATCGCGAGCCGCGGCCTGCGTGCCGGCACGAGCCCCACGAACGAGGCGACGTACTTCGACACGTAGTGGCCGTTCTCCGCCTTGTTCGCCGTGCCGGTCTTCCCGGCGACCGTGTAACCGGGGATCGCCGCCTCGGTGCCGGTGCCCTCGAGGACCACGTCGCGGAACATCGCGATCATCCGGTCGGCGGTGTGGCGCGAGACGACGCGGCGACCCGGGCCGTGCGAGACGCGCTTGCCGCCGATCTTGTCGATCACGTGCGGCTTGGGCATGACGCCGCCGTTCCCGATCGCGGCATAGGCGTCGATCATCTGGAGCGGGGTGACGGCGATCCCCTGCCCGATCGGCACGGTGCCGATCGTCGAGCCCGACCAGTCGTCGTACGGCAGCACCATGCCCGGGCTCTCGCCCGGCAGCTCGCTGCCCGTCGTCTTGCCGAAGCCGAAGCGGTCGATCCAGCGGGCGAGCTCCCGGCCGCCGAGGCGCTCCGTCGCGATTGTCACCGTGCCGACGTTCGACGACTCCGCGAGGATCTGACGGACGGTCATCCGCTCGGCGGGCCGGTAGTGGGAGTCGTGGATCACGCGGTCGGCGACGTGGATCGTCGGCTGGAGCCAGAAGGAGGTGTCGGGCGTGACGACGTTGTCTTCGAGCGCGCCGGCGACCGTCACGATCTTGAAGGTCGACCCCGGCTCGTACACGTCCGTCACCGCGCGGTTCCGTCGCAGGTCGGCCGGGGCCGACGCGAAGTCGTTGGCGTCGAACGTCGGCGCGTTCGCCATCGCGAGGATGGCGCCCGTGCGCGGGTCCATGACGATCGCCGTGCCGCCCTTCGCGCCGTACTGCGCGACCCTGGCCGAGAGGAGCTGCTCGGCGTTCGCCTGGATCTGGTGGTCGATCGTGAGGACGACGTTCTTGCCGGGCCGCTCGCGCCGTGACTTCACGACGTCGATCGCCTGCCCAGCGGGGTCACGCACGACGATCTCGTACCCGGACCGCCCCGCAAGCGACTTGTCGAGCGACTTCTCCAGCCCGTCGAGCCCGAAGTTGTCCGTGCCGGCGAAGCCGAGCAGGTTCGAGGCGACGCGACCCTGCGGATACGCGCGACGTTCCTCCGGATAGAACCCGAGGCCGGCGACATGCTGCCTCTCGAGGTCGCCCGCTTTCAGCGCGTCTGCCTTCCGGTCGATGTAGACGAACTGCTTCGAGCGGTCGCGCAGCTTCGGGTAGAGGTCGTCGGCGCTGAGGTCGAGCGCCGTTGCCGCCTTGACGGCCGCCTTCTTCGGCGCGACCACGTTCCGCGGATCGGCGTACACGGTGATCGCCTGCTCGCCGATCGCGAGCGGCTC
>DASSBV010000200.1:0-34391 GCA_035698545.1 Gaiella sp. | reverse complement strand
ACGTAGTCGAGGTCGCACTCCGGGTCGGCGACCTCCTGGTTGATCGTCGGCGGCAGCACGCCGCGCTGGAGCGCGAGGATCGTGAACGAGGCCTCGACCGCCCCCGCCGCGCCGAGGCAGTGGCCCGTCGCGCCCTTCGTCGAGGAAACCGGGGTGCGGTATGCCTTCTCCTCGCCGAGCGCGAGCTTGATCACGCGCGTCTCGGCGCTGTCCCCCACCGGCGTGGAGGTCCCGTGCGCGTTGATGTAGCCAACCTCGTCCGGCGAGATCGCGGCGTCGGCAAAGGCCATCTCGAGCGCCCGCGCGGGGCTCTGCCCGGTCGGGTCGGGATCGGAGACGTGTGTCGCGTCGGAGGAGACGCCGTAGCCGAGCAGCTCCGCGTAGATCTTCGCCCCGCGGGCGCGCGCGTGCTCGAGATCCTCGAGGACGATCATCGCGCCGGCCTCGCCCATCACGAACCCGTCGCGCTCGGCGTCGAACGGACGCGAGGCGGCCCGCGGGTCGTCGTTTCGCCGCGAGATCGCGCGCATGGCGCCGAACCCGGCGATGCCGACGCGCGACACCGGCGCCTCGGTGCCGCCGCAGATCATCACGTCCGCGCGCCCGAGCCGGATCGCGTCGAGGCCGTCCCCGAGCGCCATGTTGGAGGCGGCGCACGCCGTGCACTCGGAGAGGAGCGGGCCCTTGGTGCCGAGCTCCATCGAGACCCAGCCGGCGGCGAGGTTCGGGATGATCTGGACGATCGAGAACGGGTTGACGCGGTCGGGGCCGCGGTCGTCCAGCACCTGAATGCACGATTCGAACGACTTCAGCCCGCCGATCCCCGTCGCGACGGCGGCGCCGACGCGGTCGGGCTCGCTCGCGATGTCGATCCCCGAGTCGGTCTCCGCCTGGCGCGCGGCGGCGAGCGCCAGGTGGGTGAAGCGGTCCATCCGGCGCGACGCTTTGTAGTCGACGTAGTCGGTGACTTCGAGGTCCTTCACCTCGCAGGCGAAGTCGACCGGGAACCCGGTGGTGTCGAACTGGGTGATCTGCGCCGCGCCGGACGCGCCCGCGATCAGCGCCGCCCACGAGTCCTCCACCGTGTTCCCGAGCGGGCTGACCATGCCGAGGCCCGTCACGACGACGCGCCTGCGGCTGTTCGGCCCGGATCCGTTCTCGCTCACGCCGGCCAGGCTACATCCCGAGCCCACCGTCGACGAGGAGCACGGCCCCCGTCACGAACCGGGCCTCGTCGGCGCAGAGGAAGCGGACGGCACCGGCGACGTCCTCGGCGTCTCCGAGCCGGCCGAGCGGCGTCGCGTCGAGCATCGCCTTCGTCGCCTCCTCCGGGAGGACGTCGGTGAGTCGCGAGCGCACGTAGCCCGGTGCGACGACGTTCGCGCGGACGTTGCGGCTGCCGAGCTCGCGCGCGAGCGACTTCGTGAAGCCGATGATCCCGGCCTTCGAGGCCGCGTAGTTCGTCTGCCCGAAGTTGCCGTGCACTCCGACGATCGACGAGATGTTCACGATCGAGCCGCCGCGCTTCTTCATCATCGGCCTTGCGGCCGCGCGGCACGTGTAGAAGACCGACGAGAGGTTCGTGTCGATCACCTCGCGCCAGTCGTCGTCGCTCATCCGCGCGAGCACCCCGTCCCGTGTCACGCCCGCGTTGTTGACGAGGACGTCGAGGTCGCCCGCCTCCTCGACGAGCGCTTTCGCAGACGCCGCGTCGGACACGTCCGCCTCCACGGCCCGGCCGCCGATCTCGGTTGCGACCTCTTCCGCCTCGTCGCGCCCGGTGCGGTACGAGAGGACGACCTTGGCGCCGGCCCGCCCGAGCTCGAGCGCGATCGCCCTGCCGATGCCGCGCGACCCGCCGGTGACGAGCGCGACCTTGCCGTCGAGCGAGGCGAAGCTGCCCTCGCTCATCGGGAGGCGAGGGCTTCTTTCGCCTTCTCGAGGCTCGCGAGGTCGTTCACCGAGATCGTGCGCACGCCCCGGTCGATCCGCTTGACGAGGCCGGAGAGGACGTTGCCCGGGCCGATCTCGACGAACGTCGTGACGCCGTCCTTGATCAGCTCGCCGGCGGCCTGCGTGAACCGCACCGGCTCGGTGAGCTGGTTGACGAGCAGTGCCGCGAGCCGCTGCGCCGGCTCGACCTTCGCCGTCACGGTCGACATGAACGGCGCGACCGGGTCGGAGAAGCGGATCCGGTCGATCGCGGGCTTGAGCCGGTCGGCCGCCCGCGCCACGAGCGGGCTGTGGAACGCGCCGGACACCTTCAGCCGGATCGCTCGTCGTGCGCCGAGGCTCTCGGCCTCGGCACAGCACTCCTCGACCGCCTCGTTCTCGCCCGAGATCACGATCTGCCCCGGGCAGTTGTAGTTCGCCGGCCAGACCATGAGGATCTTCCGGCAAAGGGTCTCCACGAGCTGGTCCTCGAGGCCGAGGATCGCCGCCATCGCGCCGGGCCGCTGCTTCGCCGCCTCGGCCATCGCGAGCCCGCGCTCGCGCACGAGGGCGATCGTCTCGCCCGTGCTCATCGCGCCGACGGAGGCCAGCGCGGCGTACTCGCCGACGGAGTGGCCGACGACGACGTCCGGCTCGAGTCCTTCCTTGCGGACGGCCGCGAGGATCGCGAGGCTCGTCGCGACGAGCGTCGGCTGCTGCACCTCGGTCTCGACGAGCTCCTCCAGCGGTGACTCGAAGCACAGGTGGGCCAGGTCCATCCCCGTCGCCTCGGAGCCGATCCGGTAGACGTCCATGGCCTCGGGGACCGCCTCGGCGATCTCCCGTCCCATGCCGGCCTCCAGCGAGCCCTGCCCCGGGAAGCAGAACGCAACCTTCATGCCCTTCCTCCTTCACTGAAGGGCCTCGAACGGCCCGTACGGTTCGCCGCGCTCATCGCCGTATCCGTTCTCCGTCGCCTGCCGAGGTCCTAGGCGGCCTCGCCGGCGGAGTCGGCGCTCCACTCGAGCAGGGCGGAGCCCCACGTGAGGCCGGCACCCATCCCGGTCATCAGCACGAGCGCGCCGTCGCGCAGGCGCCCGTCGGCGCGCGCGTCCGCGAGCGCCAGCGGGATCGAGCCCGACGACGTGTTGCCGTACCTGTCCACGTTCACGACCGTTCGCTCATGGGGGACGCCGAGCTTAGCGACTGCGTGGTCGATGATCCGCTTGTTTGCCTGGTGCGGGACGTACACGTCCACTTCGTCGATCGTCTTTCCACACTCGTTCAGGACGGCCGTCGCGGACGAGACCATCACGCGCGTCGCGAACTTGTAGACCTCGCGACCGTTCATCTTGAGCATCGCCTCGGGCTCGTCGAAGACGCGGGAGCCGCTCCCCGGGAGCTGCAGGTGGACGCCTCCGGCGCCGTCAGCCCCGAGCTCGAACCCGAGGAACCCGCCCCGGGCGACCGGTTCCATCACGACCGCCCCCGCGCCGTCGCCGAACAGCACGAGGGTCGAGCGGTCGTGCCAGTCGAGGATGCTCGAGAGCACGTCGCCGCCGATCACGAGCGCGCGGCGCGAGAGGCCGGAGGCGAGCATCCCGTACGCCTGCGCGAGCGCGTACATGAAGCCGGTGCACCCCGCGAGGAGGTCGTAGGCCGCCGCCTGCGGCGCGTCGAGCGCGTCCGCCATCAGCGCAGACGACGTCGGGAACATCATGTCGGGCGTCACCGTCGCGCAGATCAGGAGGTCGATCTCGGACGCGTCGACGCCCGCGTCCGCGAGCGCGGCCCGCGCCGCGGGGAGCGCGATGTCGGTGAGGGCCTCGCCGTCGCTCACCATCCTTCGTTCCTTGATTCCCGTCCGCTCCTGGATCCACTCGTCCGACGTGTCGACGTACTGCGCCAGGTCGTCGTTCGTCACGACTCGGTCGGGCACGTGCACGCCCAGGCCGGTGATCCCGATCCGAACCCCATTCGCCGAGCCGATCATGGTGCCGCTACCGCTCCACCGCGAAGGTCAGGGTCCCGCGTGCGGCGAGCTCCGTCCCGACGTGCGCGGTCGCCTTGCCGCGGCCGATCGGGCCGCGCACCTGGTCGATCTCGCAGGCGAGCGTGAGCGTGTCGCCCGGTGAGACGATCCGCTTGAACCGGCAGTCGTCGATGCCCGCGAAGAACGCGATGCGCCCCCGGTTCTCCTCCTCGGCGAGGACGGCCACGGCCCCCGTCTGCGCCATCGCCTCGACGATCAGCACGCCCGGCATCACGGGCCGCTCCGGGAAGTGGCCGGCGAACCACCAGCCGTCCTCGGGAACGCGGTAGGAGGCGGAGACGCGCGTGCCGGGCTCGAGCTCGGTCACCTCGTCGAGCAGCAGAAACGGATCACGATGCGGAAGGATCGACGCGATCGTGTCCCGCCCGAAGGGAGGGGTCGGAACCACTGTGGCGAGTGTACTGGGGAGGGCTACGGGCGGCGGCGCAGCACGCCACGGTTTCCTGCCGCGTCGCGCGCCACGACGACGAGCGTGCGCAGCCGCACGATCCCGCGAAGGCGAACCTCCCCGGCGGTCTTCACCGCCAGCTTCCGTCGCGCGCCGTTCGCGCGCACCGCGAGCGTCGCGGGCTCCGACACGCGCAGCACCGGGGGCTCGGGGGAGACGACACGGACGACCGGCGGGGTGCGGTCGAGGAGGACGGGGAGCTCGACCCGGGCGGTGCCGACGGCGTCGACGGACTCGACGGAGACCGTGTAGTCGCCGTCGCGGGCGCGACCGAGGCGCTTCGACCCGTCCCAGGTCGCGACCTGGTCGCCGGCCGCGAACGAGCCGCCGAGCGGCGTCGCGACCCACTTTCCGTCGCGCAGGATCCGCACCGTGAGGGTCGCCGGCGCCGCGAGCGGCACCGTGATCGTCAACGTGTCGGCGCTGCCGTCGCCGTTCGGCGTGAAGGCGTCGGCATCCAGGGCGACGCGGCCGAGAGTGCGCGTGACGAGCAGCGGCACGTCGGTGGTCGCCACCCGCCCGCCGGTCGCCTTCGCGGTCAGGCGGAGCGTGTACGCGCCGTCGGCGAGCGATTGCCCGGCAACCGTGATCGTGCGCTCGCCTGCGCGACGCCAGCGAAGCGGCGCCGCCTGCGCCACGATCGCGCCCGTCCCGTCGACGACGTCCGCGCCGACGTTCGCGTCGGCCGTGAGCGAGAACGCGAGCTCGGCGGTGTCTCCCTGGCCGTCTCCGTTCGGCGTGAGCGTCACCGGCCCAGGCGCGGCCGCGGCGATCTGGAGCGCGGTGGTCGCCTGCGTGCCCAGCGTCCCGATCGCCGGCGTGAGCCCGGGCGCCTCGATCCGCCACCGGGCGCCGGGCGGGATCGAGCCCGCGGGACGCCAGGTCCAGTCGACGTCCGGCCCGGTGCCGCTGCCGCCGTCGAGCGGTGCGCCCGCCGAGTCCGTGACCGAGACACGCCAGGCGAGCGGGCCCGAGAGACGCGCGGTGAAGCGGATGCCGCCGCCCTCGTCGGGCGTGGCGAGCGGCGCGTAGAGCTTGGGCAGGCCGAGCGCCGCCACGCGCTTCGCGATCGACGGGAGCATCGCGTAGAGCCGCTGCCCGGGGCACTCCGTCAGGCCGGTGTCGCGATGGCCCGAGATCGCGCGGAGCAGCACCGGGATCCCCTCGTTGAAGCGCTCGTTGCCCGACGAGATCGCGTTCAGGGTCGAGAGCGGATCGACGTGCCCCAGGTCGAGCCGCCACGCCAGGGTCCGTACGAGCGCATCCACGGCGGCCTGGGGCGGGTCGACCGACTGGTAGTTGCCCATCACGGCGATCCCGAACGAGCCGGTGTTGAAGCCCTTCGCGTGGGCACCGATCACGTTGCGGTCGATGCCGCCGTAGCGGCCCTCGTAGACCGTGCCGAACCGATCGACGAGCGCGTTGTAGCCGATGTCGTTCCAGCCGTTCCCCTGCACGTGGTAGACCTCGATGCCCCGCACGACTGCCGGTGCCTGGAGCTTCGTGTAGTCGTTCGTCCCGGCCGTGTGGTGCACGAACGCCATCCGCAAGGCGTCCGCGTAGAGCGGCGCCGCGCGCCGGATCGACTCGTCCGCCTGCCAGCCGCTGCGCGGGACGATGTCCGGCGCGCCCGCGGCGGCCGTGACGCGGAGCGGGATCTTGGAGACCGGGCTCCGCACCGTCAGTGCCTCCGCGCGCAGGACGCGTCCGTGGACGCGAACCTCGACCAGGTCGGCGTTCCCCACCCAGACCGGTGCGCCGAGGCGCCACCCGCGCGTCGCGCGCGCCTCTGCGCTCCGCGTGTCGGGCGCGTCGCCCTCGTCCTCGGCGACGGGCTGCCAGGCCGACCAGCGCCCGTCCCGCGCCCGGGTGCGCATGTCGAGCGTCCCCGGGCCGCGCCAGTGGATGCCGACGAGCTGGAAGGGCGTCATGGGCGCGCTCGCGCTGAGCGTGCGCTCGCCGTGGAGCGGGAGCTCGTGCCGCTCGAGCGAGGCGAGCCCGGCCGCCGCGTGCGCGGGCCAGGCGAGAGCGATCAGGAGAGGGAGGGCGATTCGCCGGAGCATGCAGGGAAAACAGGGTGACGCAGCACGCCTTCTGCGGCAAGCGGCTCGCCCCTTCCCTCACGGAATGCTTACCGCTGTCGTCGCGGGCGGTCGGCCGTGCCCCGCTGGTACATTCGACGTGTCGTGGTCGCGGGCCTCGCGCGAGTGCTCGGAACCTTCCTCGTGGGGGCCGCCGCCGTGTTCGTCCTCGCCGGCGCCGCACCCGCCGCCGCGAACGGGTCCAAGGTGCTCGTCGTCAAGTTCGAGAACGACGTCAACCCGGTCACCCAGGACTACCTCGTCGACGAGATGCGGCGCGGGGCGAAGGACGGCTACGCAGCCGTCGTGATCGAGATGGACACGCCCGGGGGGCTCGGCTCGTCGATGCGGAAGATCGTCAAGGAGATGCTCGCGGTCGACGTGCCGGTGGTTGTCTACGTCGCACCGTCGGGATCGAGCGCCGACTCGGCGGGCGCGGTGATCGGCCAGGCCGCCGACGTCCTCGCGATGGCGCCCCAGACGAACATCGGGTCGTCGACCCCGATCACGGGGACGGGCGACAACTTCGGCTCGGACCTCCGTCGGAAGGTGATCAACGACGCGGCGGCGTACATCGGCGAGCTCGCCCGCGAGCACGACCGCAACGTGGAGAAGTCCGAGGCGATGGTGCGTGACGCAGCCAACTACGGCGCGCGCGAAGCGCTCGACCTCGGCATCGTCGACCTCATCGCCCCCGACGTGCAGTCCCTGCTCGAGCAGATCGACGGCCGCACGACCGTCCCGAAGGGCCTCGTCCTCCACACGGCCGGCGCCGAGGTCGAGCGGGTCGACATGCCCTTCTGGAAGAGGGCGCTCGACCTCCTGATCGACCCGAACATCATCGCGCTGATGCTCTCCATCGGCCTCCTCGGGATCATCGTCGAGCTGTGGAACCCCGGTCTGATCTTCCCCGGCACGGTGGGCGGGATCTCGCTGATCATCGGCCTCTACGGGCTGCAGGTGCTGCCCGTCTCCGTGGCCGGTCTCCTCCTGATGCTGCTCGCGGCCGCCTTCTGGGTCGCCGAGGCGTTCGTTCCGAGCCACGGCGCCCTCACGGTGGCGGGCGCGGTGACGTTCGTGCTCGGCGCGCTCCTCCTCTTCGACCCCGCCGGCGACGCGTACCAGGTCTCGCTCTGGACGGCGCTCGCGATCGCCGGGACGCTCGCGCTCCTGATGGGCGTCGCGCTGTCGCGCGTCGCAAAGGCGCGCCGGAACCCCGTCGAAGTCGGCGTCGCGCAGCTCGTCGGCGACGAGGCCGTCGTCAGGCGCGAGGGCTGGGTCGCCGTCGGCGGCGAGCTGTGGCGGGCGCGTACCCCGGACGGCCGCCCGCTCGTGCCCGGAGAGCACGTGACCGTGGAGTCCGTCGAGGACGGGCTCGAGCTCGTCGTAGGATCACCTCACCCGACCGAAAGGACCTGATGTCCGTCGCGCTCATCGTCCTCGCCGCAATCGTCGTCGTGCTGCTCGTCATCCTCTTCGCGACCGTGAAGGTCGCCCGCGAGTACGAGCGCGGCGTGATCTTCCGCCTCGGCCGGCTGCTCCCGCAGCCGAAGGGCCCGGGTCTGTTCCTGCTGATCCCCGTGATCGACCGGATGGAGAAGGTCGACCTGCGGACGGTGACGCTGAACGTGCCCCCGCAGGAGGTGATCACCAAGGACAACGTGCCCGTGCGCGTCAACGCGGTCGCGTACTTCCGGATCGTCGAGCCGAAGGCGGCGATCGTGCAGGTCGAGAACTACATGGTCGCCACGTCGCAGATCGCGCAGACGACGCTGCGCTCCGTGCTCGGCCAGCACGTGCTCGACGAGCTGCTCTCCGAGCGGGACAAGATCAACCAGATCCTCCAGTCGATCATCGACGAGGCCACCTCGCCGTGGGGGATCAAGGTCTCGATCGTCGAGGTGAAGGACGTCGAGATCCCCACCGACATGCAGCGCGCGATGGCGCGTCAGGCGGAGGCGGAGCGCGAGCGGCGCGCGAAGGTGATCTCGGCCGAGGGCGAGTTCCAAGCCTCCGAGCGCCTGAAGGACGCGGCGGCGGTGATGGCGCACGAGCCGATCACCGTCCAGCTCCGCTACCTCCAGACGCTGCTGGAGATCGGCGCGACGAACAACTCGACGATCGTGTTCCCGATCCCGATCGAGTTCCTGGAGACGCTCGGGCGCGGACCGAAGCCCGAGAAGTGAGCACGGGCCGTGCGCGTCCTCGGCGTCCTCGTCGTCGCGCTCGTGCTCGCCCTGCTCGCGTCGGCGGCCGTTCGCGGGGTCCGGCGTGCCGCCTGGCCCCATGACGTGGAGGACACCGGCCGGAGCCTCACCCGGGCCGTCGTCGAGGGCCTGATCGTCCTTGCGGTCGTGATCCTCGGCGTCGTCCTCGTGGTCGCGCTGGCGGACTAGGCGCTACTCGTCGGCCGGCTCGGGGGCAGGCGCGTCCACCGGCGTGCCGTCGGCCAGCTCGTCCTCGTCGTCGGAGCCGACCACCGGGGCGAGCGTCGAGACCTGCTCGCCCTCGCGGAGGCGCATCACGATCACGCCCTGCGTCGCCCGGCCGGAGCGCTTGATCCCGTCGACGGCCGTTCGGATCACCGTGCCGCCGTCCGAGATCAACATCACCTGGTAGCCCTCGCGGACGACCCGCGCGCCGGCGAGCGAGCCCTTGCCCTCGACGAGCTGCGCGGTCTTCACGCCCATCGTCCCCCGGCCCTTGACCGGGTAGTCGGAGACGCGGGTGCGCTTGCCCCAACCGTTCTCGGTGACGACGAGCAGGTCGGCGTCGTCCTCGGCGATGTTCACCGAGATCACCTCGTCGCCCGCCCGGAGCTTCATCCCGCTGACGCCCGAGGTGTCGCGGCCCATCGCCCGCACGTCCGTCTCGTGGAAGCGGATCGCCTGGCCCTTCCGCGAGACCATCAGCACGTCGTTCTCGCCGCTCGAGTGGCGGACGCCGACGAGCTCGTCCCCCTCGCGCATCTTGATCGCGATGATCCCGTCGGCCTTGAGCGGGGTGTTGTAGGCGGCGAGCTCGGTCTTCTTGACGACGCCCTTCTTGGTCGCGAAGACGAGGTACCGCGCTTCGCTGAAGTCGCGCGTCTGGATCACGGCGCGCACCTGCTCGTCCTGCCGGAACGGGAGAAGGTTGACGAGCGCGCGGCCGCGCGACTGGCGCGAGCCGAGCGGCAGCTCGTGGACCTTCAGCCGGTAGACCTTCCCGACGTTCGTGAAGAACAGGATGTAGTCGTGGGTCGAGGCGACGAACAGGTGCTCGATGTAGTCCTCGTCCTTCAGGTCCATGCCCATCACGCCGATCCCGCCGCGCCGCTGCTCGCGATAGGTCGTCACCGGTAGGCGCTTGATGTACCCGGAGCGCGTGATCGCGATGACCATGTCCTCCTCCGCGATCAGGTCCTCCAGCTCGAGCTCGTCCTCGGCGGCGACGATCTCGGTGCGCCGGTCGTCGTTCCGCCCGTACAGCTGCTTGATCTCGAGGAGCTCCTCGCGCACGACGCCGTCGATCAGCGCGGGATCGCCGAGGATCGTGCGGAGCTCGCCGATTCGCTCCTGGAGGTCGGCGAACTCGTCCTCGACCTCCTTGCGCGCGAGCCCGGTGAGCCGCGCGAGCCGCATGTCGAGGATCGCCTGCGCCTGGACCTCCGTGAGCGAGAACTGCTCCTGCAGCCCTGTGCGGGCCTCGTCTGTGTCCGCCGCCGCCCGGATCAGGGCGATCACGGCGTCGAGGTTGTCGAGCGCGATCAGGTAGCCCCGCAGGACGTGCGCGCGGCGCTCGGCGTCGCGGAGCTCGTGCTTGGAGCGCCGGACGACGACCTCGCGCTGGTAGTCGAGGTAGTGCCGGACGAGCTCGAGGAGCGACAGCGTCCGCGGGACGCCGTCGACGAGGGCGACCGCGTTGTAGCCGAACGTCGACTGCAGCGGCGTGTGCTTGAAGAGCTTGTTGAGCGCGACCTGCGGCACCGCGTCGCGCTTCAGCTCGATCTGGATCCGCATGCCGGTGCGGTCGGAGTGGTCGGCGAGGTCGCTCACCTCCGTCAGCACCTTGTCGTTGACGAGCTCCGCGATCTTCGCGATGACCCCGGTGTCGCCGCCCTTCTTCACGCCGTACGGCAGCTCGGTGACGACGATCGCCGACTTGCCGCCGCGCAGCTCCTCGACGTGCGCGCGGGCGCGCATCACGATGCGGCCGCGGCCCGTGCGGTACGCGTCGCGGATGCCCGAGCGCCCGACGATGTAGGCGCCCGTCGGGAAGTCCGGGCCCTTGAGGTGCTTCATCAGCTTCTCGACGTCCGTGGTCGGGTCGTCGATCAGGGCGACGATCGCGTCGACGGCCTCCGCGAGGCGGTGCGGGGGCATGTTCGTCGCCATCCCGACCGCGATCCCGGCGGACCCGTTGACGAGGAGGTTCGGGAAGCGCGAGGGGAGCGTGAGCGGCTCGCGGCGCGACTCGTCGTAGTTCGGGCCGAAGTCGACCGTGTCCGCGTCGATGTCGCGGAGCATCTCGGCGGCGATGCGGGCGAGGCGGGCCTCGGTGTACCGCATCGCGGCCGGCGGGTCGTCGTCGATCGAGCCGAAGTTGCCCTGCCCGTCGACGAGCGGGTAGCGCAGCGAGAAGGGCTGCGCCATCCGCACCAGCGTGTCGTAGATCGAGGAGTCGCCGTGCGGGTGGTGGTTGCCCATCACGTCGCCGACGACCTTCGAGCTCTTCACGTAGGGCCGGCCGGGCCGGAAGCCGCCGTCCCACATCGACCACAGCACGCGGCGGTGGACCGGCTTGAGGCCGTCGCGCACGTCGGGGAGCGCGCGCGCGACGATCACCGACATCGCGTAGTCGAGGAAGCTCGAGCGCATCTCCTGCTCGAGCTCGCGCGGCTCGATCCGCCCGGGCCCCAGGGCTCCCGTCTCTACCTCGGACACGTCAGACGTCCAGGAACGTCACGTCGCGAGCGTTTTCCTCGATGAACGCACGGCGCGGCTCGACCTGGTCGCCCATCAGCACCGAGAAGATCTTGTCGGCGGCCGACGCGTCCTCGACGTCCACGCGGACGAGCAACCGGCGCGCCGGGTCCATCGTCGTCTCCCAGAGCTGCTCGGCGTTCATCTCGCCGAGGCCCTTGAAGCGCGAGAGCTGGATCCCGTCGCGCCTGGCCACGTCGAGCGCGAGCTCGCGCAGCTGGCCGAACGTCTGGGCGGTCTCGACGTGCTTGCCGTAGCGCAGCTCGAACGGCGGCGGGCCGACGATCTCCGAGAGCTTCGTGTGGGCGCGGCGGACGTTCGCGTAGATCGGGGAGGCGAGCAGCTCGGCAGGCACGGTGAGCGTCTGCGCGGCGCTCGTCTCGGTCTCGACGAACCGGACGCCGACCCCCTCGGCGGAGGTCGACTGCACCTCGAACGTGTACCCGTTCGGCGGCAGGGACGCGATCGCCGCCGCTGCGGCCTTCGGGTCCTCCGCGTCGGCCTCGACGAGGCGGTGCTCGATCGTGAAGTCGGCGACGTTCGCGCCGAAGTCGGAGCGGAGACGCGACGACCAGCCCTCGAAGTCGTGCAGGGCGGCCGTGAGCTTCTGCCACTTCGCCTCGGTCAGCTTCACGTCCGCGCCGTCCCGGTCGGTGACGGCGATCTCGTGCACCCGCTCCCGGACGAGGAGCTCCTCGAGCTGGGCGTCCTTCTCGAAGTAGAACTCCTGGTTCCCGAGCTTCACCTTGTAGAGCGGCGGCACCGCGATGTACACGTGCCCGGTCTCGATCAGCTCGGGCATCTGGCGGTAGAGGAACGTGAGGATCAGCGTGCGGATGTGGGACCCGTCGACGTCGGCGTCCGTCATCACGATGATCCGGTTGTAGCGGAGCTTCTCGAGGTCGAACTCGTCCGCGAAGCCCGTGCCGATCGCGGTGATCATCGCCTGGATCTCGTTGTTCGAGAGCACCTTGTTGATGCGGTTCTTCTCGCTGTTGATGATCTTCCCGCGCAGGGGCAGGATCGCCTGGTAGCTGCGGTCGCGGCCCGACTTCGCGGAGCCGCCGGCGGAGTCGCCCTCGACGATGAAGAGCTCGCACGAGTCGGGGTCCTTCAGCTGGCAGTCGGCGAGCTTGCCGGGGAGGGACGAGCCGGACAGCGCGCTCTTGCGCGTCAGGTCGCGCGCCTTGCGGGCCGCCTGGCGGGCGCGGGAGGCGGCGACGGCCTTGAGCACGATCTGCTTCGCGTCGCGGGGGTTCTCCTCGAGGAACTCCGCGAGCTTCGCGTTGACGGTCGACTCGACGAGGCCTGCGACCTGCGGGTTGCCGAGCTTCGTCTTCGTCTGCCCCTCGAACTGCGGGTTCGCGAGCTTGACCGAGATCACCGCGGCAAGCCCCTCGCGGATGTCCTCGCCCTCGAGGTTCTCCTCCTTCTCCTTGAGGAGCCCCTTGTCGCGCGCGTACTTGTTGATCGTGCGCGTCAGCGCGGAGCGGAACCCCTGCATGTGGGTGCCGCCCTCGTGGGTGTTGATGTTGTTGGCGAACGAGAAAACGGACTCCTGGTACGAGGAGTTCCACTGCATCGCGACCTCGACGTAGCCGGCGTCGCTGTCGCCGTCGAAGTACACGATGTGCCTGTGGATCGCGTCCTTCGCCTCGTTGGTGTAGGCGACGAAGTCCCGGATGCCGCCCTCGTAGTGAAACTCGATCGTCTTCCCGTCGGCGCGCTCGTCGGTCAGCTTGATGCGCAACGCCTTCGTGAGGAACGCGGTCTCGCGGAGCCGCTGCGTCAGCGTCTCGGCCGAGAACTCGGTCTCCTCGAACACCTCCCGGTCGGGCAGGAAGGAGATCGTCGTCCCGGTGTCCTTGGAGATGCCCACCGCCTCGACGTCGCCCTGCGGCTCGCCGCGCACGAACTCCTGGCGGTAGATCTTGCCGTCGCGGTGCACCTCTGCCGCGAGCCATTCCGAGAGCGCGTTGACGACCGAGACGCCGACCCCGTGGAGGCCGCCCGAGACTTTGTAGCCGTCACCGCCGAACTTCCCGCCCGCATGGAGCTTCGTCAGCACAGTGGTCAGCGCCGACGACCCGTCGGGCATTGCATCGACCGGGATGCCGCTGCCCGCGTCCCGGACGGTAACCGAGTTGTCCGGGTGGATCGTCACCTCGATCAGCTCGTTGCGGCCCGCGAGGGCCTCGTCGACGGCGTTGTCGACGACCTCGTAGACGAGATGGTGAAGACCACGGGAGCCTGTCGAGCCGATGTACATCCCGGGTCGCAGGCGCACGGGCTCGAGGCCCTCGAGCACGGTGATGTCCTTGGCGGTGTAGGCGGTTTCGGTCATGCCCCTCCTGGACAGAAAAAATGCCTGCAAAACGGCGGTTTTGCAGGCCTGCTGGAGTATATCAGACCGGACGGTCGCCGCGGCCCCTCGAGAGGCTCGCGGCAGCTGCCCTTTGGACCGCCTCACGCAGGCTCGGATCCTCGATTCCGGAGGTGAGCGCGGACGCGGCCGAGACGTCTTCGGCGGTCGGCGGAGGGGGACGCTCAGGGGTCTCGTCCGGTGCGGCCGGCTCGGGCACGGGCCCGGGCGCAAACCGGAGCGCAGGCGGCGCGGCGCGGCCGATCAGCGCGGTCAGCTTCGTCCGCACCTCGGCCTCCATCCGGCCGAGCTCGAACGCCCATGTCGAGGAGACCGTGGTCACGTGCAGCGTCCCGTCCCGCGCCACGCGCTGGGGCCACGCGGCCCGCGCGATCGCGGGGCCGACCGCGTCCGGCCATACCCGCGTGACCTCTGCGAGCTGGCCGGCGTCGGGAACGCCCGACGATCGCAGGGCGCGGCGAACCGAGCCGTCGAGCCGCTCCATCAGGCGATCGTCTCCACCCGGCCGGGGGTCACCGCGAGCAGCTGGGCCGGCGCGAGGGGCAGCGCTTCGGCACCTGTCGCCGTGACAAGCGTCTGGCCGACGCTTCCGAGCCGTGTCGAGAGGAGCCGCCGGCGATCGGCGTCGAGCTCGGACAGCGCGTCGTCGAGGAGGAGCAGCGGCGGGATCCCACCTTGCTCCGTGAGCAGGGCCGCCTCGGCGAGCAACAGGGACAGGACGGCAAGCCGTTGCTCCCCCTGCGAGCCGAACGTGCGGAGGTCGCGGTCGCCGGCCAAGAGACGGATGTCGTCGAGGTGCGGTCCGAGGCTCGTCGTCCCTCGCTCGAGGTCGCGCGCGAGTCGCTCGTCGAGCGCCGCGCTGGAGGGGGCTTCGCCTTCGTACGCAACCACAGCCGATTCGAGCCCCAGCTCGTGGGCGCGGTCGGCGAAGGCGGGCCCGAGCAGATCGATCAGGTGTCGACGGCTCTCCACCAGCCGAGCCCCGAGCTCGGCGACCTGCTCTGTCCACGGCTCGAGGGCATCGGCCCCTGAGAGGCCGGCTCCGACGCGGCGCAGCGCCGCGTTCCGCTGGCCCAGGGCCGACGCGTACGCGGCGGGCAGATCGGCGCGGGCGGGCAGCACCCGCGCGAGCACGCGGTCGAAGTAGGCCCTGCGCGCAGCGGGACCGCCCTTCACCACCGCGAGGCGATCGGGGGTGAAGACAAGCGCGTGAACGCGCCGGCGGAGCTCCTCCGCGGACGCCAGGGGCGCGCCGTCGAGCCGGATCCGCTTCGGCGCTTCGCGCGACAGCGTCACCTCGGCCCGGACCTCGACGGCGCCGCGCACGCCGCGGGCGGAGACCCGAGCGGCGGTGGCGCCGTTCCTCACGACCTGCGCGTCGTGGCGCGTGCGGAACGAGAGACCCTGCGTCGCGAGGTGCACGGCTTCGAGGAGGTTCGTCTTCCCGGCCCCGTTCGGACCGGTCACCAGCACGAGCCCGGGCTCGAGCGAGAGCTCGAGAGCAGGGTAGGAGCGGACGTCGCGGAGCGAGACCTCACCGACGATCAGCTCGTGCGTCCGCCTTGTCGCGACCGGCGCCCGCGGCCGCTCATCCCGCGAGCCGGATGGGCATGATCAGGTACCAGAAGCTGTCGCCCTCGGCGCTGAGCAGGCCGGGCCTGAGCGGGTTGATGAGCTCGAGCTTCACCTCGTCTGCCGTCACCGACTCGAGGCCCTCGCGCAGGAACTCCGCGTTGAACCCGATCTCGAGCGGCTCGCCCGAGTAGCGGAGCGCGAGCGACTCGCGGGTCTCGCCGACGTCCTGGCTCTGCGCGGAGATCGTGAGCTCACCCTCCTCGAAACGAAGCCGGAGCGGTGTGTTCCGCTGCGCCATGACGGCCGCGCGGCGGACGGCGTTGAGCAGCTCGCCGCGGTTGACCTCGAGCTGCACCTCGAAGGACTCGGGTCGCAGCTGCTGCACGTTCGGGAACTGACCGTCGATCCGGCGCGTCGTCAGCCACGCTTGGCCCGCGCCGAAGATCACGTGGTTCTCGTTGACGCCCAGCTGGACCTTCTCCGCCCCGGCTGCGATCCGTCCGAGCTCGTCGAGCGCGCGAGCCGGGATGATCGCCTCGAGCTCCGGCCCGCCCCCCTTGAGCTCGGTCTCCTTCACCGACATCCGGTATGAGTCCGTTGCCGCCATCGTCAGCTTCGAGCCCTCGAACTGCGCGAGGATCCCTGTGAGCACCGGCCGGGACTCGTCGCGCGAGGCCGCCCGAGAAACGCGCTGCACCGTGTCGAGCAGCGCCGCCGCCTCGACCTCCTGGAGCGGCACCTCGATCGACGGAAGCCGAGGGAAGTCCTCTGCGGCGAAGACGTTCAGCCGCGACGAGTACGAGCCGGACTCGAGCGTCGCCGCACCCTCCTCGGGCTTGTGCGCCAGCGTCACCTCACCCGCCGGCAGCAGCCGCACGATGTCGCCGATGAGCTTGGCCGGAACGACGAGCGTGCCCTCCCCCTCGACGTTCGCCTGCACGCTCGTCCTGAGCGACAGCTCCATGTCGGTCGCCTCGAGCTCCAGCAGCCCCTCCGTCGCACGAATGCCGACCCCGCCGAGCACCTGAACGGTGCCACGCGCCGACGCCGCGCGCGAGACGAGCTGGAGCCCGGCGGCGAGCTCGTCTCGGTCGACGGTGACGCGGATGTTGGAGCCGACCACGGTGTCGGTTTCAATCATGTCTTTCTTAAACCTTTCGTTGTAGTACATAGGGAGTGTGGACATCGGGGATGACGGAGTGAATCCCTCTCCTCATGCGGGATAGCGCTGTGGGTCCAGGGTTCCCGGTTCTCCACCGGACCGACAGCAGCGAGAGGCCTGAGGACGAGCGAGCCCATTTCATCCACGGTGCTTGATCCGCGCGGTGAGATCTTGCACGAGGTTGTACACAGCTCTGTCCTCGGAGATCATTCGCGTGATCTTCGCGTTCGCATGGAGGACGGTGGAGTGGTCGCGGCCGCCGAACTCCTTGCCGATCTTCGGGAGCGAGGCGTCCGTCAGCTCTCGGGAGAGGTACATCGCAACCTGGCGCGGGTACGCCACCGCCTGCGAGCGTCGCTGGCTGCAGAGCTCCTCGACGCTCAGCGAGAACCGGTCGCAGACAGCCTCCTGGATCAAGCCGATGGTCACCTCGGGGACACCCCCGTTGGACGGGAAGAGGTCGCGCAGAACCTGCTCGGCGAGCTCGACGTCGAGGGGGAGGCCCGTCAACGACGAGAAGGCGACGACACGCGTGAGCGCCCCCTCGAGCTCCCGGATGTTCGTCGACACCCGGCCGGCGATGAACGTCAGCACCTCGGGGTCGTGCATCGTGATCCCGTCTGTCGTGACCTTCTTGCGGAGAATCGCGATGCGAGTCTCGAGGTCGGGCGGCTGGATGTCCGTGATCAGCCCCCACTCGAATCTCGAGCGCAGCCGCTCCTCCAGCGTCGCGATCTCCTTCGGGGGGCGATCGGAGGAGATCACGATCTGCCGCCCCGCCTCGTAGAGCGAGTTGAAGGTGTGGAAGAACTCCTCCTGGAACCGCTCCTTGCCCTCGAGGAACTGGATGTCGTCGACGAGGAGCACGTCGTAGGCGCGGTAGCGGTGCTTGAACCCCTCGATCCGCTTGTCGCGCAGCGAGTTGATGAAATCGTTCATGAACGTCTCACTCGTCACGTAGCGGTGCGTGAGGCCCTTGGAGTGGTCGCTCACGTACGCGCCGATCGCCTGGAGCAGATGCGTCTTGCCGAGTCCCGTGCCGCCGTAGATGAACAGCGGGTTGTATGCCTGAGCCGGCGCCTCCGCGACCGCGAGCGCTGCTGCGTGCGCAAAGCGGTTGGACGAGCCGATCACGAAGTTGTCGAAGGTGTACTTCGGGTTCGCGCCGAGCTGGGGCTCGGCCGTCGCCACGGCGAGCGGGGCGGGGACGGTCTCCGCGGGCTCCGGCTCCTCGGCCACCGTCAGCGCGACCCTGACCTCGCGGCCGAGCGACTCGCGCGTCGCCGTGCGCACCAGGCCGAGGAAGTGGCTCTCGATCCACTCGCGCGTGAAGTCGTTGGGGACGACGACGACGAAGGCCTCGTCGCTCAGGTGCCCCCCACCCGCGGCCCCGAACCACGTCGAGTGGGTGGTCTCGTTGAGAGTTTCCCGCAAACGCCGGGAGACGTCGTCCCAAACCTGCTCGGCAGTTCGCTCGCCGGGGTGCTGCAACGCGGTTCTCGACGCTCCTTCCGGGGTGGCGGGAGGCGCGAGCATACCACCCTCCCGGCTCGCCGTTGGGCCGCGCGGAGACCCTTCTGTGGATGCAAATCAGCGCGTTTTGCAGGGATTTTTCTGGTCTCCACATGAGTCTCCACAGCTGTGGACAACGTGCTCGGGCGCGCCTTGGCGGGCGACAGTCGAGTGGTCTGAGCAGCCCTTTCCCAGGCCGCCTCCACGCGACAGGTTGTGGATAACCGACCGCGCAAAGGCTCATCTATACTCCGCGCTTCGCCGCGCCCGCAGGGGGCAGGCACCAATCGTCGCGAAGGCTCCTCTCCACTCGTGAAGCGCACGTACCAGCCGAACGTCCGCCGCCGGAAGCGCAAGCACGGCTTCCGCGCGCGCATGTCCACCCGCGGCGGCCAGGCGATCATCAAGCGTCGCCGCGCCAGGGGTCGGAAGCGGCTCTCCGCCTAGCCGCAGGCCGTGGAGCGCCGCCATCGCCTGTCCCGGTCGCGTGACTTCGACGCGGTCTACCGGCAGGGGCGATCGGTCTCGACCCGGTCGCTCACCCTCCACTGGTTCGCGCGGGAGGAGGGCTCCGACGGCACCGCTCGGGTCGGCCTCGCGATCCCGCGCGCGGTCGGCTCGGCCGTGGTGCGGAACAGACTGAAGCGCCAGCTGCGGGCCGTGTGGGTCGAGGTCGCCGACGAGGCGCCGGGCGGGTGCGACTATGTGCTCGTCGCGCGGCCCGGACTTGCCGAGCCGGCGGACGGACGAGGGCACGAGTGGCTCGTCGAGCAGGTGCGCGAAGTGCTGGGCAAGGTGAAGGAATGAGGTGGCTCGGCATCGGGGCGGTGTACGCCTGGCGCTACACGTTCGGGCTGCTCACGCCCACGGGCACGTGCAAGTACCACCCGAGCTGCTCGCAGTACGCGATCGATGCGTTCCGCGAGCTCGGACTCGTGCGCGGGGGGATCGTCGCCGGCTGGCGCCTCGCCCGCTGCAACCCGTGGAGCCACGGCGGGGTCGACCACGTCGTCGACCGCACGCTCTTCCGCGGCGCTGAGGAACGGAGCCGCGCGTGATCGTCGGGATCTCGAACCCGCTCAAGCCGCTCGAGGACGTCCTCACCTCGATCCTCGAGTGGCTCCACGCGAGCGCCGGGCTCTCGTGGGCCTGGTCGATCGTCGCCCTGGTCGTCCTCGTCCGGATCGTGCTCGTGCCGGTGATGGTGCGGCAGATCCACTCGATGCAGAACCTCCAGGCGCATGCGCCGGAGATGAAGGAGATCCAGCAGCGCTGGAAGCACGACAAACAGCGGCAGAACGAGGAGCTGATGAAGTTCTACCGCGAGAACAAGATCAACCCGGCGTCGTCGTGCCTGCCGATCGTCCTTCAGATCCCGATCTTCATCTCGCTCTTCTACGTCCTCAAGGACTTCGAGAAAGAAGTCTGGAATCAGCCGCAGTATCACGGCTCGAGCCTCGACTTCCTCGGGCTCGTCGACATCACCCAACCGACGATCGAGAGCTGGGGCCCGCTGCTGCTCGCCGTCTACGTCGCGAGCCAGCTCACGTCGTCCTACTACATGTCGATCTCGATGCAGAAGGCGCAGCGGATCCTGATGATGGTCCTGCCGATCATCTTCATCCCCTTCGTCCTCCGCTTCCCGGCAGGCCTGATGATCTATTGGATGACGACGAACCTCTGGACGACGGGTCAGGGCTTCGTCACACGACGGCTGATGCCCCGTCCGAACACCGGCGCCGCCGGTCCCAAGCGCACCTCGCGCACGGCGCCGAAGGAGGAGCCGAAGCCCGTCGCGCAAAAGCAGCCCGGGCAGAAGCAGGGAAGACCGGAGTCGGGCGACGGCGCCGGCCGGCCGGTCGCCGGGCCTCCGCGGCGCGTCAAACGGAAGCGGAGCGGAGGAGGCCGGAGACGGTGAACGACGTGGTCTCCGTCGAGGCTACGGGGGAGACCGTCGGCGAGGCGAAGTGGGCTGCGCTCCGCGAGCTCGAGCGCCTCGCGCCCGGCGTGAATCGCGACGGCGTTCGCTTCCAGGTCGTGAGCGAGGGCGAGCGTGGGCTACTCGGGGTCGGATATACCCCTGCTCGTGTCCTCGCGACGGCTGACCGCCCTGCGCCCGCGCCCGCGCCGGAGGTCAAGCAGGCAGAACCCGAGGCGGAGGGCGAGCACGCGATCGCCCGAGAGCTGCTGGAGCGGGTCGTCGGGACACTGGCGCTCGAGGCGACGGTGCATGTCGAGGACGACGGCGACGAGGTGAAGGCGACCGTCTCCGGCAGCGACCTCGGCGTGCTGATCGGCCGCCACGGCCAGATGATCGACTCGCTCCAGTACCTCGCCAATGCGATGGCGCATCGCGCGGTCGGCGAAGAGCGACGACGGATCGTGATCGACGCCGCGGGATATCGCGCGCGCCGCACGGCGACGCTCGAGTCGCTCGCCCGAAGGACGGCGGAGCAGGCCTCCGCGACAGATCGCCGCGTCGAGCTCGAGCCGATGAGCGCCGTCGAGCGCCGCATCGTGCACGAGGTGCTGAAGGACGATCCCGAGGTGACGACCGCGAGCGAGGGGACGGAGCCGAACCGGTACGTCGTCGTCGTGCCCCGGCGCTCCGCGGACTGACACGACCCGGCCGTGGACGTCCTCGACCGATGGCTCGAGGCGGTGCTCACGACTCCCGGCCTGACGGCACTACGCGACCCGGCCGAGGCGCGACGCGTCCTCCTCGACGACGCGCTGCGGGCTGTGCCGCACGTTGCCGCCGAGAGCGGCCCGGTCGTCGACGTCGGCTCGGGTGGGGGCACCCCCGGGATTCCCCTCGCGGCAACGCTCCGGGACCGCGAGGTCACGCTCCTCGAGGCCGAGCGCCGCAAGTGCGACTTCCTCGAGACCTGGACGGTCGACCTCCCGAACCTCCACGTCGTGTGGGGCCGCGCCGAAGACCAGCCCGCCGAGCAGTTCGGCGTCGCGGTCGCGAAGGCGCTCGCGCACCCGCCGACAGCCGCGGAGTGGTGCCTACCCCTCGTGCGCGAAGGTGGCGCGGCGATCCTCTGGGTCGGCCCGACCGCCGAGCTCGCTCGCATCGACGCCGCGGCCGAGCACCTCGCGGCGAGAGTGGAGAGCGCCGAGTCCGGGCTGGTCGTGGTGCGGAAGCTCGGACCCACGCCGACTGGGTTTCCGCGCCGGCCCGGGGTCGCGCGCAAGCGACCGCTTGCCTGACAACGCTTGCCACGGACTGGTGCAACGCTTTCGTGCGCGATTGCAAGGAGTGACGGGTGTCAGCGCGAACCCGACCAAGGTGGACGACGAGCACGAGCTCAAGCTCGAGGCGGCCGCGTCGCTCTTCGACTCCGCTGCGGACGAGCTCGACCTCGCCGGCGCCCACGCACGCCGGGCGGCGGAGCACTTTCGCGCCGACGAGCCGGCCCGTGCGCTGTCGCACGCCTGGGCCGCGCTGGGTCACCTCAGGACCGGCGAAGCCCGCCTCGTCGCCCACGCCCACGAGCACCGGCAGCCCCCTTCGGCCACGGACGCCTGAGCTCCGGAGGCGTCCGAGCCGGCGAGTAGCCTGGACGCGTGCCGGCCCGGATCGTCGCGGTTGCAAACCAGAAGGGCGGCGTCGGCAAGACGACCACCGCCGTCAACCTCGCCGCCTGTCTCGCGGAGGCGGGCGAACGGTGCTTGCTCGTCGATCTCGACCCGCAGGCGAACGCGACCTCGGGGCTCGGCCGCCGCGCGAACGGTGTCTCCACGCTCGACCTGCTCGACGGGCTTCCGCTCGGGGAGCTGACGCGTCCGAGCTCGTTCCCGAACCTCGATCTCGTGCCCGCGAAGGCGGAGCTTGCCGCGACGAGCGTCCAGCTTTCCGCCCTCGAAGGCGGCGAGCGCTATCTCTCCGACGCGCTCGAGGGAGACGCCACCGCCGGCTACGGCTTCGTGTTCCTCGACTGCCCGCCTGCGTTCGGCCCACTCACCGTCAACGCGCTCGCGGCGGCCGACCGCGTGCTCGTGCCCGTCCAGGCCGAGTATTACGCGCTGGAAGGGCTCTCGCAGCTGCTCGGCTCGATCGACCTCGTGAAGCGCCGCCTCAACCCGGCGCTCGGGGTGGCGGGGATCCTCCTCACGATGGTCGATGCCCGCACGCGTCTGGCCGGCGAGGTCGAGGACGAGCTGCGGCGGCATTTTGGCGCGCTCGTCTTCGAGACGACGGTGCCGCGCTCGATTCGGCTTGCCGAGGCGCCCAGCCACGGCGTTCCCGCGATCGCGTACGACCGGCGCTCCGCGGGCGCCGAGGCGTACTGGAAGGTGGCGATGGAGCTTGTCGAGCGCGCCTGAGGCACCGATCCCTCGCCGCGGCCTCGGTCGGGGGCTCGAGGTTCTCGTCGGCGGCGGGGAGTCCTCGGGCACCGAGCTGATCCGGCTTCCCCTCGACGCGATCCACGCGAACCCGAAGCAGCCACGCCGCCGCTTCGAGCCGGAGGCGACCTCCGGGCTCGCGTCGTCCTTGAAGCACCAGGGCGTGCTCCAGCCCGTCGTCGTGCGGCCGCGTGCGGCAGGCGGGTACGAGCTCGTCGCGGGCGAGCGTCGTTGGCGCGCCGCCCGCGAGGCGGGCCTCGACACGCTGCCGGCGCTCGTGCGGGACACCGACGACCGCGAGACCCTCCTCCTCTCGCTCGTCGAGAACGTCGCGCGCGAGGATCTCTCGCCCGTCGAGGAGGCCCGCGCCTACGCGACGCTTGTCGACGAGTTCGAGCTTTCGCTCGGCGAGGTGGCCGAGCGCGTGGGCCGCTCCAAGGCGGGCGTCTCGAATCGGCTCCGCCTGCTCGATCTGCCAGAGGCAGTCCTCTGGATGCTCGCCCGCGGCGAGCTGACCGAGGGCCACGCGCGCGCCGTCCTCGCCGTCCCCGACGACGACGGCAGGCTGCGCCTCGCGCGCCGCGCCGCCCGCGACGGCCTCACGGTCCGCGCGACCGAACGGGCGGCGCAGGAGAGCGGCGCACGCCGGCGGCCGCGCTCGTCCTCCGTCGACCCCGCCCTTTCGGAGCGCGTCCGGCACGCAGCTGAGCGGCTCACCGGCCTGCCCGCGCGGGTCTCCGCGGGGAAGCTCGAGCTCCACTTCGGGGACGAGACCCGCCTCGCCGAGCTCGTCGAGACCCTCGAGTCGCTCTAGCGAGCGAAAGCGTTCACTGCGGGTCGCGACGACACCGCGGGGCAGTTGCGGCCGCGAAGCGGACGCCTTCAGGGCTTGTGCGATTGTCGCGGTGGAAATCTGCTCGGCAGATTTCCATCCTGCGGGCGAAAGAATGGGCGATCCTGGATTCGAACCAGGGACCTCCGCCTTATCAGAGCGGCGCTCTAACCGACTGAGCTAATCGCCCGCGCGGCCGTCGAGTGTAGCGAAGCACCCCTGCGGCACGGCCCCCTGCGCGCGGCGAGGCCGTGTCTACACTGAGATACGGGTCATGCAGGAGATGACGGTCTACGGCGTGAGCTTCGACCTCGTCGGCAAGCAGCCGATCGTGCTCCTCCGGACGGCCGAAGGGCGGACGTTCCTCCCCATCTGGATCGGCCATCCCGAGGCGGCGGCGATCCTCATGCGCCTCCAGGACCAGGAGCCGCCGCGGCCGCTCACGCACGACCTGACGTGCTCGATCATCGACTCGCTAGACGCGGCGGTCGAGCGCGTGACGGTGACGGAGCTCCGGGACAGCACGTTCTTCGCCCAGATCACGCTCGTGCTCAACGGGACGGAGATCGAGATCGACTCGCGCACCTCCGACGCGATCGCGATCGCGCTCCGGACGGACGCGAAGATCTACGCCGCCGACGACGTGATCGAGGAGTCCGGTGTCCAGTTCGAGGGAGACGAGCCCGACTTCGCCCACACGGGCAGCGTGATGAGCCTGGGCGACGTCGACATGAACGAGTTCCGGCAGTTCCTCGACCGGGTCACGCCCGACGAGTTCGCGACGGGCGAGGACGAGCCGACCGACTAGTGCGGCCTCTCCCGACGTTTGACCTGAAACGCCATGGGCTGTGTGGCGGCCGCACTAGCGTTTGAAGGTCGGCCGCTTCGCGGCCAGCTGTCCTCCAGGGCGCCAATCTCCGCTGCGCGGAGGGGTCGCTGCTTCGCAACGCCCCGGGGGCGCGAGCGTCTCCGGCGCAACGTTACGAGAGGGCGCTCATCCGAGCTCGCGCTTCGTCAGCGCGAGTAGCTCCGTCACGAGCCGGTCGAGCCCGTCGGCCGAGAGCGGTCCCCGGTTTGCCACGCGGAGCTCCTCGCGCAGGCGACGCTCGCGCTTCGGGTCGAGGCGGGCGTCGCCGCGCTCCGCCTTCAGTCGCCAAAGCTCCTCGACAAGCTCCAGCCGGCGGTTTACCGCACCGACGATCGCGCGGTCGTTCTCCCCGACCAGGCGACGCAGCTCGGCAAAGCGGTCGTCCTGCGCCGTCACACCGTCACCGCCGCGATCAGGGCGATCCCGTTGAACAGGGCGTGCAGCGCGATCGTCGGATAGATGCTCCCCGTCGTGAGCCGCACCCACGCGAGGATCAGGCCGAAGATCGTCAGCACCGGGAGCGCCACGAACAGCCCGTGCGCGAGCCCGAAGGCGAGCGCCGTGACCACGACCGCGGCGCCGTTGCCGAAGGAGTCCCTCACCGCGGCGAACCCCAGGCCGCGGTACGTGAGCTCCTCGACCACGGGCGCCACTCCCGCCACGACGACGAAGTTCGCCACGAACGGCGCGGCCTTGCCGGGATCCCAGGCGTCCGGCACGAGGCCCTGCTCCTTGCCCGCCTCGAGGAAGACGTTCAGGACTGCGCCGATCACCCAGATCGAGACGAGCGCAGTCGCGATCCGCCCGGCCGCCCGCGTCCATGACGCCGGTCGCACGAGCCCCAGCGTCGCGGGCGCGATGCCGCGCGAGATCGCGAGGACGATCCCGAGGATGATCGCGTACTGGATCAGCCCCCCGACCGCCGACGACCATTTGTAGAGGAGGTCGTCCGGCGTGTCGCCCGTGTCGGCGAGGTTCGCTGCGTACGAGATCATGGCGAGGGCGGTCACCAGGATCGCCCAGCCGAGCAGTCGCGAGCGCGGGACGTGAGGAGTCCGGCTCACCACGAAGCCTTGAGTCGGCGGGGTGGCCAGGGCACGCACGCTGCGGCGTCCTCGGTCGCCCCGAGATGCCCGCATATCGAGGCTCCCTGCGTCCTTGCATCGCACGCACCCTGACCGCCCCGCCGACGAAGCGTCATGGTGAGCCGGACTCCCGTCAGGCGACCCAGTACCACAGCGCCCATCGAACCACGTCCACCGCGAGGGCCGTGCAGAGAACCGCGACCACCACGACGTTCACCCTCCGGTCGCGCCCGACGACCGCGAGCGCGACGAGGCAGGGGAATGCCGCCAGCGCGAGCCGGGGGAAGGAGTACAGGCCGCCAAGGCGCTCGGAAGGGAAGGCCATGGGGAGCGCCAGCGCGGCGAGCGCGTAGACGCCGTACGCCGCTCCGAGCACGCGCCAGGCGAGGATCGCCAGCGCGATGAAGGCGACGGCGAGCACCGGCCCGACGATGTCGCCCTCGCCGATCGCCTGGACGAGCCCGCCGAGAGGGCCGAGTGGGGCGAGCGAGCGGTCCCAGATGCCCTGCGCGTCGAGGAACGCGAGCCCGTGCCCGATCCACAGCTCGAGCATGACGGGGTAGACGAAGAACAGCGCGATGGGGACGGCGAGCAAGGCGAACGCACGGGTGCGCTGTTCGGAGCGCCAGGCGAAGAGCGCGAGCGCGGGGAGCAGCGCGAGCCCCTGTGCGCGCGTGAGGATCGCGAACCCGGCCGCGAGCGAGGCCCAGCCGAGCCGTCCGCGCTCAGCGAGAAGGAACGTCCCGATCGCCAGGGCGAGAAACAGCCCTTCGCCGTAGACGACGCCCAGGAACAGCGATGTCGGGAAGACCGCGAGGTACAGGACAGCGCGTCGCGCGTCTCCAGCACCGAGCCGGAGCCGCACGAGCTCGTAGAGGATCGCGAACGCGATGCCGGCGGCGGCGAGCGAGACGAGGACGCCAGCGAGGAGGAAGTGACCGCCCAGCACCCGCCCCAGCCCGGCGACCACAGCCGGGTAGAGCGGGAAGAACGCGGGTGTGCTCGAAGGCCACCGATAGCCGGACTCCGCGATGCGCAGGTACCAGTCGCTGTCCCAGCGCGCGAGGACGTCGAACCAGTCGCCGAGGTCGTGCAGCCGCGGGGTGTCCCACCGGTGCCTCGACGGGTTGAGGTGATTCTCGAAGAGCAGCACCGTGGCTGCGGCGAGCCCCCAGATCGCGAGGCGGCTCCAGGCGAAGATCGCGAGCGCGCCTCTCAACGCGCCGACGATACCGCGTCCCCCGTCCCGGGGGCGAGGTGCCGGGGCCGGCGCGGAGAACCTCTTGGGAACCGTGGATACCATCGCGCCATGAGCCCGTCGCGGCGACCGCGCCCGAGGCGCACGCCCGCGCCGCCGCCGATCCGCCCGCGCCGTCGCAGGGCACGGTCGAGCCGTCGCGGCCGGCTCGTCGCTCTGCTCCTCGGGCTCACCGTGCTTGTCGCCGCGGGCATCGCCGGAGCGACCGCGGTGGTGACGTTCGCGCCGCGCTGCGACCTCTCCGCTCTCCATCCGGTGAAGATCGGACAAAACACGTTCGTCTATGCGGCCGACGGCTCGCTCCTCGGCTCGATTCCGGCAGAGCGGAACCGACAGGTGGTGCCCCTCGCCCAGATGTCCCGCTGGCTGCCGCTCGCGACGGTCGCCATCGAGGACCGCCGCTTCTACGCACACGGCGGCATCGACGCCGAGGGCATCGTGCGCGCCCTCTGGCGAGACGTGAAGGCCGGGGAGGTGGTCGAGGGAGGCTCGACCATCACGCAGCAGCTCGTCCGGACCCTGTACATCTCGAGCGAGCGGACGGTCGAGCGCAAGGTAACCGAGGCCTGTCTCGCCGTGAAGCTCGACCGCAAGTGGTCGAAAGAGCGGATCCTCGCGACGTACCTCAACTCGGTGTTCTACGGAAACCTCGCCTACGGCGCGGAAGCGGCATCGCACACGTACTTCTCCCGCTCCGCGAGCCGTTTGACCCTGTCGCAGGCGGCGCTGCTCGCCGGGCTCACGAAGGCACCCTCGGCGTACGACCCGTTCGTCGATCCGGCCGCCGCCGTGGCGCGGCGCAACCTCGTGCTCCGCGCGATGCTGGGGCAAGGCGTGATCACGCCCAAGCAGTACGCGAGCGCACGCCGGAGCCGCCTGCCCGGGCTGCATCCCGGGAACCTCTACGAGGAGATCCGCGAGCCGTACTTCTTCGGGTTCGTCCGCAACCAGCTCGTCCGCGCGTACGGCGCAGAGACGGTCCGCTCGGGTGGCCTCCGCGTCTACACGACGATCCAGCCGAGACTCCAACGGCTCGCCCGCCAGTCGATCTCCGGCACGCTGACGCGCCGCGACGACCCCGCCGCCGCGCTGATCTCGATCGACCCGGGCTCGGGGGCGATTCGCGCGATGACCGCCATCGTCCCCGGTCGCGCGGACAACCAGTTCAACCTCCTCTCGCAGGCGCGCAGGCAGCCCGGCTCGACGTTCAAGACGTTCGTCCTCACGGCTGCCGTGGAGCGCGGCATGGATCCCGACTCGACCTACTACGTCTCCGCGCCGTTCACGTACCGTCCGAGCGAGACGGGCAGCTGCGAGGACGAGACCTGGTGGTGCGTGAAGACGTACGACTCGAGCTACACGGGCTGGACGTCGGTCACGAACGCGACACTCCGCTCGGACAACACCGTGTACGCGCAGCTGACCCTCGACGTCGGCCCCGCGCACGTCGCGGCAATGGCACGGAGGCTCGGCGTGCGGACGCCGCTCGACGTCCGCGGCCAGTTCGTCCCGGCCATGGGCCTCGGGTCGATCGCCGTCTCGCCGCTCGACATGGCTTCCGCCTATGCGACCCTCGCCGCGGGCGGGATCTACTCGGAGCCGACCGCGATCCGGAAGGTCGTCCTGCCGAGCGGGAAGCTCGACACGCGCTGGGCGAGTGACCGCCGGCGGACGCGGGTCGTTCCGGACGGGGTCGCCTCGGTGGTCACGAGCATCCTCGAGGACAACGTCCGCTACGGCACCGGCACCCGCGCGGCGCTCGACCGGCCCGCCGCCGGGAAGACCGGCACGACCGACGAGCACGCGGACGCGTGGTTCGTCGGCTACACGCCGCGGCTCGCGACCGCGGTCTGGATGGGCTACACGCGCGGAGAGATCCCGATGCTCGACGTGCACGGCATCTCGGTGTCGGGCGGCAGCTTCCCCGCCGAGATCTGGCGCCGGTTCATGTCGCCGGCGCTCGAAGCGACGCCCGTCGTCGACTTCCCGGAGCCGAGCCAGCCCGCCGTCTTCACGACCTGGGAGCGCGGGCCGAACGCCCTCTCCTACGACCCGTACTACGTCGCGCCCGAGACCACCGAGACGGAGACCACCGAGACGACGGGCGACAGCGGTGGCAACGGCGGCAAGGCGAAGGCCAAGAAGTCGCCCTCCGGCGCCGGCCGGTGACGGCACGCCCGGCGCTCGCCGCCGGACTCGCAACCGCCTGTCTCGTCGCCGCCGCCTCGCTCTCCGCCTGGCAGGAGGGCTCTCCGCTCGTCCCGCGCGACGGTGGGACCGCCGAGCAAGGAACCGCGTGGCTGTTCCTCGCCCTGCTCGTCGGCGCCTTCGTCACGTACCTGCTCGGCCTCGCGCTCGTGCGTCGCACACCTGCGCCGGTGCGGGCGGCGATCGTGGTCGCGGCGCTCGTGCAGCTCGTCCCGCTCGGCGCGCCGCTGCTCCTCTCGACCGACGCCTGGACCTACTGGGGCTACGGCTGGATCGCCACCGAAGGTGGAGGCAATCCCTACGTCGACCCGCCGTCGGACTTCCCCCAGAGCCCCGCGGCGCCGTACCTCGGCGCCGACTGGCGCGACACGACGACCGTGTACGGGCCGGTCTTCACGGGGATCTCCGAGCCCGTGGCAGTCGTGGCGGGCTCGTCCTCCGACGCTGCCGCGTGGCTCTTCAAGTCGCTTGCTGCGGCCTCCATGCTCGCGGCGTGCCTGGCGGTCGCCTCGGTCGCGAGGCGCAAGGCACTCGCGGTCGCGTTCGTCGGCTGGAACCCCGTGCTCGCCGTGCACGCCGCGGGCGGGGGCCACAACGACGCGCTCGTCGCCGGCCTGGCCGCGCTCGCGGTCGCGCTCGCCCTCCGGCGGCGGCACGACCTCTCCGGCGCGCTCTGGGTTGTGGCGGTGCTCGTCAAGTGGGTGCCGCTCGTCTTCCTCGCGCTCTCGGCGCTCGCGGCGCACGCTCGGTCCCGGCCGTCGGGCTGGCGCGGTCTCGCCGGCGCTGCCGTCGTCCTCTGCGCCGTTGCGACATGGCTCTACGGGATCGACTGGCTTCGCGCCGCAGAGCCGCTCGCTGGGAACGCGGCACGCGAGACGAGCTACTCGATCCCGTCGAGGCTGGAGTCGCTCGGTCTGTCGCACGGCGTCGCGCTCGGGCTGCCGATCGCGGTTCTCGTCGCCGGGCTCGCGTGGCTCGCCCGCGATGCGACCCGCGGTCGCGCACGACTCGGCCTCGCGGCGTGCCTGGTGCTCGTGACGACGCCGTATCTCGCCGTGTGGTACCTCGCATGGGTCGTCGCGCTCGCCGCGCCGGAGGAGGAGCGGGCGTCGAGGCTCGCCGCGCTCACGCTGACGGCGTACCTCCTCCCGCAGACGATCCCGCTCTAGTCGACGCGGCGCAGAACGACGACGCCGTCCTCGACGAAGACGATCCGAAACCGCCCGTCGGCGCGAATCGCGATCACCGCGCGCCGGAGCTCGTCGGCGCGGCCGAGCTGGTCTCGGTAGCTCGGCCGCTTGAGGTCGACGGCGACCCACTGCGCCTCGCCGAGAACCGGGAAGCTGAAGATGCGCCGCCGCTCCGACAGATGCGCCCCGAGCCCGTTCGTGGCGCTGACCGGCGCGAAAGGCGGGATCATCTGCAAAGCGCGCCGGGCCACGCGCGCGTGCTCACCGACGACGTGCTCGCGCGCGCCGAGGTCGGCACCGAGGGGCACGTGGCTCCAGACCGGCAGAGGCCCGAGCACGAACCCCGCGACGAGCGTCGAGACGGCGATTGCCCGCCCCTCGGGCCGCCTCGCCCATGCATACCTCCGGCGGAGCCGCGCCGCTCCGAGCACGGCCGCGACCATGAGCCCCGGAATCGCGCCGGCGGTGTAGTGGAAGTGGATCGACGTCTGCGTGCGGGTGTCGGAGAGAAGGCTGAGCGCGATGTCGGGCGCGGCCGTGAGCGCGGCGAGCGGGGCGACGAGCGGGAGCGCAAGGAGCGGCAGCAGCAGGGTGGCGAGGTAGCCGAGGTCTCGTCCCTGGGTCACCGCGTCGAGGATCCTCACCGGGTCGGTGACGGCCGTCTCGAGGATGCCGCTCGGCGACCCGCCGATCGCGCTGTATCGCCCCTCGAAGCGCGAGCTGCCCGAGATCGAATAATGCGGGATCACGATCGCGAAGGCGACCACCGTTACCGCGAGCCCTGCGACGGCGATCGCGCCTCCAGCCCATCGCCGGCCAGGGCGGAGCATGTACCAGAGGCCCATCACTGCGACGACGAGCCCGATCTGCTCCTTCGTCAGGCAGGCCGCGGCCGCGACGGCAGCGAAGGGGAGAACCCGGTCCTCGTCGAGGAACCAGAAGCCCCAGAGCAGCAATGGCGTGGCGAGCGCGACGACGTGGAAGTCGTCGAGCGCGAGCCACTGCGTCGCCGGGTAGAGCAGGTAGGCGAGCGAGAATCCCGCCGCCGCCCAGTCGGAGTCGAGGTGCTTGCGGCCGAAGAGGTAGAGAGGCACGGCGCCGGTGGCGATCGCCGCGGCTTGGCAGACGAGGAGGAGCGAGGCGTCGGGCCAGAGCCACCAGAGTGGCGCGAACACGACGAGAAGCGGCTCGAAGTGCGCCCCGAGCCTGGAGATCTGCGTGCCGCTCAGCGCCGTCACGGAGAGGACGTCGCCGTGGGCCGTCGACCAGACGGCCTGGACGGCGTTCCCGAGATCGAACCGCCCGGTCCAGAACGCACGATGCTGGAGCACGGCCAGCGCGCCCAGTCCGGCCGCGTATGTCGCGGCGCCCGCGGCCACGAGGCGGCCCGGCCGGAGCCTCACGCCGCGATTGTCCTTTCGAGCAGGTCGTGCCAGCGTGCGCCGAGCACCACCTCGGACGCGCGCGCCTCGTACGTCGCTCGTCCGGCGGCCGCGACCCGGGCGGCGAGCGACCCGTCGCCGGCGAGCCTCCGCACCGCCTCCGCGAGGGCGTTGCCGTCCCCGGGTGGGATGAGCAGCGCGTCGGCTTCGTGTGTGAGAAGCTCCCTCGCCGCGGGCGTGTCGGCGGTGATCACCGGACGAGCGCAGGCGAGGGCCTGGAAGACCTTGTTCGGGATCACGCGCGATGCCTTCGCGCCGGTCCCGAAGATCCCGAGCGCACACCCCGCCCGGCGGTATGCGTCGGGCAACGCTGTGTAGTCCATCCAGGAAACACGTTCTACGTTCGCCGGCCGGTCGACGAGGAGCGGCGCGAGCTGGCCGTCGCCCACGACGACGAACGGGATCTCGGGGGCGAGGGTCGCTGCGACGAGGATCGTCTCGAGCCCGTGCAGGGGGATCAGCTTTCCCACGAACAACGCATAGAACGGGGCCGACGCGACGCCGCCGGGCCGGAACAGCGCATCCTCCGCCCCGACCAGCGCGACCTCGACCCGCTCGTCGGGCAAGCCGTACGTCTCGCGGAAGTGGGCGGCGTGAGCCTCGGTGTCCGCGACCACGAGGTCGGCACCGCGAAACGCGCGCCGGTCGAGCTCGCGCAGCGCGAGGGCGCGCGGCGAGCGAGCCGCGACGACGCCGCGATCCTCGACGAGCGTGTCGGCGAGCGAGACGAGCGGGTTGAAGACGACGGGCCTCCCCTGCGCGACGCGCCGCGCCGCCGGCATGTCCACATGGCCGGGGTAGCCGACGATCAGTGCGTCGGCGGCGCCCGCCGGCGTGCGCGAGAGCCCAAGCTCGGCACGCGCCAACCGCGCGAGCGTGCCGACGCCGGGCGACCAGTTGTGCCTTCCCCACACCTCCCGGTGCCGCTCCACCACCGTGACTCCCGCCCGGCGAAGACAGGAGACGACCTGGGTGTTCCGCGGGGACGACCGGTCGTACGTCCCGAAGTAGAGAACCCTCAGCGGAGGATCTCGTCGACGAGGCGGGACGGTCTGCCGTCGCTCGCGCGTGAGCGCTCGCGATGCTGGCTCGTGACGAGCTCGGAGAGGAGCCCGAGGGAGAGGAACTGGATCCCGACCACGACGAGCAGGACGCCGAGCAGGAGGAGCGGGCGGCGTCCGATTGCCTCGCCCATCAGCTTCTCGACCGTGAGGTAGACGAGGATTCCCGTCCCGATCGTGCCGAGAGTCAGGCCCAGCCCGCCGAACAGGTGGAGTGGCCTGTGTCGATAGCGGCTCATGAACGTCACGGTCAGCAGATCGAGGAAGCCGCGTGCGTACCGCTCGACGCCGTACCGGCTGTGTCCATGCTCTCGCGGGCGGTGGTTCACGGCGAGCTCCGTGACCCGGAAACCGAGGTCGTCGGCGAGCACGGGGACGAACCGGTGCAGCTCACCGTAGAGATCGAGGTTTCTCACGACCTCCACCCGCATCGCCTTCAACCCGCAGTTCATGTCGTGCAGACGGACGCCGGAAAGCCAGCCGGTGACCGTGTTGAAGACGCGTGAGAGCACGCGCCGTGCGAAAGGGTCGTTCCGGTGGGCCTTCCAGCCCGACACGAGGTCGTAGCCCTCGTCGAGTGTGGCGAGGAGCCGCGGAATCTCGGCTGGATCGTCCTGGAGGTCGCCGTCCATCGTCACGACGACATCGCCCTCCACGACCTCGAACCCCGCATCGAGCGCCGCCGCCTTTCCCGCGTTCCGGCGGAGCCGGACGACACGCACATTCGTCGTGGACTCGTGCAAGCGGACGAGGGCCTCGTGTGTTCCGTCGCGTGACCCGTCGTCCACGTAGACGACCTCCCACGGCTCCCCGAGCTCCCCGAGCGCGCCTGCCAGCTCGTCGTAGAGTGGCTCGACGGTCTGTTCCTCGTCGCGCACCGGGACGACGACCGAGATCACGCGCGGAGCGTACCCCGTGTGTAGCGTGACCGCCGTGGCCGAGCTGCTCAGCATCGAGGCCGCACTCGACGAGGTCCTCGCCCACGTTCGCCTCCTTTCAACGGAGGAAGTCCCGCTCGCGAACGCCTCCGGCCGGGTGCTGATCGAGGACGCGCTCGCGGCGACGGACCTTCCCCGCTTCCCGAGCTCGGCGATGGACGGCTTCGCCCTCCGGTCGGCGGACACGCCCGGCACGTTGCCCGTGGTGGGTCGCGTCGCCGCGGGCAGGCCCGCGGATCGGCCGCTCGACGAGGGCACGGCGATGGGGATCTCGACCGGCGGGGTCGTGCCCGAGGGCGCCGACGCCGTCGTGCCGATCGAGCTCGTCCGCGACGAGGGCGAGTCCGTCGTCGTGCCGCAGGCGGCGCCCGAGGGCGCGAACGTCAGGCCCCGCGGCGGGGATGCCCGTGCAGGCGACGTCGTCGTGCCGGCCGGCGCAGTGCTGACGCCGCCGCGGCTCGCAGCGCTCGCCTCGACGGGCGTCGTGACGCTGCGCTGCGCTCGCCGGCCGCGGGTCGCGATCGTCTCGACGGGCACGGAGCTGCGGCGGCCCGGCGAGCAGCTCCGCGAGGGCGAGATCTACGAGTCGAACGGGCTGATGCTCGCCGCGCTGCTCGAGGAGGCGGGGGCGACCGTCTCTCCTCCCGAGCACGTCGAAGACGATCCAGCAGCGCATGAGGAGGCGCTCGCGGGGGGTCTCGAGACGGATGTGCTCGTCACGTCGGGCGGCGTCTCCGTCGGGCCGCACGATCTCGTCCGCGAGACGCTGGCGCGGCTCGGCGTGGAGGAGGTCTTCTGGGGCGTGGCGATGCGGCCCGGGAAGCCGTTGTCGTTTGGGACACGCGGAGACACGCTCGTCTTCGGCCTTCCCGGAAATCCGGTCTCCTCGCTCGTCGGCGCGATGTTGTTCCTCCTCCCGGCCCTCCGCGCGCTCCAGGGCCACGGCCGGCCCGAGCCGCCCTTCGCGCAGGGGGTGCTCGGCGCTCCCGCGTCGCGCAGACCCTCGCGCGACGACTTCCAGCGGGCCACGCTCGAGCGAACCGGCG
>DASSBV010000199.1:0-2994 GCA_035698545.1 Gaiella sp. | reverse complement strand
GTGTGGCTGTCGCCGCAGACGATCAGCTTCCCCGGCTGCGTGAGCCCGAGCTCCGGCCCGATCACGTGGACGATGCCCTCGTGCCCCGAGCCGGTCGCGTGGAGGGTGATCCCGAACTCCGCGCAGTTCGCGCGCAGCGCGTCGAGCTGGGCGCGCGCGAGGTCGTCGGCGATCGGCCCGGGCAGCGTCGGGACGTTGTGGTCCATGGTCGCGACCGTCAGCTCTGGTCGACGGACGCCTCGGCCGGCAAGCCGCAGACCCTCGAACGCCTGCGCCGAGGTCACCTCGTGCACGAGGTGAAGGTCGACGTAGAGCAGCGCAGGCTCGCCCGGCTCCTCGCGGACCACGTGGCGCTGCCAGAGCTTCTCGAACAGCGTCGACGGCATGGCGAGAAGATTACGTGCGGCCGTTCCGTCAGCCGGCCGCGATCGTGACCAGCACGTCTTCCACGCCGAGGAAGCGCCGGAGCGCGTCCGCCTCGTCGCGAATCGCGCTGACGACCCGCCGCGGAAGGTGCTCGAGTGGTGTCACCTCCACCTCGAGCCGTCCACGCCGGCGCGCGTGCTTCCAGACGCCGGCGACGCGCCCGTCGACGAGCACGACCGGCGCGATCCAGCCCTGCGAGCGGCTCACGCGCTGTCGGTGCTCGTCTGAGACGAGCTGCCGTCGGTCGCGGTGCCCCAGGAGGTAGGAGTCGAAGTACGGGAGAAGCCGCACGTTCGGGGTCTCGACCATCGCCTGCAGGAGCTCATCGAGGCTGCCATGCAGCACGCTCGCCTGGCCGTCGTCTACGTCGACCGCGGCGAGCTCGCGGTCGCTGCGTGCCCAGATGGAGCGCGCCTCGCGGAGCGTCATGCCGCTCCAGACGGCGAAGTCCGCCACGGTCGCGGGGCCGAACGACTCGAGGTAGCACCGCAGGAGCCGATCCTCGGCGTCCTCGGTGGGCACGTCCTCGTAGCCGGGCACCCACGCGTCGGCGCGCACGAACGTCGGCTCGCCGCTCCGTTGGTCGCCGTAGCAGACGACTCCGCGCGCGGCGGCGAGATGGAGCAGATCGACCACGGGGTACGTCAGCGCGCCCACGGGCACGGCGGCGACCTTCCCGCGGCTTCCCCAACCACCGCCGTGGACGAGCCGGGGCCGCACACCGAGTGTGCGGCACGCTCGCTCTGCGATCTCGGGCCGCGTCAGCGGCTCGTCGAGTGCGTTCAGCGCCGCGCCGATCGCAGCTTCGATCACGCGGCTCGGCACGCCCTTGCGGAGTGCCCAACGGACCTCCTTCTCCGCGCGCCGCGCCGTCCCGCGCACGAACACGGCAACCACGGACGACGGGACGAGGTACAGCGTGCGGCGCATGCAGCCGACCTTGACGAGGAGTCGCTCTGCAATCGCTGCGCCGACGTCGGCGAGGCTCAGGTCGGCCGTTCTGGTGGCGAGCGCGATCTGCGCTGCCGAGAGAACCTGCGCCTGCGCGCCGGCCATGTCTCCGACCACCGAGACGAGCTCCTCCTTCGGCGCTCGGCGTGCGAGGTGGTGCCGCCCGAGTCGAAAGGCCGCGACCTGGTTGCTCGTCACCTGTGTCGCGGTCTTGCTCCGCATCGCGGGCAGCGTACGCCGGCCTACCCCGCGGCGAGCACCCCGTCGAGGAACGCGTCGGCGTCGGGCGCGATCGGGATCGGCTCGTACGTGAACGAGACCGGGCCGAGCGTCTTGAGACCATCGCCTGTGACGAGCAGCACGACGCGGTCGGCACTCCCGACCTCGCCGGCCGTGACGGCGGCGCGCAACGCACCAAGCGTCACCCCGGCCGCCGTCTCGCCGAACACGCCTGTCGTCTGCGCGAGGAGCGCCATGTTCTCGCCGACCTCGTCCTCGGGGACCGCGTGGATCGAGCCGCCCGTCTCGCGTGCGGTGGCGACCGCGAAGTCGCCGTCGGCGGGCGAGCCGATCGCGAGCGAGCGTGCGATCGAGTCGGGCCGGACCGGCCTCACCGGGGTGTTCTCGCGGAAGGCGGTGGCGACCGGTTGGCAGCCCTCGGCCTGGCCGCCGACGAGGCGCGGCTCGGGGCCGTCGGCCAGGCCGAGCGCGCGCAGCTCCGACAGCCCCTGGCCGACCTTGTGGAACAGAGCGCCCGAGGCGATCGGGATCGCGATCACGTCGGGCGTCGTCCACCCGAGCTGCTCGACGACCTCGTACGCGATGGTTTTCGAGCCCTCGGCGTAGTACGAGCGCAGATTCACGTTGACGAAGCCCCAGGGCAGCTCGAACGACAGCTCCACGGAGAGCCGGGAGCAGTGGTCGTAGTGGCCATCGACGGCGTAGAGCTTCGGTCCGTACGCGGCCGCGGCGGCGAGCTTCTCGGGCTCGAGGTCGGCAGGGACGAACACGGCCGCCTCGAGCCCTTCCGCGGCTGCACGTGCCGCGACGGCGCCGGCGAGGTTGCCGGTCGACGAGCACGACAGCGTCGTCAGGCCGAGCTCCTGCGCCTTTCGCGCTGCGACGGCGACCACGCGGTCCTTGAACGAATGGGTGGGGTTCGCGGTGTCGAGCTTCAACCAGAGCTCGCCGACGCCGACCTCCGCGGCTAGGCGCGGTGCCGGGACGAGCGGCGTGAAGCCAGGTGCGAGGCGCGGCTCCTGCGGCGCGTCGACCGGAAGGAGGGGCGCGTAGCGCCAGAGTGAGGGCGGCCCCTGCGCGATCCGCTCGGGCGTGAACTGCTCGCGCATCCGGTCCCAGTCGTAGACGGGGTCGAGGGGGCCGAAGCAGCGGCTGCAGCTGCCGGTCGCCTCGAGAGGGTGCTCGGTCGCGCAGACCCGGCAGGAGAGGGAGAGGGCTGACACGGGGACCTCCTTCGTCGCTCGACACATCCGTCCGGGTTTGGCACCGTGCCCTCGTTCGAGGGGGGTTGCCGAGGCTTCACAGGGCCGGTCCCTCAGCCTCTCTCGATGTGGAGCGGGACGAGTCCCGCGCCGCCACACAGCCTACACACGCGGC
>DASSBV010000198.1:0-6038 GCA_035698545.1 Gaiella sp. | reverse complement strand
GGCGCTCGTGGACGCGACGCCGGCGCCCGAGAGCTCGGCGCCCGACACCCAGCAGACGGCCCACGCGGCGCCGAGTGCCGCGGCGACGCGCAGCGTGAGCCCGCGATGTCGGGCCGTCTCCAGGGTCAGACGGTGGACCGCCAGCGTCGGCAGGGCGAGCGCCGCGACGCCGAGCACCACGGCGGCGGCGACCAGCAGATCGGCGTCGGCGCTGCCGAACGTGTCGCGCGCCGTCTCGATGCCGAGGGACGCGTAGCTCCAGTCGTCGACCGGATTGAACGGTCGGTCGAACGCGATGAAGAAGCCGATGTCCAGGAGCTTCACGAGCACCAGCAGGCCGAGCGCCGGTCCGAGCACCCATGGAACGAGACGCCGGGCGCGGGAGGGCAGGATCACGGCCAGCACGACGACGACGAGCCCCTCGAGGGGCAGCCTGACGAATGCGCCGGGTGTGAGAAGCCACGGCCGGTTCGGCGCCACCAGCGCCACCCACACGATCGCCAGGGCGAGCAGCGAGAGCACGACCCTGGCGGGACCGTGATCGCGGGTCGCTGCGGTTCGCGGAGATGCGGTGTGCCGGTGCCGCACGAGCCACCAGACGTCGCGACCGAACGACTCTCCGAGCAGGACGAGCGCGACGGCGACGGTGGCACGGCTCAGGGCGACCGGCAGGATCTGCGCCGCTGCGACCGTGAGCGTGATTCCCTGGACCGCGGTGACGACTTTGCGCCAGTCCCGCCGCGGCAGCGGCGCGCGCATCCAGGGGAACGCCCACCCGGCCGCAAGGAACGCGTAGCGCGCGGCGCCGATCAGGAGCACCCAGCCCCCGGCCGAGCGGGCGACCTCCACGCTCAGGGCGAGGATCAGGAACGCGTCGACCTCGCCGTCCAGCCACGCGCCGAGCTCCGACGTGGTGGACGTTCGCCGTGCGACGCGTCCGTCGACGAAGTCGAGGACGAGCGCGACGGACGCCAGAGTCACGAGCGTCGCCACCGGCGTCTCGTGCTCGAACGAGCCTGCGGTCAGCGCGGCGACGCCCACGGCGAGCGTCGCCCGCGCCAGCGTCACCCAGCCGGCCGGGCCGAGACTCGCCCGGGGATCGCGCCGGAGAGCGCGCGCGAGCGCGGTGTCGAGGATCAGCCCGGAGGCGGCTCCGACGATCCAGCCGGTGCGACCGAGGCCGACGGTCTCGGAGAGGGCAACCAGAAGCAGCAGCTGGGCGCCCAGCGCGATCAGCGGATCCCGTGCCGCCGGCAGCGCTCCGCCCTCGACGTGCCGCACGGGAGCACGGTGAGCGTCGAACATCGTTAGGGATGTACGGCCGGAGGCGCCGGTCGGTTTGCCCCGTGGTCGCGTCCGTAAGTTCGTTCGTGGCTGGCGGTCGTCAGACCGAGCAGCCCAAGGACGCAGGGAGCCCCGATACCCAAAGGTATCGGGGCGACTGAGGACGCCGGGATGCGACGCGTCTGGGGGCCGCTGGGCACACAACCGCGCTTGCGGACACGTCCACTTGCGACGGGAGCCGCCTCGGTCGCCTGCGCGGGCGCGCTGGTCGCCCTTCCGCTCGCACGCGCGAGCGGGGGCGTCTACCACGCCGGGCTGCGCATCGCGGTCGTTGCGCTCGTCCTGCTCGCGGTGATTCTCGTTCTCGGGTTGTCGTCCGCCGTCCCGATTCCGTTCGTGGTCGTGGCGGGGATCTACGGGGCGCAGCTCGCCGTGGACGACGCCCCGCTCGATGTCGCGGCGCCAGCGTTCGCCGCGGGGCTGGTGGTGGCGGTCGAGCTCGCCTACTGGTCGCTGGACGCGCGCGACCGGGTGCGAGGAATGCCGGGGGACGACCTCCGCCGCGTCGCCTACGTCGCGGCGCTCGGCGTCGGCGCGCTGCTCGTCTCTGCCGTGTTGCTCGCCCTCGCCGACGCGATCCGGGCGAGAGGGCCCGGAATCGACGTCGTCGGGGCCGTCGCGGCCGCTTGCGCCCTGCTTGCCGTCGTGCTCTTCGCGCGCGGTCGCGGGCCGACAGGCGAGTAGCCCCCCGGGCCCGTGCTCGCGGGTTCGCGGCGTGACAACGCTTGTGGTGAATCACCACAAGCGTTGTCAGGCGCGTCGGCTTGCGCGGCGAAGCGCCTCGAGGCGGCGCCGGTCCTGCTTCGTCGGGCGCGCGCCGAGATCCGCTCCCAGCGGTCGGGCGAAGCGACGCTCGACGCCGCGTTGCTCGCGACGCGCGACCGAGACCGGGGTCTCCTCGTAGAGCGACTGTGCGACCGAAGCCGGGCCGCGGCGCTCCGCGACGGCGAGGACGACGACCTCGCGCCGAGTGTCACCGATCGTCACCTCGAGGGTGTCGCCCGGCCGAACGCCCTTCGCGGGCTTCACACGCCCGCCGTTGAGGTGCACGCGTCCGCCCGTCACGGCATCCGTCGCGGCGCTGCGCGACTTGAAGAGACGCGCCGCCCACAGCCACCGGTCGATGCGGACTTCCTCCACGGAACGGCCAAGTTACAAGTTGCGACTTGCTCCGGTGCCGGCCACTGCGGCAAATCCGATCCCGGCGGCGACTCGTACGGAGTGGTAGACGGACTCGATCCGGGTAACACTCCCGAGGAGAGCTCGAGAAAGGGGCCGGACATGCGCCGCACGCTGCTGCTCGCGGCGACCGTTGCCGTGGTCGCCGTCCCCGCCGCCTTCGCGAAGGCGGCGTTCCCCGAGATAATCGCGTTGCCGAACGGCTGGCAGCCCGAGGGCATCGCGATCGGGCGGGGGACGACCTTCTACGTCGGCTCGATCCCGACCGGCGCGATCTACCGGGGCGATCTCCGCACCGGCCAGGGCACACCCTTCGTCCCGGGCGCCACGGGTCGCGCTGCGGTCGGTGTCGACTTCGATCGTGGCCTGCTGTTCGTCGCAGGAGGCCCGACGGGCAAGGGCTTCGTCTACGACGCGCGGACCGGGACGCTCGTGCGCGAGCTTCAGCTCGCGAGCGGCGGCGGCTCGACGTTCGTGAACGACGTCGTCGTGACAAAGCGGGCGGCGTGGTTCACCGACTCGAACCGGGCGGTCCTCTACCGGTTGCCGCTCGCGAAGAACGGCCGACCTGCAGCGACCGCGCAGGCCGTCGCGCTGACCGGCGACTTCCAGCTCGCGGCGGGCTTCAACCTGAACGGGATCGACGCGACGCCGAACGGCAAGACGCTCGTCACCGTCCAGAGCGGGACAGGGAAGCTGTTCACGGTGACGCCGGCGGGTGTGACGAAGGAGATCGACCTCGGCGGCCAGACCGTCCAGAACGGCGACGGAATCCTTCTCCAGGGCCGCACGCTGTACGTCGTTCGCAACCAGAACAACGAGATCGCGGTGGTCGCGCTGGAGCAGGGGCTCGCGACGGGCAGGATCGCGCGGACGATCACCAGCCAGGGCTTCGACGTCCCGACGACGATCGACCGCCACGGCTCGAGGCTCTACGCGGTCAACGCCAGGTTCGGCACCACGCCGACGCCGACCACGTCGTACACGGTGGTGCAGGTGCGGCGTTAACGCTGCGCTAGCGGAACGTACGCGCGCTCGCCCTCGCCGACGTAGACCTGGCGTGGGCGCGAGATCTTCTGCTCGGGGTCGGCGAGCATCTCCTCCCACTGGGCGATCCAGCCCGGGAGCCGGCCGATCGCGAACAGCACGGTGAAATAGTCGGTCGGGTAGCCCATCGCCTGGTAGATCAGACCCGAGTAGAAGTCGACGTTCGGATAGAGCTTCCGCTGCACGAAGTACTCGTCCTCGAGCGCGATCCGCTCGAGCTCGAGCGCGATCTCGAGCTTCGGGTTCAGGCCGGTCTGCGCGAACACGTCGTCGGCCACGCGCTTGATCAGCTTCGCGCGCGGGTCGTAGCTCTTGTAGACGCGGTGCCCGAAGCCCATCAGCCGGCCGTGCCCTGCCTTGACCCCCTCGATGAAGGCCGGCACGCGGCTCACGTCGCCGATCTCGTCGAGCATCCGCAGGACTGCCTCGTTCGCCCCGCCGTGGAGCGGGCCGTACAGCGCGGCGATCCCGGCGGAGACGGCGGAGAACGGGTCGACGTGCGACGAGCCGACGCTACGCACGGCGCTCGTCGAGCAGTTCTGCTCGTGGTCGGCGTGCAGCACGAGGAGGATCTCGAGCGCGCGCTGGAGAACCGGGTTCGGCTCGTGCATTCCGCCGATCTCGAACGTCATGTTGACGAAGTTCCCGATGTAGTCGAGGTCGTTTCGCGGCAGCACGTAGGGGAGGCCGCGCGAATGCCGGAACACGAACGCGGCGATCGTCGGGAGCTTCGCGAGGAGCCGCACCCGTTGGAGCTTTCGTCCCTCGACGTCCGCGATCTGCTTCGCGTCGGGATAGAAGGTCGAGAGCGCGCCGACGGCGCCGAGCAGCATCCCCATCGGATGCGCGTCGTAGCGAAAGCCCTCGAGGAACTTCTGGACGTTCGTGTGCACGTACGTGTGGATCCGGACCTCTTCCTCGAAGGTCGCGAGCTCGTCGGCGGTCGGTAGCTCGCCCTCGAGCAGCAGATAGGCGGTCTCGAGGAAGCTCGCATCCTCGGCGAGCTGCTCGATCGGGTAGCCGCGGTAGCGGAGGATCCCGGCGTCACCGTCGATGTACGTGATCGTGCTGCGGCACGACGCAGTGTTCAGGTAGGCGGGGTCGTAGGACATGAGCCCGCCGTCCCCCTCGACCGCGCTGAGCTGGCGGAGGTCGGTCGCCTGGATCGTCCCGTCGACGATCGGCAATGTGTACTCCCGCCCGGTGCGGTCGTCGGTGATCGTGAGCGTGTCTTCCGGCACCTCCCGTTCTCCTTTCCTCGAGTCCAGGCGGATGGTCTCAGATCACGTCAGGGCGAGGCGCCGACGACGACCGTGGACCGTCTACCGTCCGGGCGGTATGCGCCGCGTGCCGATCGAGGTGATCCCGCGCATCCCGGACCCGGTCCGGAAGGTTGCGCGCGGCACCGTCTGGACTGCCGGCCGCCTCACCGCGCGCTGGCGCGACCTTCCCGACTTCCTCGTCATCGGCGCGCAGAAGGCGGGTACGACGGCGCTCTACGCGTACCTCCGCTGGCACCCCGAGATCGGAGGGCCGTTCTGGAAGGAGGTCAGCTTCTTCGACCGGCACTGGGCGAGAGGGGAGGCGTGGTACCGCGGGCAGTTCCCCCTGCGGAGTCGCGGCGGTCTCGCCGGCGAGGCGAGCCCGAGCTACGTCTTCCACCCGCTGGCACCCGAGCGGGTCTTCTCGCTCGTCCCGGAGGTGCGGCTGATCGTGCTCCTGCGCGAGCCCGGTGACCGCGCGTACTCCCACTACCAGCACGAGGTGGCCCTGGGGCGAGAGCCCCTCTCCTTCGAGGATGCGCTGGAGGCGGAGGACGAGCGGCTCGAGGGTGAGGTGGAGCGCCTCCGTGCAGATCCGCGGGCGTTCAGCTTCGCCTGGTGGAACCACACCTACACGGCCCGCGGCCTGTACGCCGATCAGCTCGAGCGGTGGTTCGAGCTCTTCCCGCGCGAGCGGCTGCTCGCGCTGACGACCGAGGAGCTCGGGGCTCGGCCCGCGGAGACATACGCCAGGGTGCTCTCGTTCCTCGGGGCCTCGCCGCACGCGCTCGACTCGTATCCGAGGGTGTTCGATCGCGACTATGCGCCGATGCGCGAGGAGATCCGTGCTGCCCTGACCGCGCGCTTCGCCGAGCCGAACCGGCGGCTTGAAAGCCTCCTCGGGCGCTCACTCGGCTGGCCCAGCTCCTAGCGAGCTCGACGCCTCGCCCGGTGTCCGACTCGAAGTCGGACACCGGGCGGCGGCCGCTACGCGTCCTCGCTCGACTGCGCCCAGAGATTGATCTGGCTGTCGGTCGCGAAGCGGTCGATCTCGGCCAGCTCGTCGTCGGTGAAGTCGAGCCGCTCCAGCGTGCGGACGTTCTGTTCGAGCTGCTCGACGCTCGAGGCGCCGACGAGCGTCGAGGTCATGCGCGGGTCGCGGAGCGTCCACGCGAGCGCCATCGCGGCAAGCGACTGACCGCGTCG
>DASSBV010000197.1:0-28323 GCA_035698545.1 Gaiella sp. | reverse complement strand
GTCCAGGGCGCGCTCGTGTACGTCACGGCCGTGCCGTACAACCAGTTCTCGGTGCCGCCGGAGACGCAGACCGGCGGCGACGGGTGGGCCGAGCTCCGCATGAACCGCCTGCGCGGCTTTCCGGCCACGAACCGGCAGCAGCTGATGGTGATGTTCGTCCGCGCGCGCGAGCCGGGCGGCAACCTCCTCGGCGGGATCTCGACGCGACGACTCGTGTCGTTCCCGGTCAACCTCAGCCGGTAACGGCCACGTCTCGAGGGGCGGCGTTTCGGGGAACGCCGCCCCTCGAGTTATCTCGTTGGTGCGCCCGCGCCCACGCGACGCAGTAGCTTTGGCGCGTGGCGTCGGCACCGGACCTCACCACCCCGAAGACTCTCCGCGCCGGCGTTGTCGGCACGGGCTTCATCGGCGTCGTTCACGTCGACGCGCTGCGTCGCATCGGCGTCGAGGTGGCGGGAGTCGTCGGCTCGAGCGAGGAACGGGCCGCTGCGAAGGGCATTGCACCCGCGTACCCGAGCTACGACGCGCTCCTCGCGGACGGCAGCGTCGACGTCGTTCACCTGACGACCCCCAACGACCTCCACTACGACCAGGCGAAGCAGGCGCTCGCCGCCGGCAAGCACGTCGTCTGCGAAAAGCCGCTCGCAATGACCTCCGAGCAATCCGAGGAGCTCGTCCAACTGGCGAAGAGCTCGGGTCTCGTCCACTGCACGAACTTCAACATCCGCTTCTACCCGATCGTCCAGGATGCCCGCGAGCGCGTCCGGGCAGGCGAGCTCGGCGCGGTGTGGAACGTGCACGGCGCGTATCTCCAGGACTGGCTCGCGACGCCGGAGGACTGGAACTGGCGCCTCGAGCCCGAGCGCGGCGGCGATCTCAGAGCCGTGGGCGACATCGGCTCGCACTGGATGGACCTCGCGCAGTTCATCACGGGCGCACGCATCGTCGAGGTGTTCGCCGACCTCGCGACGACGATCCCGGTTCGCCGCAGGCCGGTCGGCGAGGTGGAGACGTTCTCGAGCGCGACGGACGTCGAGCGGGTCGACGCTCCGATGTCCACCGAGGACATCGCCCACATCCTGGTGCGCTTCGAGGGCGGCGCTCGCGGATCGTGCGTCCTCTCCCAGGTCAGCTTCGGGCGGAAGAACGCGATCCGGATCGAGGTCGACGGGTCGCTCGGTACGCTCGCGTGGGACGGCGAGCGCCACGAGGAGCTCTGGCTCGGCAGCCGTGAGCATGGCAACGAGGTGCTCCAGCGGAACGCGCAGCTGATGCACGCGGCAGCCGCCGCCCGCACCCATCTGCCGGTCGGCCACGCCGAGGGCTTCGCCGACACGTTCCGCGAGCTGTACCGCGCGGTCTACGCGGACGTCGCGCACGGTGGGCCGTCCGACGAGCCCGACTACCCGACCTTCCACGACGGCCACGTCGAGAACGTCCTCTGCGACGCCGTCGCGCGCTCGAATCGCGAGGGAGCGTGGGTTCCGGTCTAGCGATTGAGCGGCGAGGATCGGGGTAGGAAGAATCGCGTCACCCCCCGACCGAGGAGGCCCCATGAGCGTTGCGAAGGTGATCGAGATCACGTCGTCGTCCCCGACGAGCTTTGCCGAGGCGGCTCGCGTCGGGATCGCAAAGGCGGCGGAGACGGTCCACGGCATCAAAGGCGCCTGGATCTCGGAGGAACGCGTCGTGGTCGAGAACGACGAGATCGTCGAGTTCCGGGTCACGATGCGGGTCAGCTTCGTGCTGGACTGATCGGGCCACGGGCCGACTCGGGACCCGTGCTACAAGGGGTGCGTGCGGACCCAACCGACGCACCACGGGCTCGACCGCTCCGCCAGCAACGAGGCAACAGCGCGCGCGCTTGTCGCGGCCATCCCGGACCCGATCTTCCGGATCGGGACCGACGGCGTCTACCGCGGCTTCAAGGTCGACGAGGAGGTCGATCTCCTCACCTCACCGGACGAGGTGATCGGCCGCACCGTGCACCAGCGGCTGCCGCCCCACATCGCCGACGGCGTGCTTGCGGCCGGACGCAGGGCGGTCGAGGAGGGCGTCCTCCAGCGGGTCGAGTACTCGCTCGACATCCGTGGTGAGCTGCGCGACTACGAGGGTCGGGTCGTGGCGTGCGGCCCGGACGAGTTCCTGCTCATCGTCCGCGACTTCACGGAGAGGACCCGCCAGGCGAAGGAGCTCGAGCGGGAGCGGGACTTCAGCTACGCGGTGGTGCGCTCTACGCCCAGCTTTCTCGCGCTGATCGACGAGAGCGGGACGATCATCGGCGTGAACCGCGCGCTCGAACGCGCGGCGGGCCTGCCGGAGGAGTCCTGGCTCGGGGTTCCGTTCTGGGAGATCTTTCTCTCCGAGGAAGACGCTCCCCGTGCCCGTGTGGACTTCGACGGGATGCTCCGCGGGAGCCCGCCGGGCGTCGTCGAGTACCAGCACGTCTCGGTCGACGGCGAGCAGCTCGTCGTCGACTGGACCGCGACGGAGGTGCCCGGCGAGCAGGGCGAGCGCCGCTACCTGCTCTGCGGGCTGGACGTGACCGCCCGGAAGCACGTCGAGGACGAGATCCGCCAATCCCGGGCGCGGATCGTGTCGGCGAGCGACGCCGAGCGCAAACGGCTCGAGCGAAACCTTCACGACGGCGCCCAGCAGCATCTCGTGAGCGTCTCCCACGCGGTGCACCTCGGCGTCCGCTTCATGCGCACCGACCCGGATCGGGCGGAGGAGCATCTCGACCGGGCGCTCGTCGAGCTGAACTCGGCCCATGAAGAGCTCCGCGAGCTCGCGCGCGGCCTCCATCCCCAGATCCTCACCGTTCGCGGGCTCGCGGCCGCCGTTCGCGCGCTGGCCGGGCGCGCGCCGATTCCAGTCACGGTGGTCACGACCGACGACAACACTCGGTGGCCGCCTGCGATCGAGAGCGCCGCCTACTACGTCGTCGCCGAGGGGCTGACGAACGTCAGCAAGTACGCCGGCGCGGTCTCGGCGACGATCCGCGTCCGGCGGCGCGACGACCTCCTCGTCGTCGAGGTCTCGGACGATGGGCGCGGCGGCGCTGCGGCCAGTGAGGGATCCGGCCTCGGCGGCCTGAAGGACAGGGTCGAAGCTCTCGACGGAACGTTCGTCGTGGAGAGCACGCCCGGCGCCGGAACCCGTATCCGCGCAGAGCTCCCGCTGCTTCCCGAGCGCTCGGAGGTTCCCGCTTGACAGCCAAGCAGCGGACGTGATTGGATTGCCGCGTCGAACCCCGTAGCTCTTCGGAGTCGCGGGGTTCGGCATTTTCGTGGTCCCGGCAGTCGCTCGTGGACGCGTCCGTACGTTGTTCGTGATCAGCGGGCCTCAGACCGAGCAGCCCAAGGACGCAGGGAGCATTGGAAACTGTGTGGGGGGGCAGACTTAAGTCTGTCCCCCACGCCCTTCTCTTCAGGTATCGGGGCGACTGAGGACGCCGGGATGCGACGTGTCTGAGGGTCGCTGAGCGCACAACCGCACTTGCGGATGCGTCCACTACCCTGCCGCGATGGACCTGCTCTCGCGGCTCGCAGCGTCCCGGAAAGCGCGCGTCGGCGTGGCGCTCGTCGCGGTCGCGGCAGGCGTCGTCTCGGCGACGCTCCTCCTGCGCGGCGGCAAGGAAGCGGCGCCTCCGCCGCCACCCGTGACGGTGCCGACGGCCCCGCCGACGGCCCCCCCGCCTACGACGGCGCCCCCTCCGCCCGAGACCCAACCCGCGCCTCCGACCGCCGAACCCACCCCGCCGCCGCCGGCAGCGGTGCCGTTCTCGTGGAGCTCGGCGGGCGCGTTCGTGTGGCACGAGACGGACGTCGAGCCGACGTTGCTCGGCCGTACGCTGCGCGAGGCCGGCTTCGGCTGGGTCGCCGTACGGCTGCACGACGGCAGCGACGAGGATCCCGTCGAGGCCGACTGGGTCTACCGCTTCCGGCTCGCTAGCGGGCTCCCCGTCGGCGGCTGGGGCGTTCTCCGGACGGAGCCGGAGGCCGAGGCCGCGCTCGCGAGCGACCTCGTCTCGCGCTACGGCCTCGATTTCTACATCGCCAACCCGGAGGTGGAGTACGAGTTCAGCGGCGCCGAGGGGCCGAGCGACGAGCGAAGCGGCCGCTCGAGCCGGTTCGTCACGGCGTTTCGAAGCCTGAGGCCGTCGCCGTTTCCACTCGGTCTTTCGTCGTACTGCCGCCCCGACCACCACGACATCGACTGGTCGGCATGGCGGCGTGGCGGCGCGGCGTTCCTGCCCCAGGCGTACGTGAACGACATCGGTGCCGAGGGCTCGCCGCCGGCGTGCGTGGCCGGCTCGCGGGGCGTGTTCCCGCCGGGCGACATCCACCCGACGATCGGTATGCACATTGGCATCCACGGAACCGTCGACGTGCCGACCTACGTCGATCTCCTCGTACGGGCAGGCACGGTCGGCTTCTCCGTCTACCTCGCCGAGACACGGATGACCGACGCCGACTGGCGGGAGCTCGGGGCGGCGATCGACCAGCGCGGGATCGCGAAGCGACCCGGATGACCCTTTCGAGGGTCGCGCGGCTCGGCGAGCCTCGCCTGGAGGTCGGTTTATCCCTCGAAGGAGCGGTTTGAGCCACCCTCCCGGGGGATGAGGGGCAGCCTGCACCGCCCTACCGTGCGGACAACCGGCAGCGGCGCCGGTGATGCGGCAAGAGAGGGGGAACTGCGGTGGTGGAACGGCGTGACGAGCGTCGGCCGACAGGCCGACGTCGACTCCGGGAGGTTGCTGCGATCGCGACGGCTCTGCTCGTCGTGCCGGTCGCGGCGGTGCTCGGACTGAAGCTGCCGCTCGATGCGGCGGGCGTGCTGGCTCCGATCTTCGACCTGCCCCGGACTGCCTTCGGGCACGTCCGCTCGACCTCTGACGGCGGGGTGCAGCTGTCGGTCGGCGAGTCGGACGACACCGCGCTCGCGCTGGGCCACGACGCGCCGTTCCTGCCTCCGAGGCTCTCGAAGAGCCATCGCCCGCCCCAGGCCCCGAAGCATGCGTCGAGCGCGGTCGGCGGGACGTCCACGCCCACGACCGGTCAGGCGGCCGGCGGTTCATCGCACGCGACGCCGGAGCGGCGGTCGAGCGCTCCCACGACCGACGACGGTTCAGATGGCGCTCCCGGAGGGGGGCCGACTCCGGATCGCCCGGCTCCCGGGTCGACCAACCCGCCGACCGGCGCGTCCGGCAGGACCGGCGGCGGGCGCCCGGTCGTCCATCCGACCCCTGACGCTCCTGGCGGCGCCCAGCCCGGGCCGTCGTCCGAGGACGGCACCGGCGCTCAGGAAATGACGCCGACGACAGGGGATGTCCCTCCGGGCGACCCGACGGGTGCGCCCGACGATTCGAGCGGCACCCAGAGCGACGAGCCGACGACGGGCGACGATGCGGGCCAGCCCGGCGGCTCGTCCGACCCTGCTCCGCCCGGCGACGATCAGGAGACGCTCTCGACCGACGGCGGCTCGGAGCCCGGTGCGGGAGACTCCGGCCAGCCTGAGGACGAAACCGCCGACCAAGGGCCGGCGGACGAGACCGGCCAGCCTGACGCAACGGGCGAGACCGGCGACAACGACCAGACGGGTGACAACGCTGGACAGCCGGAGGACACCCCGGAGACGACCGGCGACGGCTCGACGCCGGGCGCGGATGAAGGAACCGGGGACGACCCGGGCGACCCGGGCGATCAGACGGGTGACCAGGGCGCCGGCAACGCCGACCAGCAGGGGGGCGACAACGACCAGGAGGGCGACGATCAGGGCACCGGCGAGCAGCAGGGCGACGAGCAAGGCGACGGCAACGGCGACGACCAGGGCGACGATGACCAGGATCACGGAAACGGCCACGGGAATGGGAACGGCAACGGCGACGACCATGGGAACGGAAGTGGCGACGACGCCCAGGACGGGTGCTACGGGACCGGTCAGGGTCAGGCGAACGGCAACGCCGGCGGCGACGGGAACGGGAAGTGCCCCGGTCAGGGCGTCGCGAACGGCCACGACCCGAACCACCACGGCGGACCGGACGAGGGCGCCGTCCTCGCCACTCCGCTGCTTCTCCTCGCGTTCGCCGGATGCGAGCGCCGGATCAGGCTGCGTCGCGGGCGGAGAGCCGCCTGATGCTTCGTCTGCGCCCCGCCGGCTCGCGGCGCTCGCCGCGGCTGGTGCTGCGGTTCGCGTTGTTCACCGGAGTGAGCCTCGCGATCGCGAGCGTGGCGATCTTCGTGATGGTGCGAGGGTTCGTCACGGCCCAGGCGCGTGACGCGGTCGAGCAGAACACGCGGTTCGTCGCCGAAGCCGTTCTCGCCCGGGAGCTCCAGCCGAGCGATTTCGAGAGACGTCCGTCGGCCGCGCGCCGCAGGCAGCTCGGCAGGGTTTTCCGCGACCAGGTGATGATCGACGACGTGGAGTCGGCCGCGCTCTACGACCAGAGCGGCCGCCTCCTCTTCTCCACCACGGCCGGCGCCGGCGCGGACAAGGTCCCGGCATTGCCGGCCGAGGAGGTCCGCAGCACGCTCGGTGGCCAGCGGATCCGAACGGCGGTCGAGAAGACCCCCACCGCCGACGGCTCGTCCCGCACCGTGATGCGCCAGCTCGTACCGATCTGGTTCGGCGCGCGCGCCGGCGGCGTTCTCGTGACCGAGCGCGACTATGCGCCGATCGCGCGCTCCGTGCGCGCGACGTTCATCCCGATCGCGCTCGTGCTCGAGGGTCTGCTGCTTGCGCTCTTCGTGTCGTTGTTTCCCGTGCTCCGGCGCGCGACGCGTCAGATCGACTCGCACATGGAGGAGATGGAGCACCAGGCGCTCCACGACAGCCTCACGGGATTGCCGAACCGGGTGCTGTTCCAGGACCGGATCGAGGTCGCGCTGGCCAACGCGAGGCGGAGCAGCGGTCGCGCGGCGGTCCTCCTGCTCGACCTCGACGGGTTCAAGGAGATCAACGACGCGCTCGGGCACGCGAGTGGCGACGAGCTGCTGCGCGAGCTCGCGGTTCGCCTGCGCGACACGCTGCGCGACACCGACACGATCGCGCGGCTCGGCGGCGACGAGTTCGGGATCGTGATGCCCGCGCGCGACGCCGAGGACGTCAGGGAGACGGCGCGGCGCATCCACGACGCCGTCGAGGAGCCGTTCGAGCTGGGCGGGCTCTCGCTCGAGGTCAAGGCGTCGGTCGGCGGCGTGCTGTTCCCCGACGATGCCCAGGACTCGGACACGCTCGTCCGCTTCGCCGACGTGGCGATGTACGCCGCCAAGCGGAGCCGCAGCCGGATCGAGCTCTACAACCCCGCAGCCGACATCTCGACGCGCGAGTCGCTCACGCTCGGGAGCCAACTCCGTCGAGCGCTCGACACCGGGGCGATCGTCGCGCACTACCAGCCGAAGGTGGAGGTCGCGAGCGGCCGCATCGTTGGCGCCGAGGCGCTGGTTCGCTGGGATCACCCCGAGCGCGGGCTCGTTCTTCCCTCCCAGTTCCTGCCCGTCGTGGAGAAGGCGGGCCTGATGGGCTCGTTGACGACGCTCGTCCTCCGGAATGCCGCGGTCGAGGCGGCCGCCTGGGCACGCGAGGGCCTCGATCTCGGAATCGCGGTCAACGTCGACGTCGAGGCGTTGCTCGATCCGTCGTTCCCGCGGCGCGTGGCCGAGATCCTCGACGAGACAGAGCTCGAGCCGAAGCTGCTCACGATCGAGCTGACCGAGACCTCTCTGATGGCCGACCCCGCAAGGGCCGGGCGGATCGCTCGCGAGCTGTCGGCGGTCGGCGTGCGGCTCTCGATCGACGACTTCGGCACCGGCTACTCGTCGCTCGGCTACCTCACCGCTCTCCCGCTCGCCGAGCTCAAGATCGATCGCTCGTTCGTCGGACGGATGACCCAGAGCCCGACGGACATGGCAATCGTGCGCACGATCCTCGACCTCGGCTCGAACCTCGATCTGTGCGTGGTCGCCGAGGGCATCGAGTCGACCGAGACACGCGAGATGCTCGAGCAGCTCGGCTGCACGCTCGCGCAGGGATACGAGTTCGGGAGCCCGATGTCGGCTGCGCGGCTCGGCGCCTTCCTGCGCAGCCTGCGCGAAGTGGACTACCTCCGGCTCACGGCCTAGGGCTCGAGACGTCGAGCCGCGAGACCTCGAGGTCGAGGTCGTGCTCGACGCGGCGCATCACCTCGTCGCTGATCTCACCCATGTTCCGCATTTCGACCACGGCGCTCCGCTCGGCCTCCAGGAGCTCGCGGCGGAGCTTCTGGTACTTCAGAGAGCGCTTCTCGATCTTGCCGTCGCCGTCCGGGTCGATCCGGGCGCTGAACCGGTCGATCCGGAAGCGGTACGCCCCCCGGAGCCGTTCCGCCGTGTCGTCGAGCACCCAGTCCTCGCGGACCAGCTCGTCGAGACGGGCCAACGCGGCCTCCGCAGCGCGGACGCGCGCGATCGCGTCCTCGGTCTCGGCGCCCCCGTCGTCGGCCTCGAGCCGAAGGGCCCGGATCACCGCCGGTAGGGACAGGCCCTGCAGGACGAGCGTGGCGAGAACGACGCAGAAGGCGAGGAACACGATGAGGTCGCGATCCGGAAACGGGGCTCCCGAGTCCGTTGTCAGCGGAATGAGGAGGGCCGCGGCGATCGTCACCGCGCCGCGCATGCCGTTCCACGAGATGAACGCCGGGTACGTCCACGGCGGATAGGGATCGCGCTCGCGCACGCGGCGGACCAGCACGCGAGGCACGTATGTGACCGCGAACACCCCGACGATCCGCAGGGCGATCACCGCCAGCACGATCGCGATCACGTCCGTGACGAGGGTCGACGTGCCCCGCCCCGCCGAAAGCGCGTCGAGGATCGGCCGCAGCTGGAGCCCGACGAGCCCGAACAGGAGAACGTTGAGCAGGAACGTGAGGATCTCCCAGAACGCACGTCCTTCGAGGCGCGTCTCCACCGTTGTCAGCTCGGGCGTGTACCAGCCCATGTAGACGCCTGCGGTGACAACCGCGAGCACGCCGGAGACGTCGAGCGCCGATGCCGGCAGGAAGGCGAAGTAGCCGGTGAGGAACGCAATGGTCACCTCGAGCGGCGGGTTGTCGAGCGGTCGGCGGACACGACGGACGAGGTAGCCCACGACGAGCCCGACCGCGATCCCGCCGACGATGGTGACGACAAGGTCCCACCCGAGTGACCAGGTGGAGAACGCGCCGCCCACGGCAACGAGAAGCGCGCTGCGCAGCAGCACGAGCGCGGTGCCGTCGTTGAGGAGGCTCTCGCCCTCGACGATGTCGATCAACCGTCGTGGAATCCCCAGGCGCCGCCCGATCGCGGTTGCGGCGATCGGGTCCGTCGGCGAGACGACTGCGCCGAGCACGAACGACTCGGCCCAGCCAAGCCCCATCGTCTCGTGCGCGACCACCGCGACACCGGCCGTCGTGGCGGCGACCACGCCGACTGAGAGGAGGGAGATCGGCCTCAGGTTCTGCCGCAGCTCGCGTAGCCCCGTGGAGTACGCGGAGACGTAGAGAAGCGGCGGCAGGATCCCGACGAGGACCAGCTGCGGCGGCATCGTCACGGCCGGGAGCCCCGGAACGAAGCCGAGCAACAGGCCGCCGAGCACGAGCAGGATCGGGTACGGGATACGAAGCGGCCCAGCGAGGATTAGCAGCCCTGCGGCGACCACGAGGAGCGCCAGGAGCTGCAGCTCCTGCTCGGTGCCGAACTCCAGGATCACGGCGACACGCTATGCGTTCAGCCGAGCGAGCCCGAACTTCCCCCGGCGGAGGCATTTTCTCCTGCTCCCGCACATGGAATAGATCCAGAGGCGGCGTGGAAGGCCTGCGGCACGACCATCCGACGTAAGGGGGAACACTCAGTGAACAGCAATGCGATCACCTTTCGAGGTGTGGGCCTGACCGTGGTCCTAGCGTTCGTTGGGCTGCTTGTGGCCCTGCCCGCGTGGGCAGGCTCGAACTCGACGACGCTGCCGAACGGCGCAGAGCTGAAGGTGTCGATCGATAGTCCGGCGGACGGGACGCAGTTCCTCGCCGACGGGGCGCCTGTTCCGGTGCCAGTCAGCGGGACGGCCAGCATTGGCCTTGGGACGCCGCAGGCGACCATCGTCTACGTGCTCGACGCGTCCGGCAGCACGATGAACTCCAGCGGGACCTGTAGCGAGATCCTCACGTGCGAGAAGACGTTCTTCACGGGCCTCAACAACGCAGCCGCCGCGAGCGGCTCCGTCAACCACGTGGGCCTCGTCGTCTTCGGGAACGATGCCGTACAGGCCGACATGACGCCCGCCGGCGGAGACGATCCGCTCGGCGCTCCGGGAGATGCGAACACGCCGATCGGTTCCGTCGCCCTCACGAACGGCGGCTTCAACTACCACGTCGGCCAGTACACGGGCAAGGACGGCGACGCGAACGGCACGAACTACGCCGCCGCGCTGCAGCAGGCGGTGAACGAGCTCAACGCGAGCACGGACACGAAGAAGCTCCTGGTCTTCGTCTCCGACGGCCTCAGCAACGCCGGCACCCTGGCGGCGTTCAACGCCGCCGTCGCAGCGATCCCAACGGGCACGATCGTCAACTCGATCGCGATCGCGGGCGGTGCGTGCACCGGCGGCTCGGCCGGCGACCTCGCCGACATCGGCCCGTGCGTCAACGTGCCGGATCCGAACGACCTGCCCGACCTCATTCCCAACCTGATCGGCTCCACGCTGACGAAGGTCGAGCTGAGCGTCGACGGCGGGACGCCCACCGCGGTCACGACGACGCCGGCGACACCCCAGAACGGGCCGGCGAGCGTGACGTACTCGACCATGACCGCCGGGCTCGACCCGGGTAGCCACGAGATCTGCGTGACCGCGTTCGGGACGGACGTCACGGGCGGCAGCGCACAGACGACCACGTGCGTCGACATCGGGGTCTACGACCTCGAGCTCGCGCCCGAGACCGCGACGAACGAGCTCGGGACGGATACCTCGCACACGGTCACCGCGACCCTCCAAGGCCCGGCCGGTGCCGTAGGTGGGTATCTCGTCGACTTCGCCGTGACGGGGCAGAACGCCGGCGCCACGGGCACCTGCGTGCCCGCGGACTGCAAGACCGACGCGACCGGTCAGGTGGCGTTCACCTACTCGGTCCCGGTCGCCAACTCGAGCCTCGGGACGGACAAGATCACCGCCAGCGTCACGCTCGCGGATCCGACCGGCGCGACGGACGAGGAGGATGTGACGAAGGATTGGGTCGACACGACCCCGCCGGTCGCGTCGTGCACGCCGACCACGAACCCGGGCGGGAAGAACATCCCACCCGCGGGTAACAACCCGCAGAGCGGACAGAACCCCGACGGCTTCTACCTGCTCACCGCGACCGATCTCGTGGACGACAACCCCGAGATCACCGTCTCCGACACCGACTCGAGCTTCGTCGCCGGCCCGTACGCGAGCGGCACGAAGATCAAGCTGGTGCAGACGCCCGGCGGGAATCCGAACGTCAAGCCGGGACCTGGAGTGATCGATTGGCACATCACGCTCAACGGCGATGCCGAGGTCACTGCAACGGACTTCTCCGGCAACAGCGTGACCGTCAGCTGCAAGGTCCCGCCCCCGCCGAAGTAGTCGCATCTCAACCGCAGCGTGGGGCTCCGTCGACGACGGCGCCCCACGTCTGCCTTCTCAGTGGCCGTTGTGCGAGAAGTGCATGTAGTCCTTGGTGGCGCCGGTCCAGGCGCCTCCCCAGCCCCAGCCGATCGCACGGAACGCCGCGACGACCGCCGGGGTCACCATCCCCTTCCGCAGCCGCGACCTGTCGAGGTAGCGCGCGCGAGTCGGATCCCGGGTCTGGCCGCAGCCGACATAGGGGTTCTCTGCGGGGTTGAGGTCGACAGCGAGGCCGTACGCGTGATTCGACCACGTGCCCGTCCCCGAGCCCCCCGTGCACGGTGAGGGGACTGCCTGGCGGCAGTCGAAGGAGCCGGTGACGTCGCCGTCGACCGGCCGTGAGGCGCGCGGGCCGTACATGTCGGCGAGCCGGAGATGCCGGATCGGGAAGCGAAGCGCATACAGGCGGCGGAACACCTTCGCGAGCGGCGCCGCCGCGTCGCGGTTCACGACGAGCTGGCCGACATGCGTGCGGCCGTCGAAGCCCCAGTGACGCACGGAGAGAAGTCGGAGCCCTGAGAGCGGCACGGGGCAGCCGCGCTCCCAGAAGCCGCCTTCGAGAGTCGCCTTCAGCGGCGCAGGCAGCGGCCTGATCGCCGGCTCCTGCGGGTGGAGCGCGACGACGAGCAGCGGCAGGGCGAGAAGCTCGAGCACACCTCGCTCAAGGGTTGCGGCTCCGTTCCTCAGCCGTCAAGCGACCACGGGTCGACGTGGTCCGCATCCACCACGTCGCCCTCCCGGAACGGACTGAGCTAGAGGGTGTCTGCGAGGCTCCGGAGCTGCGCTGCCTGGGCGGATGTGAGCCAATTGGCGGCCCGCAGGTCGTCAACGATCTCCTTGTACTCCCCGACCGCTGCACGCTTCACCTGGGGTTTCGTGCCTGGGCCGATCCGCTCGAGTTGCTTACACGCCGATTGTACGAGCGAGCTTGCCGATGTTCGCTGCTGTGGTTTCGCGTTGACGTACTTCGGAGATCCCTCGACGTCTGCGCGTGTCACCGAGCAGACCGATTCGGCGACGTTGCTCACCCCGTCCCGATCGCTGTCTGCGAGCTTCGCCGACTCGAGCGCTGCCTCGGCGGTCAGCTCCGCCGCCGGCGCCGCACGGGGCGGGTCGACGACGCCGTTGGCATACCCGGGACTCTCGCGGAAGTTGTACTCGAGGGATGCCCAGTCGTCGTGTCCGACGAGTGTCTGGCCGGCTGCGGGCTCGCAGAGAGGGGTCCCGTCCGCTCTGAGCAGATAGTTGATGTCGGCGCTGACGGAGCCGCTGATGGTTCCGTTGCCGTTCCAGTCGACCGCGCCGCCCGCGGGGAGAATCTGTGGAGCCCCACTTCGACCGAAGATGACGGTGCCTGGCGCCGCCCCGATGCCGGCCGCCTCGTCGAGGTTGCCCTCGAGCAAGGTCGCCAGCTGGGTGCGTGAGTAGTCGAGTGGGCGGCCCGCGTCGAGGTTCGGGACCTGGCGCGCGTAGCTCATGACGCTCTGGTAGTTCGGCTTGCAGTTGATCTCGTCGTTCCCTCCGTGCCCGAGGCCGAGGGTATGTCCGAGCTCGTGCATGAGCGTCCCTGCCTCGGCCGAGCGCAGACCTCCGGCCGCCGCGATCCACTCGGTTGTCTTCCCTCCCAACGTCACCATCAGGTCGTTTCCCGGCTGCTCCCCCACTCCTGAAGATCCGGGCGCCTCCGAGTAGCTGTGCGCGAAAAGGACGTACCGAAACGCGAGACGACGCGCCGCCAGGGTGGCCTCGCAATTCGGGCTGCTCCGCTCGGTCGCGGTCCCGAAGGACCCGTCGCAGGACGACTCCGGGTCCCCGGACTTGAGATCGTCGAACGATTCCGGCGCTGGGAAGCCGGCGCAGTTCCAGAAGCACACGGGAGCAACGGTGGGAACGGCCTCGTCGAGCAGCGCGTGTAGGCGCACGCCCGACGTGCCGTCGGGATTGCCGACAGGCGCGTTGGCGAACGCCGTCGTCACGTCGGCGAGGACGCCCGGCTGCGGCTGGTGAGCGGACATGTAATCGACCTCGAGGAAAAGATCCTTGTGCTCGGGGTCGGTATTGAACGGCGCCTGATCGAGAGCGAGATCGACAGTTCCATCGCCATTGGCGTCGATGCCTTCGGTCTCCCAGGAGTCGAGGAGGCCGTCGCCGTCCGTGTCGACGGGGGGCTCGACAGAGCTCGCGATGTGGTACTCGCCGTCGAAGGCGAGCGTGTACCCGACGCACTCGCCCGAGACCGCATCGAGAGCGAGCCATGGGTGTGTGAGGTACGTGTCCTGGTGGACGCTCTCCCCTGGAGCGAGGGTGAGCCAGAGCCGCCGCTCACCGTCGAACGTCAGCCAGTAGACCTCGACTGTCGCGCCGGTGTCGTTGACAAAGGTGAGGACGACCGGCGTGTCGCTGTTGACCGAGTGGTCCTGCGTGATCAGACACGGATCTTCAGGTGCCGGTGGGACCGCAGGGCCGACGCCGATCCGTGCGATCCGATCGCTCTGCGACTCCGCGAACCACATGTTCCCGTCCGGGCCGGCGGCGATCCCGAAGAGCCCACGCCCGGTGATCCCAGCCGAGAACTGCGTAACGGTTCCGTCCGGCGTGATCCGACCGACCCACGGATCGTCGTCACCCTGCGTGAACCAGATGTTCCCGTCTGGGCCCTGGGCGATCCCGATCGGGTATTCCCCAGGGCCGATCCCAGCCGAGAACTCGGTCACTACCCCGGACGGAGTGATTCTCCCGATTCGGCCGCCCTGCGATTCGGTGAACCACATGTTGCCGTCCGCGCCGACGGCGATGAACAGGGGAGTGCTGGGACTGATGCCTGCCGAGAACTCCGTCACAACCCCGGACGGGGTGATCCTTCCGATCCGATTACCCCCCTGCTCGACGAACCACAGGTTGCCGTCGGGCCCGGCGACGATGCCGGACGGCAAAGCCCCAGGACTGATTCCGGCCGAATACTCCGTCACCACTCCGGCTGTGGTGATCTTTCCGACACGGTTCCCCGTGATCTCGGTGAACCACATGTTCCCGTCCGGACCGGCGGCGATGCCGTACGGTCGGCTCCCCATGGTGATTCCCGCCGAGTACTCGGTCACGGTTCCCGACGGGGTGATCTTCCCGATGCGGTCGCGGTTGATCTCGGTGAACCAGACGTTGCCGTCGGTGCCGGCGGCGATGTCGTACGGCTGGCTTCCCGGTGTGATCCCAGCCGAGTATTCGGTTACGGCACCGGACGGCGTGATCTTTCCGATGCGGTTGCCGATGATCTCGGTGAACCACATGTTGCCGTCGGGGCCCGCCACGACTCCGCGTGGATCGCTTCCGGCTGTTATCCCGTCCGCGTACTCCGTGACCTGACCGGGGGGAGCCGGGCCGACGGGCGCGAACTCGCGCACCGCGGCCCACGTGGCTGGGGTCTGCGGGTTCACGTCGTGGCTCTCCGAGGCGTGCTCGGAACCGAGGTTCCAGAAGGCGACTCCTGCCGAAGGCACGCCGACGGGCGGGGCGAGCTGGGTCTCGTACATGTTCCGAAACCATGCACCCCGGTCGGCCTCGGAATAGGTCGTCGCGGTTGACGAGTCCACCGGCGTCTGCGGAAACCCGAACTCCTCCGTGATCCAGGGCCTTCCCACATCGGCGGCGGCCGCAGCGATGACCTCCGTCTTCGTGTCGTTGACGGCGGTTGCCGGCAGGTGCCCGAAGTAGTTGTGGACCGAGAGGACGTCCTGGTTCGCAAGGCCGAAGATCGCTTCGTGGTCGATGCCCGAGCTTCCGCCGAAAAGCTCCTCCCAGTCGATGTGGAGAAGACCGCCCGTCGTCACGAGATGGTTTGAGTCGTGGGCCTTCCACTGCCCGAACACACGCTCGTAGAAGTCGGTCAGCTCTTGCGTCGTGGGTTTGAGAGGCTCACCGCTGTTCGGCGGATTTGGCTCGCCTGCGAACGAGACGATCGCGATCGTCGGGTCGAGCCGGTACTCCAGACCTGTCTCCGTATTGGTCCGAGTGGCGACGAACTCGAGGAACGAGTCCCACTCTCCCGCTCGCGCGTTGCTGTAGGGATTCGTGCAGGAAGCGGCGTTTTCGATGCACCAGCGGGCACCCACGCATCGAGTCAGCTCGTCGCCCGAGCGGCTGGCGCACTCCGCGGGGGTCGGATACCCGGCTCCCGTGGCGGCTAGCCCGCGGAGAAAGAGCTCACGGTTCTGAAGGTGGTTCCGAAATGCCGAGAGATCGAGAATCGCGTGAAGCTGCGCGCCATCGATCGCCGCCAGCAATGCATCGATGTGCGCCCACGCCGCCTCGGAGTAGGGGGCATCCGGGTCGATGCCACTCTCGTCGAACATGTCGACGATCCGAAGCGTGTTCAGCCCGCCGCCGGTGGCCAGCTCGATCTCGGCAGCGATCGGCTGAGACCCCCCAGGATTCGACGTCCCGTACGTCGATGCTCCGTACAGGTACCAAGGTCGACCCTCGAGCATGAGCTGTGTCCCCGATGCCGTGACGAACTCGCCTCCGGGAGGAATCGCCTGAGAAGAGGACGCCGACAACAGGACCACCGCCACCGCGACAAGCGGCAGGAAAACCCGTACCGCGCCACTCGGCTGCCGCGTTCGTCGGTTCGAACGCGCTCTTCCGATCAGCTCCAGCTCGCCTGATCCGCCGCAATTGTGATCAGAGTTACAAGAGATGGCGCCTTATCTCAGGGCGTTCGGTGGCTGTCAAGGCTTCGCCAGAAGTACACAGACCAGCCGGGCGTGCCCCATGCGGATCGGTCCCGGTCGGTCGGAACGGTTGAGCTCGGGTGGTCGGCGGGTAAGAGACGCTCCATGGACACCACGATCGCGTTCGTCCGCTCCGCCGGCGACGGCGACACGGAGGTCGTCGTGAACTTCGGGTTGCTCTGCGGCCGCGAGGCGACGCTTGCCGAGGTCGACCGGCTCGCAGGACACCTCTGCGAGGTGCTGCCGGAGGTTCGCGTCCATGCGGTCCGCACCCACGACATGGCGCGAGGGTCCGAGGCCGTCGTCCATCAGGTCGTCGTCGAGGTCAGCCCCGCCGAAGCGGACGCAGAGGCGCTACGTGCGATCAGCGAGGCATGGGCGCGCGACTGCGCCGCCGACAGGTCGCTCGAGCCACTCGGCCTCTGACCTTCGCGTTGCGGACGCGGCTCACGGCCGCGCGGGGTGCCACGTTCAGGTGTACTCCCCCGCTCCCTCGGCACGGTAGTCGAAGTACTCACCCGCACACCTGGGGCAGTAGATCCCCACGCACGACGGCTCGACGCCGGCGAGATCCTCTCCGAGGAAGGCCGTCCAACCCTCCGCGCTCCCACGGCTGACGCAGCCGCATTCCTCGCACCTCAACCGGTCGGTCATCTCCGCACATCCAACCCGCCGGCGCCGGCCGGAGCAACTGCGAACGGGCTGCCACCCGAGCGCCGGCGCTCGAGCTCGTACCAGGGCGAGCGCAGACCGGGGCCGACGCTTCGTATCTTTCGCGAGAACGAGGGGTGTGAATCTCGTCTGTGTGGATGCTGCAGGCTGGACGATCTCGGTGATCGCGATCCTGGTCGCAGGTGCGATCGCGTGGTACGAGTTCGAGCGCCGGCGCTAGCGCGCCCGAGAGTCCGGATCGGGCGGCGTGGGGTCGGGCGGCGGCAGCGGGTCCGGCCCCGGAATGGGCGGCTCGGGCTGCGGCGGCGGCGCGGGTGGCGGGAACGGGCTCGGCGGCTGGTGCTCGGTCGGCATGCGCCCCGTATCCCCCGCCGACGACTCACGCAAACGCTCCGCCAGCATCTGCTGGAGGAAGACGTGGCTTCCGTGGATCCGCACGGAGCGCAGGACGGCCCGCTCGACTCGCCCGGGGAGGAATGGGGCGTCCTCCACGAGACCCAGGGTTTCCTCGCCGCCGCGACCGGCGAGGAGCGGAGACACAGTGAGGAACAGCTCGTCGACGAGACCGTCGGCGACGAGGGAGCCGAAGACGTGTGGACCGGCCTCGCTGAGGATGCGGTTGTGGCCGCGCGCGTACAGGAGCTCGACCGCGGTGCGGATGTCGACCTCCGACTCGCCGGGGAGCACTTCGAGCTCGGCCCGGCCGGGAAGCGTCGAGGCGAGGCGGGCGGCGCCGGCCCTGGTGGTGAGCACCAGGGCGCCGTCCTCGAGCGCCGGATGGTCTCCGGGGATCGAGCCGCTCGCGGTGACGACGGCCACGCGCGGGCTTGCGGTGTGCCCGAGCTCGCGGCGGAGCGCGGCGTAGCCGTCTGCCGCCGGCGGGAAGACCGTCTCGGGCCGCCAGCGCCCCCGCGGCGAGGAGACCAGCGTCCCGCTCCCGATCAGCACGACGTCGGCGGCCGCGCGCAGAAGGCCCATCACGAAGCGGTCCGCGTCGCTAGGGCCGCCGATCATCGCGCTCGAGCCCGGCACGGAGGGGATCGCCACGACCCCGTCGAGGCTCGAGACGAAGTTCGCGTATAGGCAGCGTTCGGGGAGCAGCAGGTCGCCGCCGTAGAGCCGTCGCAGCTCCTGCGGCAGCGCCGGGCCGTCTCCGGGCCGCTCGAAGACCAGCCTGAGCGGCTCGAGCTCGCTCAACGCTGGAGGTCGAGGAACTCGCGCCGCAGTTCGGCGTCGCGGTAGACCCCTCGCCATGCGGTCGTCGTCGTCCGCGACCGCTCTTCGACGCCGCGCATCTGCGTGCAGAGGTGCGATGCCTCCAGGCGTACTGCGACGCCCTGCGCGTCGACGAGCTCCGTGAGCGTGTCGGCGATCTGCTCACCGAGCCGCTCCTGGACCGTGAAGCGCCGAGCGAACAGGCGGACGAGGCGGGTGAGCTTGGAGATGCCGATGATGTGCTCCCCCGCGACGTAGCCGACGTGTGCGTGCCCGATGAACGGCAGCGCATGGTGCTCGCAGAGGGCGGAGAACGAGATCGGGCCCTCGACGATCTGCGCCGGAAGCCGACGGTCGGCGTCGGTGGTCTCCGTCGGGAACGTCGTCACGAGCTTCGGGTCTCCGTCGTAGCCGGCGGTGGCGTCGTAAAGCGCGCGGAGGAACCGCTCGGGCGTGTCTCTGGTGCCCGGCGTGTCGAGCGGCAGCCCGAACGCGTTCAGGATCTCGGCGGCGTTCTGCCGAAATCGGGCCCAGTCCTGCGGGGAGACTTCGCGCGGCTCGACGAGGTCCGCATGCGAAGGTAGCTCGATCACGTTTTCCGACATGGATGCGATTCCCTCCTGGCTCACGGGGTGACGGCGACGAGGACGAGGACGACTGCGATGGCCGTGTGCTGTGTGGCGAGCCCGACGTTGTGCAGCGCCGACAGGGTGGCGAGGCTCGGACGGCGCCGGACGAGGCGGTCGACGAGACGGTCCTGCGGCGCGTAGACGATCTCGTAGAAGCGGCGCGCGGCACCCCCTCCCTCCGGCATCGGGGGTACGTCCATGTACAGGCGGCGCAGGTTGAAGTTGAGGCTGAGCACGAGCGTCGACGCGACGAACGCCGCCGCCGCGGCCAGCGGCCGTCCGGTCACATAGCCGATTGCGGCGAAGAGCGCCGCATTCGCGATCAGGTCGCAGTCCGAGTCGAGATACCGCCCAAAGGCCGTGATGCGACCCGAGGCGCGCGCGAGTGCTCCGTCGGCGCCGTCGAGGACCGTCTTCACCACGAGGAGCACCGCCGCGGCGACCAGGTTGCCGAGCGCAAGCTCAGCGGCTGCGGCCATTCCCGCGACGAACCCGGCGAGCACGACGGCAGGCGGGGGCACCCGCAGGGGCAGGAGCGCGAGCACGACGAGGTGCGCGAGGGGCCGATAGACGATCTCGCAGACGACCTCGCGCGTCGGCGCGGGTTTGCGCGAGCGCGCGAACAGGGAAGACTCTGTCCCGTGACCGACGTGGCCTGGACCGAGCGCGACGGCGCCCTGGAGCGCGAGGTGGTGCTCGACAGCTTCCGCGACGCCATCTCTTTCGTCGACCGCCTCGCCGACCTTGCGGAGTCCGCGAACCACCATCCGGACATCGCGATCAGCTACAAGCGTGTCACCGTCCGCTGGACGACGCACTCGGACGGCGGGATCACCGATCGCGACCGCGAGCTCGCCGCTCGAACCGACGACCTGCTCTGACCGACTCACGCAAGGAGCTCCCGGAGCGCGCCCGCGTCAACAGGATTGCCCGCGCCAATGAGGGCGCGAGCCGCGTCGACCTTGCCCCAGACGTCCCAGAGCAGGAACCCGCGCGGATGCCCGCTCGCGTCCCGGTAGCAGACGACTCCCTTGCGGTAGGGCTCGACCCACTCCGCCAACGTCTCCAGGCGGGAGTCGAGCACGCCGACCGCCTCATAGCCGAGCTCGAACAGGTCGGAGTAGAAGAACGGGAGGTGGTCGTACGGCTCGTCGGCGCCGGCCATGTTCCGGCCGACGAGGTGCCCGTGGCTCTTCGCATGATCCTCGTGCTCCACCCGGAGACGCTCGCCGAGACCGGCGGCGGGAAACCGCGCCACGTCGCCGGCGGCGAAGACGTCGTCCCACCCCGTAACCCGACCGCGGTCGTCGACCGGGATCCCGTCCTCGGTCGCTATCCCCGCGGCCTCGGCGAGCTCGACCCGGGGCACAACGCCGAGCCCGGCCACGACGACCTCCGCGGCGAAGACAGCACCGCTCTTTCCGGTCACGCGAAAGCTCCCATCCGTGCGTTCGATTCCGCTCACGAGCTCGCCCGCCGCGACCTCGACCCCCCTGCCGCGGTAGTACTCGTTCAACGACAGCGCGAGGTCGCTCGGGAAGAGCCGCGACCCGATCCCTTCCTCGGGAAACACCATCGTGACCGCAGCACCGTTCGTCTCGAGCGCCGCGGCGAGCTCCGAGCCGATGAATCCACCGCCGATCATGACGACCTGCTTTTGCTCCTCGACGGCTGCGCGGACGGCGCGGTAGTCGGCGAGCGTGCGGTAGTACACCACTCCCTCGGGTACGCCGGGAATCATCCTCGGGCTCGCCCCGGTGGCGAGGAGGACGCGCTCGTACTGGTAGGTCTCGCCCTGGTCGTCGGTGGCCATGCGCGCGTCGAGGTCGAGCCCGGTCACCGAGCGTCCGAGCCGCAGCTCGACGCCCTGCTCGCTCGTGCCTCGCCAGATGGAGTCCTCTTCCTTCCCGAGCCATAAGCCCTTGGTGAGCGGCGGGCGGGCGTAGGGCGGATCTGGTTCGTCTCCGACGAGGACGATCGATCCGTCCGGGTCGAGCGAGCGTATCCCCTTGCAGGCCGCATCCCCCGTCATGCCGCCTCCGATGACCAGGTACTTGGACTTCGCCACTGCCGTGCTCCTTCTTTAGACCTCTCGCAGGTACTATAGAAGAGGACCGTCCATGGATGCGCTGCAAGCGATCGGTGACCCGTGCCTCCGCGAGGCGCTCCTCTACGTTCGCTCCGTTCCGCATGACGTCACGATCCGCGAGCTCGCCACGGCGCAGGGTCTCCACTACAACGTGGCGCGCCGCCGGCTCGAGCGACTCGTCTCCGTGGGGCTCCTCTCGAACGGGTTCCGGCGCACCACCGGGCGGAGCGGCCCTGGGGCGGGCCGTCCCGCCAAGGTGTACCGGCCCGCGCCGGAGGTCGCGGCGCTCGAGTTTCCGCGACGGCGTTACCCGGAGCTCATAGGGCTTCTCGTCGACAGCGCACCGCGAAGGCGCCTCGGCAACGTCGGCGTCGCATACGGCGCCGCGCTCGCCGCGGACGCCGGGATCGAGCCCCTCTCCGACCGGCGCGCCGGGCTGGAGCGGATGTGCGCTGCGATCAGCGGCCTGGGCTTCCAGGCGACCCTCGGGGAGGTGAGCGCCGACCGCGCCGAGATCGTCACACCGACATGCCCTCTGCGTCCGCTCGTGGCGGCGAGCCCCGCCGTGGCCGAGATCGACCGCAGCCTCTGGCGGAGCCTCGCCGCGGCCGCCCTCGAGGACGTCGACGTCGACGACGTCGCGTGCACGACCCATGACTGCCTCGAGCCGTGCGCGTCTTGCCGGATCGTCCTCTCGCTCCACGGTCGGGCCGGCTGACGGCGATTCGACCCACCCGACTTCGAGCCCGGCAGTGAGATCTCGGGGAGAGAGGGGCGAGGCTGAAGCCACGTCGCTGTATCCGCTTCGAGGGGCCTCGTTTCCGGGGGCCCCCTGTGAAGCGGACGAAGGGACTCGAACCCTCGACCGTCTGCATGGGCACGGGGTCGCGGTTGTTCGCGCCCGTTCGCTCAGCCACTAGCGCGGTGCAGCAGGTGGGGCGAGCCCGACGAAGATGAGGATGCCGTCACCACCCGGGTTTGTCGTGGCGTCGACGTCGAAGTTGGGCTTGTAGTTGTTGATCGTCCAGACGTTCCCGGCACGGTCGATCACGGAGGCTGTCTGGCGCATCATCGGAATGAAGCTCGGCGGCGCGTGCTCGCCGTAGAGCGGTTCCCCGTCGTGCAGTAGCACCTGGCTGCCTGCGGACAGGACCGTGTAGCCGGTTTGGGGCGAAATGGGATCGCCGAGCTTCTTCCCAGGCGGACAGGCATCGCGGTTCACGCCGCAGAGCTTTGACAGCCTGCCGACCGCGAGGGTGTTGTTCGCCTCGATCGGGCCGAAGTTGGCGACCCACAGGTTGTCCTCGCCGTCTACCGTCACGCCCCAGGGGCCGGAGATTCCGCCGCCCGCGAACGGGCCCATCAGCGAGCCGTCGGGCCGGATTCCGTAGATCGCGTTGTCACCGAGCGAGGCGACCCACGCGTTCCCCTGCGAATCGACCGCGATGCCCTTGAGCTGGTGCCCGAGGGAGCGCCGTAGCAACAGCAGCTCGAGCCGGGGCCGCCCCGCCGGGCCGTCGACGAGCGCGAACCTCGCCACGCTGGTCGGGCCGCCCACGAACCCGTTCGAGACCCACGCGGTCCCGTCCGGGGCGATCGCGACGTCGAACGGCTGAGCTTCCGCGTACTCGCGGAAGCGAAGGGCACGATCCGGATCGCCACCCAGGTACACGTAGACGCTGTCGTCGCCGAAGCTCGCGAACCAGATGTTCCCTTGCGAGTCCGTCGCCATCCCCTGCACCCGGTACGGGTCGCCGATGTAGCCGTTCGCACCCGACAGCGGCAGTCCGGCCGGCGAGAACTGGGAGACGCTGCCGTCGACGCCCTGTTGGGGCAGCACGCCCCCCCAGCCGAAGTTCCCGAACCAGCCGGAGCCGTCCTGGCCGATCGTGACGCCGTACCCGGTGCCGAGGATCCCGCCTCCGCCGAGGGGAGAGGACGGCGTGCCGTTCGTGCCGTCCGCCGGGCGCCCGTCCGGCTGGAGCACGACGACGACGCTGCTCGACCCGGTCGCGCCCTGGACGACGTTGTTCGTGACCCATGCGTAGCCGCGTGCGTCGAATGCGAGATTGCCTGGGCCGCCGAAGAGCTTGTCCTTTTCGTCGCTCCCGGTGTCGTTGACCTTGACGACGACCGTCCAGGCGTCGGGTTGATCGGCGAGCGTCGGAGCGTACGCGCCGGATCTCCTCGTCATCCCGTAGATCTGCTTGACGTTCTTTCCCGGATCCCGCGCGAGGTCGGCGAGCCCCTGGAACGTGGTCGTCGGTGCCGGGCCGCGCGGCGGCCTGGTCAGGGCGAGGAAGGACTGCGTGGTTCCGTGGATGTCGAGGCACGCCGCGAGCAGATTCGCGAGAGCGAGCGTCGAGCGAAGGGAGTTGGTCTCATCCGCGTTGGGCGAGGACAGCAGCACCTCGGAGGACGCGCCGGTCTCGGTGTCGACGATGTTGTCGTTCATGCCGGCCGCGATCTGGAGTGCGAAGCCGTCCCCCGAGATCGCGTCGGCGTGTGTGAACTGCGCCATCGCGTAGCCCGCCGCGACGGTCGTGAGCTCGTTGATCGTCGCGGTCGCCGGTAGCGCCGGTCCGAGAACCGCCACGAACTCCACACCTCGACCGACGTCCGCGGTCACGTAGAAGACACCCGTGGTCTCTCCGCTCGTCGCTGTGAGGACGAAGGCGCCGTCGGCGTCGGTTGTCGCCTGGTCGAGAGCCGTCGGTTGCCCCGCGGTTGCCTCGTAGAGCGCGACGTGGACGCCGGGGAGCGGCCGCTCCGACGAGGTGCCGCCGGACTGCACGACACCGCTCACAGACGCCGGCGGCCCCCCGGAGGCACCGGGCGGCAACAAGCTTGGCGCGGCCAGGCACACGCCGAGCACGCATGTGAGCGCGACCCTCCTCATCCTCCCCGCGCGGATCCTCGTCCACGCGCTCGCGAGAGTCAAGGCGCGTGCAGCACGTCTGCGAACGACCAGCGCAGACGATTGCCCCGGGGCGAGCGCCGACTGCAGCCATGGGCAGCCATAGTCAAAGTGAACGCGGTCGCCGTTTCACGCCGGCAACGCAGGCCCTGCGGCCATGACGGCAAACCAAACCCCCGATTTACGGGGGTTTTTAAAGCGGATGAAGGGACTCGAACCCTCGACCTTCTGCATGGCAAGCAGACGCTCTAGCCAACTGAGCTACATCCGCGTGAGTCGCCCAGTGTAGCGGCGGGCGCACGGCGCGGCAGATGGACGCAGGAGGCTCAGTCGAACGCCGCGGCCGCTTCCTCCCTCGCGTTCCGGAAGGCGTGCGCGCGGTTGACGGCGTTGACCACCGCGCGGAGCGAGGCCGTGACGATCGACGGGTGGATGCCGACGCCCCAGAACGCCTCCTCGTCGACGTCCGCCTCGACGTAGGCGGCGGCGGTCGCGTCCTCTCCCTTCGACATCGCGTGCTCGTGGTACTCGCGCACGTCGACCGCGAGGCCGAAGCGCTCCTCGATTGCGTGGACGAGCGCGGCAATGGGGCCGTTCCCCTCGCCTCCGATCTCGACCTCCTCGCCGTCGACGAGCATCCTGGCGGCGAGCCGGTCGACCTGGCCGCCGCTCTCGTGGGTGTACGAGACGAGCTCATACGGCGTGTCGATGCCGAGGTAGTGCTCAGTGAAGGCGTCGAGGAGCTCGCCGGTGCCGAGCTCACCGCCGCGCGCGTCGGTGATCGCCTGCACTTTCTGGGCGAAATCGACCTGCAGCCCGCGTGGGAGCTCGAGACGGTGCTCGGTCTGCATGAGGTACGCGACACCGCCCTTCCCCGACTGCGAGTTGACCCGGATGATCGCCTCGTAGTCGCGACCGACGTCCTTCGGGTCGATATGGAGGTACGGCACGTCCCAGAGCTCCGAGCCGGAACGCTCCTGGGCGTCCATCCCCTTCTTGATCGCGTCCTGGTGCGAGCCGGAGAACGCGGTGTAGACGAGCTCGCCGACGTATGGGTGCCGCGGGTGGATGCGGAGCTCGTTGCACTCCTCGACGATCCGTTTGGCCTCGTCGAGCTCCGACAGGTCGAGGGCGGGATCGACGCCCTGGCTGAAGAGGTTCATGGCCAGCGTGATCAGGTCGACGTTGCCGGTCCGCTCGCCGTTGCCGAAGAGGCAGCCCTCGACCCGCTCGCCGCCGGCCATCAGTCCGAGCTCCGCGGTCGCCACCGCGGTGCCGCGGTCGTTGTGCGGGTGCACCGACAGGATTGCCGCCTCCCGCCGGGAGAAGTTGCGCCCGAACCACTCCATGCGGTCGGCGTAGACGTTCGGCGGAAACGCCTCGACCGTCGTCGGAAGGTTGACGATCATCTTCTCGTCGCGCGTCGGCACCCATTCGGCCGCGACCGCCTCGCAGATCTCCAGCGCGTAGTCGAGCTCGGTGTGGTGGAAGCTCTCGGGCGAGTACTGGAAGACGATCTCGGTGTCGGTCTCCTCCGCGAGGCGCCGGCAGAGCGCGGTCGCGCGGACGGCGAGCTCGGTGATCCCCTCACGGCCGAGCCGGAACACCACGCGCCGCTGAGTCGACGAGGTCGAGTTGTAGAGGTGGACGATCGCCCGCGAGGCGCCCTCGATCGCCTCGTACGTCCGCTCGATCAGCTCGGGTCTCGCCTGCGTGAGCACGGCGATCGTCGTGTCGTCCGGGATGAGGCCGTCTTCGACCAGGCGCCGGCAGAACTCGAAGTCGGTCATCGACGCAGACGGGAAGCCCACCTCGATCTCCTTCACGCCGAGCCTGACGAGCAGCTGGAAGAAGCGCTGCTTACGCGTCGAGTCCATCGGGCTGACGAGCGCCTGGTTACCGTCGCGCAGGTCGGTCGAGCACCAGGTCGGGGCACGGTCGAGCACGACGTCGGGCCAGGTGCGGTCGGGGAGCGCGACGACGTCGTAGGGGCGGTAGCGGCGGAAGGGCATCGGCATGGGGCTTCTCCTCGGTCGGGGCATACGACTCCCGGTGAGTGCGGGAGCACGGCTCGTGTATGTGCGTCGCTCGCTTCCCCTAACGGGGAAGGAGGAGAAGGGCGAGCGCGATCGGGCCGCGGTGGGCCTGCGAGAGGAGTGCGCGCTCGCGGTGCATCACGCAGACCATAGCGAGCCGTGCACTAGCGTGAAGACGTGCTCGACGAACGCTCCTTCGCGACGGCGGTCGCCGAGCTCTGCTCGGCCGACTCGGATCTGGCTGCGATCGTCGAGCAGCACGGGATTCCTGAGTTCTGGGCGCGAGAGCCCGGCTTCCCCACGCTCGTCCTCCTGATCCTCGAGCAGCAGGTCTCGCTCGCGTCCGCGCGGGCCGCGTACGACCGGCTCGTCACGCGAATCGGCGGCTTGACGCCGCGCGGAGTGCTCGAATCGACGGACGAGGAGCTTCGCGCGGACGGGTTCAGCCGCCAGAAGAACCGCTACGTGCGCGCGCTCGCGGCCGCGGTCGAGGAGGGTTCGCTCGACCTGGAGTCGGTTGCTTCGCTGGACGACGTCGCCGTTCGCACGGCGCTCGTTGCCTTGCCGGGAATCGGGCCGTGGACGGCCGAGGTCTACCTCCTCTCTGCGCTGCGCCGGCCGGACACTTGGCCGACCGGCGACATCGCACTCCAGGAAGGCGCGCGGCGCGCCAAGCGCCTGGAGCTTCGGCCGTCGGCCGAGGAGCTCGAGGCGATCGGCGACGAATGGCGGCCGCATCGCGCGAGCGCCGCGCGGCTGCTCTGGCACCTCTATCTCAGCGAGAACGGGCGCCGCGAAACTCCGGTCTGACACGCCCGTACGCCGCGTTGGCGCCGAACGGTGTCAGACACCGTTTTCTGTCAAGCCTTTGGCGTGCCAACTTCGTGCCGATTGCTCAACAGCCCCCGGAGCAGGCGTTTGTGACAGCCGGGGCGTAGTCGGCGCGAGTGCCACGCCGCTAACGCGTCGCAAGCGGACCTGGCCCGAATTGAGACTTGACAGCGACCGGTACCTGACACGGCTCGTGCCAACCGCCGCGTCGGCCGGGCTCAGCCGGCGGCGTCGAGGGCATCGTTGACGAGGCGGTCGGCGAGCTCATTGTGCTCGCGGCGAACGTGGGTGTACGTCACGCTGCGGAGCTGGCGCGCGAGACGTGATGCGTCGAGGAAGAGCGTCTGGAGGTCGCGGTTCTTCACCCGATACTCCCCTCGCATCTGCTTGACCATCAGCTCGGAGTCGGAGTGCACTTCGAGGTCGTCGACTCCCCGCACACTCGCCTCGCGAAGACCGGCCACCAGGGCGGAATACTCGGCGACGTTGTTCGTGGCGACGCCGATCGCCTCGCCGCGTGCCTCCAACATCGTCCCGTCCTCTGCCTCGAGCACGAACGCGTAGGCGGCCGGGCCGGGGTTCCCGCGGGCACCGCCGTCCGTCCACAGCCGCGCCTTCACGTGCGCGACCGGACGTTGTGGTGATTCACCACAAGCGTTGTCCGGCTCACGCGTCCAGGCGCGGGTAGACGTCGAAGGCCGGCTCCTCGTACGGGTGCGCACGGCGAAGGGCGGCGACGACCGTTGCGAGCTTGTCGTCGGCCACGACGGTTTCGACCCGGTATTCGGTCACCCTCTCATCCACCCCAGCTTCCCCGACGGCAGGGCTCGTGCCCTCCCCGCCGCGGAACGTGCCCTGACCGAGTGCCGACCACGAGCAGCGGGAGTAGTCGCCGATCCAGCCGGCGCCGGCGGCGAAGACGGCGTCGCGGGTCGCCTCGAGGTGCGACGGCGGGACGAACCAGACGAGCTTGTGCGAGATCGACAGGCTCCGTCAGGCGTCTAGATGGTTGACCGGAAATCGGCGTGACGTCCGGGGGCGTCCCAGACCAAGCAGGGCGGGACGGTCGGTTTCGGCGCGTCCCCGAAGGTACGTGTCGGAACCGAACGGGTCGATCCAGCGCCGTGTCTGGGGCGCCATCCGGTTCGCGCCGATTTCCGGTCAACCATCTGGGTCGAACCGGATGCCCTGCGCGAGCGGCAGGTCGCTCGTGAAGTTCACGGTCGCGGTCTGGCGGCGCATGTATGCGCGCCAGGAGTCCGAGCCGGACTCGCGGCCGCCGCCCGTCTCCTTCTCACCGCCGAACGCCCCGCCGATCTCTGCGCCGCTCGGGCCGATGTTCACGTTGGCGATCCCGCAGTCCGACCCCGCGACTGCGAGGAACCGCTCCGCCTCGCGCAGGTCGGTCGTGAAGATCGACGACGCGAGCCCCTGCGGGACGCCGTTCTGGAGCGCGATCGCGTCGTCGAGCTCGTCGTAACCGAGGACGTAGAGGATCGGCGCGAACGTCTCCTGGCGCACGACATCGGTCTGCGACGGCATCCGTACG
>DASSBV010000196.1:0-6430 GCA_035698545.1 Gaiella sp. | reverse complement strand
GCGATCTTCGGCTTCCTGCCCGCCCAGGACGACCGGATGCGCGCGACCGTCGACGCGATCGCGAGCGACCTCACCGAGAACGGCTTCGTCCTCCGCTACAAGACGGACGAGACCGACGACGGCCTCTCGGGCAAGGAAGGGACCTTCCTCATCTGCTCGTTCTGGCTCGTGTCGGCGCTCGCGATCGTCGGTGAGCTCCAGCGTGCCCGCGACCTGATGGAGAAGCTCCTGCGGATCGCGTCGCCCCTCGGCCTGTACGCCGAGGAGTTCGACGCCGAGACGGGCCGCCACCTCGGCAACTTCCCGCAGGCGTTCTCGCATCTCGCCCTGATGGAGGCGGCGGCGCGGATCATGATCCCCGAGCTCCTGGAGCGGTACTGATGCCTGAGGCCTACGACGTGATCATCGTCGGGACGGGGGCCGGCGGCGGCACCCTCGCCCGGCACCTCGCCCCGTCCGGCAAGCGGATCCTGCTCCTCGAGCGCGGCGACTGGCTCACACGGGAGCCGCAGAACTGGGACACCGCCGACGTGTTCGTCGAGAACCGCTACGTCTCGCCGGATACCTGGTACGACGGGTCGGGCGCCGCGTTCCAGCCGCAGGTCCACTACTTCGTCGGCGGTGCGACCAAGCTCTACGGAGCAGCTCTCTACCGGCTTCGCGAGAAGGACTTCGGCGAGCTCCAGCACCACGACGGCGTCTCGCCCGCGTGGCCGATCTCCTATGACGAGCTCGAGCCCTACTACACGCTCGCCGAGCAGCACTACGAGGTGCACGGCGCCCGTGGCGAGGACCCGACCGAGCCGCCCGCGAGCGCGCCGTATCCGTTCCCCGCGGTCTCCCACGAGCCACGGATCCAGCAGCTCGCCGACGCGCTCGAGACAGCGGGGCACACGCCGTTCCACGCGCCGTGCGGCGTCCGCCTGAACGAGGAGAACATGCCGTTCGGGCACTGCATCCGCTGCCGGACCTGCGACGGCTTCCCCTGCCTCGTGCACGCGAAGTTGGACGCCGAGGTCCTGGGCGTGCGACCCGCCCTCGAGCACCCGAACGTCACGCTCCTCACGAACACCCGGGTGACGAGGCTCGAGACAAACGAGGCGGGCACCGCCGTGACCGAGGTCGTCGCCGAGCGCGAGGGCGAGGAGCAACGGTTCACCGGCGACGTCGTCGTCCTCTCCTGCGGCGCCGCCAACTCGGCGAAGCTCCTGCTCTCGTCGGCCAACGACCGCCATCCGAACGGGCTCGCGAACGGGTCCGATCAGGTCGGGCGCAACTACATGTTTCACGACAGCCTCGCGGTGCTCGCGCTGTCCCGTGAGGAGAACACGACCGTCTTCCAGAAGACGCTCGGGCTGAACGACTTCTACTTCGGCGCGGACGACTTCGAGTACCCGCTGGGCAACATCCAGATGGTCGGCAAGTCCCAGGCGCAGATGTTTCGAGGCGAGCGCCCGGGGGAGACGCGGCTCGCCCCGGAATGGTCGCTCGACCGGATCGCCCGCCACGCGATCGACTTCTGGCTCTCGACCGAGGACCTCCCGCGCGCGGAGAACCGTGTGACGCTCGAGCCGGACGGCAACGTCAAGCTCACCTACACCGAGACGAACGCGGAGGCGAAGAAGCAGCTCTACGAGAAGCTGCGGTCGCTGCTCGGCAAGCTCGACCTGCACACCGAGCACCTCATCCACCGCTTCGCGTACATGAAGAACGACATCCCGATCGCCGGCTGTGCCCACCAGGCCGGCACCTGCCGGTTCGGCAACGACCCTGCAACGTCCGTCCTGAACACGGACTGCCGAGCGCACGAGGTCGACAACCTCTACGTCGTCGATACGAGCTGCTTCCCGAGCATCGGCGCGGTGAATCCTGCGCTCACCGCGATGGCGAACGCGCTGAGAGTCGGCGACCACCTCCGGGCGCGACTCGCCTGAGGCGCTCCCTCGGGATGACGATGCCGATCGCTCCCTCGGGCGAGCAGGTCGAGCTCACCCACGGCGACCGCCGGGCCGTGATCGTCGAGGTCGGCGGGGGCTTGCGCACGTACACCGTCGGCGGCCGCGACGTGCTCGACGGTTATGCGGCCGACGAGCTGTGCACGTCGGGGCGCGGGCAGGTGCTGCTGCCGTGGCCCAACCGGATCGAGGACGGGAGCTACGAGTTCGAAGGCAGTCGGCACCAGCTTCCGCTCACGGAGGTCTCGGCGGGCAACGCGATCCACGGCCTGGTCCGGTGGGCCACCTGGGTGATCGCGGAACGCGGGGCCGACCGAGTGGTCGTGGAGCACGTGCTCCACCCACAGCCGGGCTACCCGTTCTCGCTTGCGCTCCGCGTCGAGTACGCCCTGGACGCCGACGGCCTGACCGTCCGGACGACCGCGACGAACGTCGGCGCGGACGCGTGCCCTTTTGGCAGCGGCATGCACCCGTACTTCACGCTCGGCACGCCGACCGTCGACTCGCTGACGCTGACGGTGCCGGCGCGCCACGCGATGGAGTCCGACCCGCGGGGGCTCCCGGGCGCACCGCGTCCGGTCGAAGGCACCGACCTCGACTTCCGCCGCTCACGGCTCCTCGGCGGGATGACGCTCGACACGACGTTCACCGACCTCGAGCGCGGCGACGACGGGCTTGCGCGCGTGCTCCTTCGCGACGACTCGGGTGGAACGGAGCTCACCGTCTGGGCCGACGGCGCGTACACGCACTTCCAGCTGTTCACCGGCGACCCACTGCCCGACGTGAACCGCCGGAGCCTTGCCGTCGAGCCGATGTCGTGCCCGGCGAACGCGTTCCAGACGGGGGACGGAGTCGTGCGGCTCGAGCCCGGCGCGTCGTGGACCGGCGCCTGGGGGATCGCCTAGCCGCCGAAGATCGTGAACCGGCGCCCGCCGGCTGCGCCTCGGCGCGCGAGCAGTCGCTGGAGCGCGAGCGTCCCTGCCGCGCCGACGACCAGCATCGCGACGTTCGCGGCGAGCACGCCGACGGCACCCCCCGCCCGATTCGCCTCTCCGAGGCCGGCCGCGACGCCGAGATAGGCGGCCGCGGGGATCGTCGTCACCGAGACGGCGACGCCGACGCCCGAGCTCGCCCGGGTCTCGAGCGCGAGCATCCCTGCGATGCCCGCCGCGAGCGCGACCACGATCGTCTCGTTGCTGACGTCCGTCAGCGACCCGACGACCGTCGAGTGGAAGTCGAACTGGGACGGGATCAGGCCGAAAGCGTCCTGGAGGGAGGTCGACGCGCAGGCCGCGGCCGCGGCGAGCGTCATTCCGATCAGGAGCGTCACGAGCGCACGGGCGGCAAGCTTGATGCGCCGGTCGACGAGCCCGACGCCGACCGCCGTGATCGGGAGGAGGTCGGGGCTGATCGCCATTGCCCCGACGATCAGGATCGCGTTGGCGTCGATCACGCCGTAGCTCCCGACGACGCCCGCGACGATCATGAACGCGACGTAGCGCGCGATCGGGCGGGCGTTGCGGCTCGCCATCCCGAGCACGTCCTCCCAGACGAGCCCCGCTTCGGACCCCGCGACCGCCGACTGTCCGAGCACCTCCTCGCGGGTCAGCGTCATGTCTTCTTCGGCGACCCCGCGGCTGCGGAGCCTGCCCATCACCCCGTCGACCGCGCGTGGATGGACGAGGGCGGCGACGAGGGCGTAGCCTGGGCGCATCGCCTGGACCAGCCGAACTCGCGTGACGTTCTCGCTCTCGTCGAGCAGGTGCGCAACCGAGGTCATCGTCTCGGCGTCGCCGAAGACCTCGAGCCTGATCATCGCGCGTGCCTCACCCGACAGTGGTACGGCGTCCGCCCCGCGAATCATCCTGGCGGGGTGAGCCCGCGCGGCGTCATGGTCGGTCTCCGCGGCTCGGGATCTTCGTCCGATCCGGGTGATGAGCCCGATCGGGCGCTCCGGGATCATCGGTCACGTCTCGCGTGACCACGCTCGCCGACACCGCCGTCGATCTCGCGCGCCTCCAGTTTGCGACAACGGCGCTCTACCACTTCCTCTTCGTCCCGCTGACGCTCGGGCTCGCGCCGCTCGTTGCGGTGATGCAGACGCTGTGGCACCGCTCCGGCGACGAGGCCTGGCTCCGGCTGACGAAGTTCTTCGGGACGCTCCTCTTGATCAACTTCGCGATCGGGGTCGCGACCGGTCTCGTCATGGAGTTCCAGTTCGGCATGAACTGGGCCGTCTACTCGAAGTTCGTCGGCGACGTGTTCGGCGCTCCGCTCGCGATCGAGGGGCTTGCGGCGTTCATGCTGGAGGCGACGTTCCTGGGCCTCTGGATCTTCGGCTGGGACCGGCTCTCGCCGCGCGTCCACCTCGCCACGATCTGGATCGCCGCGCTCGGCACCTGGCTCTCCGCCTACTTCATCCTCGTCGCGAACTCGTGGATGCAGCACCCGGTCGGGTACGAGATGGTCGACGGGAAGGCGGAGCTGACGAGCGTCTGGGCGCTGCTCTCGAACGGGTTCGCGCTCCGGGCCTACCTGCACGTGCTCCTCGCCGGGCTGATCTTCGGATCGAGCGTCATGCTCGGCGTGAGCTGCTGGCACCTCCTGCGTCGGCGCAACACCGATCTCTTCCTCAGGGCAGCGAAGGTGGCGCTGATCGTCGCGGTGCCGGTGACGATGCTCCAGCTGGTGGTGGGAAACCGCTTCGGCGAGGCGGTCACGAGCGCGCAGGCCATGAAGATCGCCGCCTCCGAGGCGCAGTGGGAGACCTGTCAACCGTGCTCGTTCTCGCTCTTCCAGATCGGGGGCTTCACGGAGGACGACCAGACGCCCTCGTTCTCGATCCAGGTTCCGCGCCTGCTCTCGTACATGGCGACCGGCTCGTTCAAGGGCGAGGTGCAGGGCCTCACCGAGCTCCAGGCGCAGGAGGCGAGCGCGTTCGGCCCCGGGAACTACATGCCGAACATCAGGGTCATCTACTGGTCGATGCGCGTGATGGCCTACGTGGGGATGCTGATGTTCCTCGTCGCCGCCCTCGGGGCGTGGCTCTACTGGAAGCAGAAGCTCGAGCGGGCGCGCTGGTTCCACTGGACGGCGATCCTCGCGATCGCGCTGCCGTACGTCGCCGCGACCGCCGGCTGGGTCGTCACCGAGATGGGGCGCCAGCCGTGGATCGTGCAGGGGCTGCTCAAGACCGAGGACGCGGTCTCGCCGACCGTGAGCGCCTGGACGGTGGGACTCAGCCTCGGCGTTTTCGTCGGGCTCTACGGGATCCTCGCGGTGGTCGATTTCGTGCTGATGCGCCGCTACGCGAGGGTCGACCCGCCCGATTCTTCGGTGTCCGAGGCCGAGACGATCCCGGCGCTGGGCTACTGAGGATGGCCGCCTGATGGACCTCCAGCTCTTTTGGTTCATCCTGATCGGCGTCCTCTGGGCGGGCTACTTCCTGCTCGAGGGCTTCGACTTCGGGGTCGGGATGCTGCTGCCGTTCCTGCCGCGGAACGAGCGCGAGCGGAACACGATGTTCGAGACGATCGGGCCCGTCTGGGACGGCAACGAGGTGTGGCTCGTCGTCGCGGCCGGCGCGACGTTCGCCGCGTTCCCGGCCTGGTACGCGACGATGTTCTCCGGCTTCTATCTCGCACTGCTCCTCGTGCTCGTCTTCCTGATCGTCCGGGTCGTCTCGTTCGAGTGGCGGGAGAAGGGGCACAACCCGCGGTGGCGCGCCGTCTGGACGACGGCGAACGTCGTCGGGAGCGTCGGCGCGTCGTTCCTCTGGGGCGTCGCGCTATCGAACCTCGTCCACGGCGTCCCGCTCGACTCCGACGGAGGGTGGGCGGGAGGCTTCGTCGACCTGTTCAGCGCCTACACGGTCTTCGGCGGGATCGTGGTCGTGCTTCTCTTCGCGTTCCACGGCGCGACGTTCCTCGCCATTCGCACGACGGGCGGGTTGTGCGTGCGGGCGGCCGCGGCGGCGCGCCGGCTCTCGCTGGTCGCTGCCGTCGCAGGCGCCGCGTTCCTCGTCTGGACCGTCGCCGTAGCCGTCGACCGGAACGACAGGGACGTGTTCCCGCCGGTCGTGCCGTGCGCCCTCGGGATCGCGGCGATCCTCCTCGCGCTCGTCTTCGTCCATCGGCGTCGCAGCGGCCTCGCCTTCGCGGCGACGGCATTCGCGGCGGTGCTGCTCGTCGCCACCCTCTTCACGAGCCTCTATCCGAGGGTGCTCGTCTCGAGCCCCGACTTCAACAACAGCCTGACCGTCGACAACGCCTCGTCGTCCCACTACGCGCTCGCGGTGATGACCGTCGTCGCGCTGATCTTCACGCCGCTCATCCTCGTCTACCAGGGCTGGACGTACTACGTGTTCCGGCATCGGCTCGGCGGCGAGGAGCCAGCCCCCGACGAGCCGGTCGAGATCCTGCCCGAGCCGGCCGAGACCGCTTGAAGGCGCTCGACCCGCGGCTGGTGCGCCGGGC
>DASSBV010000195.1:0-3734 GCA_035698545.1 Gaiella sp. | reverse complement strand
AGCGGTCGCGCCGCCAGAGCAGGAGGCCGAGCGGGAAGATCGCCACCGCGGCCAGGTACGGCGCAAGCGGCAGCCGGTGCCCGCGCTCGCTCGCGACGGCCTCTGCCTTCCCCGAGCCCAGGTCTGTACGCACCTGTCGCTCGGCCCCGGTCAGGTCGGCCTCGTCGAACGCGCTCCCGCCGGTCGCTGCGGCGAGCAACCGCATGACCGAGACCGATTGTGGATCGGGGCGGTACTGCGGCTCGGCGTTACCGTTCGTGAAGACCCGCTCGCCCGAGCCCCAGAAGCGGAGGAAGACCGCCTGGATGCCGGCCTTGCGAAAGCTCGACCCGACGCTCTGCGCGGCGACGTCCTGGCTCTCCCCGTCCGTCAACACGACGACGACGCGCTTGCGTGCCTCCGGGGAGAAGAATCCCTGGTTGCCCATGCCCTGAAGCGCGGCGAACGTGGTCGCGTTGCGGCTCCCCACCTGGCCCGGGGCGATGATGAAGCCCGTCCCCGGTGCCGGCCGCTCGACGCCCACCGCCTTGGAGAGCGTCGCGCGGAAGACGTCCTGGTCGGCGCTCGGGAAGAGGTGCGGAAGCACGCGATTCGTCAGCGAGGCGACGCCGAACTTCACGTCGGGCAGCGTGGCGCGAAGCTCCTCGGCGGCGCGTTTCGCGCGCTCGATCCGCATCTGTCCTTGCAGGCCCTGCCGGGCGAGCATCGAGCGCGTCACGTCGAGGACGACGTACGCCTCCGCGTCCGCGCGAACCTTGCGGTCCGAGGAGCGCTCGACGAGCGGCTGCGCAGCTGCGAGCCCGAGGAGCACGCCGACAGCGACCACGGCTACGAGCGGTACGACCCGAGCGCTCTCCGGCAACGCGGGCACGCCGAGTGCCTCGCGGACGCCGGTCGCCCGCTTCGAGACGACGAGGAACGCCGCGAGCGGCACGAGCACGAGAAGACCGAGCAGCGCCCCTTTCGGGGTCACGAAGTGGAGGCTGACCAGCAGCACTAGTAGCCCTTTCCGGGCGGCCCGGTCGCGGCTCCGCGCGACTGGCCCTGCCCGCTCGACGGGTTCGGCGTCGGACCGCCCTGCACTGTCTGGACGCCCGCCCGGCGCCGCAGGACGACCTCGAGGTTGTACTTCGCCTCGTCGTTCGTCGGGTCCGTCTCGATCGCTTTCTGGAGGTTGGCGAGCGCAACCCGCTGCGTCGTGGCGCGCTCCTCCTGATCGGCGGCCGGTGTCGAGAGCATCAGGACGCTGAGCAGGCTCAGGGCGCGGGAGCGGCGCTGCGGATCCGGGTCGCTGTCCGACACCTGCTGCAAGAGCCTTTGCGCTTTCGCCCGCCGGAGGATCGCGTCGGGACTCGAGTCCGTCGGCTTGTCGCGCTGGGAGAGCCGCAGGGCGCGCACGGCCTGGCGGAAGCGGAGATCGTCGTCGACCCCGAGCACCTTGTGGCTGAGCGTCGACGCCCCGAGCGCTCCCGGCTTCCAGAGCCCACCGTCCCTGGGGGAGGCCGTGTAGCTGTCATCGCCCGACGCGAGCGCCTCGTGCGAGCGGACGACGTCGACTGCCAGGAAGACGAAGAAGAGCGAGAGAAGCGCGCACCCGGCCACGGCCGCGACGATCACGGCACGCCTCACGCGGGGATCCTTCATGCCGGTCTCCCTTCGGGTCGGGGCAGCCAGAGCCGCCCGGCGAAGCGTTCGTGTGCGGCGAGCACGAGGAGCACGAGGGCGCCGAGCACGACGAGCGCGATCGGCAGACCGGACGAGGAGTCGGTCGGCAGCGGCTGCGAGCTCGCGATCTGGGACGGTGGGATCAATGCGTTCTTGCCGAGCAGCCCCTCGAAGATGCGCTTGCCGTCTTTCAGCGGCGTGAGCGGCACGACCTTCACCGAGATGCCCGCGTCCTGAAGGTTCTGGATCGTCCGCGCGAGCCGTGGCACGTCCTCCGGCGCGGTGACGAGGTCGCTGAGCAGGAGGACGCTCCCGTGCGAGATCCCGTCGCGCGCGATCATCTCCTGCGCCAGGTCGAGCGCCGACGAGATGCGCGTTCCCGCCGAGAAGCTCTGCGTCCACGGATTCGAAGGCAGCTTTGGTTGGCCCTTGCCGGCAGGCTTCTGCGGCTCGAGCAGCCTGAGCACCGGTTCCAGCTCCCTCGCGGGCGTTCCGGGTGGCAGCATCTCGTACGGCACGTCCGAGAACATCACGAGGCCGAGCGAGCCGTCGGAGGCGATCAGGCGCCGGAGTGTCGCGCGGATCGTCTGGTAGTCCTGCGGGCCGATGCTGAGCGAGAGGTCGACGACCGCGATGCCGGACGCGGTCGGGAGACCGTTCGTCCGCCCGGCGTCGAGGCCCCGCGCGGAGGCTGCGGCGCCTGCGAGAAGCGCCAGGGCGGCGACCACGAGCACGACGCGAACGAGGCGCGTGCGGAACCGCGCGCGCCGCATCGTGCCGACGTCGTGGCTGTCGACCGCCGAGCCGCTAGACAGCAGGCGCATCGGCCTCCTCCCTCCTCCCGAACACGGCGCGCGCCTTCCGCGCGAGCCCGCTCGTCTCCTCGATCTTCGGAACAGGCCGTGACCACGCGAGCGCGCGCGCGATGCGGCCGAGGGCGCCGTCACCGTGGACGAGGAGGCCGTCGGCGACGAGCTCGAGTGCGCGGCGCTGGTCGCCTGAGCCGTTGACCCGGGTCGGGTCCTCGAGCAGCGCGAGCGCGTACTCGAGCGGCGCGATCATCGGGACGCGCCGTGCTGCGGGAATCGGGGCCGGTGACGGCGCGGGACGCGGGCGGCGGCGTAGGACGAGCGCGACCGCGGCGGCGGCGAGCAGCACGGCGCCGCCGAGCAGCAGCGCGACGATGACCCAGGGATCGAGCCGGTACGACGCGGCCGGCAGCGAGACGAGGTTCGCCTGCCAGCTGGTCGGCGGTTGGGACGTCGAGGCGCTCGGGGGCGCGTACCGGGCGGTGACGAGCAGGTCGGGCCAGGTCGCCCGGACGATGTGGGTACCGGCGGCAGCCGACCCTCCACGCCCGGTGAACGTCACCCGTGCGGCGCGGAAGGTCTCGACGGATGCCGCCTCCTCTGTGAGGCAGAAGCTCTCGAGGCAGCTCAGCGTGTACGTCGTCTCGAGATACGTCGTCGAGCTTCCGTCGCGCCGGCGCACCTGCGGAGTGCCCTCCGCCTTCCACGGCGCGAAGTTCGTGTTCACGCGGATCGAGTCCGGATCGACGCGGGAGCGATCGACGGTGACCTCCACCCGGGCCGTCACCGTGTCGCCGAAGTGGACCTTGTACCTGTCGAGGTCCGCGTACGCGTCGATCCCCGCCGGGCTCGAGACCGTCGGCTCCGGCCCCGGCGACCCGCCTCCGTTCCAGAAGAGCACGACGAGGATCGCACCCAACGCACCGAGGGCCGCGAGCCCGATGCCCGCGAGGAGGCGATCGCGTCCGACCCTCACGCGCCCACCACCCGGCGGGTGCGCCGCATGTCGGACCAGACGAGGAACTCGGCGAGTACGGCGGAGGGGTCGCTCGAGGAGACGAGCACGGGATCGACGTCGACGGCGCGGAAAGTGTCGAGCAGGGACTTCATGCGCTCTTCGTTCGCCTCGCGGCGGGACGCGACCTCGGCCCGAGTCAGCCTGACGTTCGACACGCGTCCGGTTGCGGGGTCGCGGAGCGGCACGACGACGTCGCTCACGTCCGGGAAGCTCTGCTCCCACGTCGGATCCTGGATCACGAC
>DASSBV010000194.1:0-2131 GCA_035698545.1 Gaiella sp. | reverse complement strand
GCGTTCGCGCCGCGGATCGGGTCGAACGAGTCGGCCGTCGTCGGTCCGCGCAACGGCTGGGTGGCCGTCTACGACGAGGTCGTCGACGAGGACCCGACTGCGCTCGTCCGGTTCGCCCGCGAGCTCTCCTCGCGGATGGGTGCCGTGGTCATAGCGCTCTCGCTCGAGGTCGACGAGGTCGTGCGGATGGTGGCGCTCGACCGCGGCGGGATCGTGGACGAGTATCTCTCGGTGCCCGAGTTCTACGGCCCGCTCGCCCCCGGCGACGTGATCGGCATGGCGGCGAACCCCACCGTCCTCGCGCGGCTGACCGGAGCAGAGCCGCGGCGCGTCCGCGAGGCAGCGCCGACGGCCGCCTCGCCGGCCGACCTGCCGCCCGCACACGAGATCCTCGCGAGCCTCGCCGCCGCGCTCGGGCTCGACGGCGCGCTGCACGGCCACGCCGGCCTCGACGCGGACCCGGCCCGGTAGCCTCGATGTCGTGCTGACGCTCTACGACGCGCCGCGATGCCCCTACTGCGCTCGGACGCGCATCGTCCTGGCGGAGAAGGGCGTGCCGTACGAGACGGTGACGATCGATCTGGCGAACCGGCCGGCCTGGCTCCTCGAGCGCAACCCTCCCGACGGCCGCGTCCCGGTGCTCGAGGACGACGGCTGGGTGCTGTCCGAGTCATCGGTCATCGACGAGTACCTCGACGAGCGATACCCCGAGCCTGCGCTGCTGCCCGTCGACCCGGGCGAGCGGGCGGTCGCGCGCTTCTTCGTCTTCCGGTTCGACGAGCTCGGCGACCCGTACTACGCCCTCCGCCGCGGCGAGGCCGGAGCGGCCGAGCGGCTTGCGCACGCGCTCGCCGATCTCGACCACACGCTGGTGGCGATGCCGTTCCTGACCGGCCGGTCGTTCGGGCTCGCGGACGTCGCGTACCTGCCGTGGCTCCTCCGCCTGCGCGACATGATGGGCGTCTCGCTCGACCCGTATCCGGCGCTGTCCGGTTGGCTCGGCCGCTGCTCCGAGCGGCCGTCGGTCGCGGCCGAGGTCGAGACGGTCGCGTCGCTCGCCGCATGACCGACGTCACCGTCGACGAGCTCGCCGGCAGGCTCGACGAGCCAGGGCTCGTCCTGCTGGACGTCCGACGTCCCGAGGAGTTCGCAGGGCGGCTGACCGCGCCGTGCGACCCGCGGCCCGGCCGTATCCCCGGCGCGAGAAACGTCGACATCACCCTGCTGCTCGGCGCCGGCGACGATGCTGCCGTGCGGGAGCTCGTCGGCGCGCCGGTGGGCGCCGAGGTGATCGCCTACTGCCACTCCGGCAGCCGCTCGGGGCTCGCCGTGCAGGTTCTCGCCGCGGCCGGATACGCGGCGCGGAACTACGTCGGCTCCTGGCACGAGTGGTCGCGCGACCCGGAGCTACCCGCGGAAACCGATCCTACGAGCTGAGCCGTCCCGCCTCGTCGAGGAAGGCGTTGCAGAGCGCGCGTCCCTGCGCGTTCCAGGTCTCGAGGTAGCGGTCGGTCTCGGCCTCGATCTCGGCGACCGGCTTCGGGAGCTCCGCCGCGCCGTGCTCGAACCAGACGTCGAGCATGTTCCGGTCGACCTCGGGGTGGAACTGGACTCCCCACGTTCGCTCGCCCAGACGGTAGGCCTGCCGTGCGGACGCGCTGGCCGCGAGCTGGACCGCATTCTCGGGAAGGTCGAAGGTGTAGTAATGCCACTGGAACGCGTCGAGCCTGCTCGGCATCGCACCGAGCACCCGGTCGGCCTCGCCCTCGTCGTTCAGCTCGACCGTGAACCAGCCGACCTCCCCGCTCTCCGCGGGACCGACCCATGCGCCCGCCGCGCGGACGATCAGCTGCGCGCCGAGGCACACGCCGATCGTCGGAATGCCCTGCTCGATGGCATGCTGGATGAAGGCGACCTCGCTGCGGAGCCATGGATGCTCGGCGTCCTGATCGGGGTGCATCGCGCCGCCGAACACCATCACGGCGTCCCAGCGGGTCGGATCGCCGGGGGCGGCGTCGCCGTCCGCGACGACCCAGCGGTCGAGGTGGTCGCCGCGTTCGACGACGACGTTCTCGAACAACCCTCCGCCGCCGGTGACGGCCGGGTCGTGGACGACCGAGAGCACGCGCAT
>DASSBV010000193.1:0-8602 GCA_035698545.1 Gaiella sp. | reverse complement strand
CGCGGAGCTCGGGGATGCCCTCGAGGGGCACCACGCTGACGCCGGTGCCGCTCAGGAGAGACCGGAAAGCCGCACGCCGGCGTGCGCCTTGTAGCGCTTGTTCACGTTCACGATCACCGCCGTGAGGCCCTCGAGGGCACGGGCCGAGGCGAGCGGCCCGCAGTCGATCGCACGACCCGACGTGATCCGCTCGGCGACCTCGAGCACGAGCGCCTTGGCGTCGACGTCGTCGCCGCACACGAGCGCGTCCTCCTCAGGAGGCTCGTCGCCACCGAGGTTGCGCGCGGCCAGCGAGTGGAGCCCCGCCACCACGGGACCATCCACGACGTCCTGCACGCGAGCCGCGAGCGACCGGGCATCGGCCGTCGGCACGACACCCGCCGGCTCGAACGACAGCTCGGCCGCGACGGACAACAGCGGCGTCTCGCCGATCGGCTCCTGTAACTCGCGCGCCGTCTCGAGCGCGGCCTCCGCCTTCGTCGCGAGGACCACGAGGTCTGCCCCATGGCACGCGTCGGCGTTCGTCGCCCCTTCGACGCCCAGCTCCTGCGCCGCCTCGGTGGCGCGGCCGGCGTCGCGCGAGCCGATCACGACGTCGTAGCCGCCCTCTGCGAGCCGTCGTGCCAGCGCCTTGCCGAAGCTGCCGGTGCCGCCCACGACGGCGACCTTCACGCTACGACCTCGAGCACGGTTTCGCCCAGACGGCGCGAGCCTTCGCGGTCCTCCATCAGCGTCGCGCTCACGACGACCGGCAGGGGCGCCTCGGCCGGCGCGTCTGCATGATCGATCACGAGCGCGTCGAGGAGACCCTCGTAACACGCGGCTACATGCGCCGGGGTGGTGCCGCCCGCCATGCGCGTGAGCATACGGTCGAGCGGGCCCTTCACCGAGCGCCCACCGATCAGCGGGCTGACTGCGACGCAGCGGACACGCCGCGCAGCGATCGCGTCGCGAATCGACGGGATGGCGAGGATCGGCAGAAGCGAGACGTACGGGTTGCTCGGCGCGAAGACGATCGCCTCAGCCGCGGCGATCGCCTCGAGCACGCCCGGCGCGGGGGCGGCACGATCGGCGCCCTCGTAGCGCAGCTCGTCGACCTCGTCCCGGTGCCGCCGTGCGACGAACCAGTCCTGGAATGCGAAGGTCCCCGCTGCGGTGACGACGTGCGTGCGGAGCGGGTCGTCGGTCGCAGGCAGCAGCGTCCCTGTGAGACCGGCTGCTGCGGCGAGCCCGCGCGTCACGGCCGAGAGCGACTCGCCGCGCCGAAGCGCGTCCGTGCGGGTGAGATGGAGCCCGAGATCGAGGTCGCCGAGCTGGAACCACGCATCGGCGCCCAACGCCTTCGCCGATTCGAGCGCACGCCAGGTCTCGCCGGCGCGACCCCAGCCGCGCTCCTCGTCGTTCAGCCCGGTCAGGCCATAGAGAACCGAGTCGAGATCCGGTGACACGTAGAGGCCGAAGACCTCGAGATCGTCACCCACGTTTCCGACGACGGTGAGGTCGGGACCGAGGACGTCGTAGAGCCCGCGTGCGAGCTTTGCGCCGCCGACGCCGCCCGAGAGGCAGACGACCCTCACCGAACGATGGCCTCGACGAGCGCACGTGTGCGGACGCCTCCGCGGGGACCGAGCGCGTCGAGGTCCGCGACCGTGTCCACGTCGGCGACGAGATTCGGTAACGCGAGCTCCTCGAAGTCGAGCCCGACGTCGAGGACGTGGGCCCGGAACCGCCGCGCACTGCGCGGTCCGTACAGCGGGCGGAAGACCTCGGGATACGGCAGGCCGAGGGCGTTCGTCCGCTCGTCCGCCGAGGCGACGATCCCGACCCGACCGAGCTTCGGTGGCACCGCGAGTGCCGCGAGGTCAGAGGGCCGCACCCGAGGGAGGTCGGCATTGACGACGAGGCACATGCCATCGGCGCCTTCGAGCGCCGCGGCGACGGCCGGTCCCTGCCCTTCGCCGGGATCGCCCACGACGGTTGCCCCGAGCTCGTGCGCCACGAGCGTCCCGGCGGAGTCCGCCGTCACGACCCGCACCTCGCCGACGGACGTCGCCGTCTCGACGACGTCGCCGAGCATCGCGAGTGCGACTTCGCGCCGGAGCTCCTCGGGAAGCCGGCTCTTCCCCTCCGCTCTGAACGGGATCACGACAAGCACGCACCGAGCCTACGCGCGGGAGTCACCCTTCCGGGCGCGTGCGCTCAGGCGGCGTGCGGCGCTGCGCCGCTCGAGCTCGAGTCGGCCCCGGGGCCGGTCGTGGCCCACTCGTTCACTTCGAACCAGTGAGTTCCCTCGAGCGCCGCCACGACGTCCGGATGCGTGTGGGCGGCGTTGACGACGTGGTGCTCGATGTCGCAGCAGATCTCGACCTCGTCAAGCGAGAGCGACCCCGGGATCCGCGCGACGACCTCGAACGGCAGGTGCGCGTCGCGCACCGTCATGTGCTTGAACTGGAGATCGGGCGCGAGCTCCATCAGGGCAGGCCAGTCCGGGCACGTCTTGTAACTCATCGGGGCGCCTCCTTCGCTCCGGCGCGCCAGGTTCCTGCGAGGCGGACGAGGCCGCGTCCCTCTCCCTCGGGATAGACGAGCAGCGGAAGCCCGCGCGGAAGGCGGTCGAGCAGCCGGCCGTCGCTTCCGACCAGCGCGAGGCCGAGCTCGAAGCGGCCGAACTCGAGCGGCGGCGCAGGCACGTCGAGACGCAGCTCGAGCCCCCCGTCGTGCTCGTCCCAGCCGAGCGATGCCATGTCGGCGACCTCCTCGGCGACGAGGAGTCCCGAGCCGTCCCGAAGCTCGAGGTGGAGGGACGGCGCCGGAACCGCACCGGTGAGCGTCACCTCGAGCGCGAACGGCTCGCCCGCGAGGAAACGGTCGCGCTCCTCTCCCTCGGCGGAGACGAGCCGTGCCGTCGCGAGCCGCGCCTCGCCGCTACCCGTCCGCGCGGCGCCGTCCTGGCGCGGCCCGTCGCCGTCGTCGGCGAGGGCGCGGCGGTAGCGCGTGATCGCCTCGTGCACCGGCCCGTCGAACGCGAGTGTCCCGTCGCGCAGGAGTGCGGCGCGGTCGCACAGGCGCTCGACCGCCGACGCATCGTGCGAGACGAAGAGGATCGTCCCACCGCGTTCCTTGAACGCCGCGATCACGCCGAAGCACTTCCGCTGGAAGCTCTCGTCGCCGACGGCGAACACCTCGTCGAGCAGGAGGACGTCCGCCTCGAGGAATGCCGCGATCGCGAACCCGAGGCGCATCGTCATGCCCGACGAGTAGGTCCGCACCGGTCGGTCGATCGCGTGCTCCAGCTCGGCGAACGCGACGATCTCGTCGAAGCGCTCTCGGATCCGCGCCCGGGTGAGGCCCTGGAGCATCCCGTTCAGCTCGACGTTCTCGCGTCCGGTGAAGTCGGGATGGAAGCCCGCGCCGAGCTCCAGGAGCGAGCCGACGCGCCCCCCGATCGAGACGCGGCCGCCGGTGGGCTTGATGATCCCCGCGATCAGACGGAGCAGCGTCGACTTGCCCGAGCCGTTGCGACCGACGAGCGCGACCGACTCTCCCGGCGCGATCGCGAGCGAGACGTCGCGAAGCGCCCAGATCTCCTGGGTGCCCGTCCGACCGCGCTCGACGAGCAGCTCCTTGAGCGTGTACGACTCGCGCGCCCGCACGAGGAACCGGCGGGAGACGGAGTCGACGTCGATCGTCCCGGGGATCATTCTCGGGCCTTCACGACGTCACGGCGCGGCAAGCTCCCGCCGCACGATCCCGGCCAGCGCGTCCACCATCTCCGGCGCCGCGTTCGGCATCTCGATTCGCGTGAACCCGATGCCGAGCTCCCGCGCACGCTCGGCCGCCTCGACGTCGAGGTCCCAGCGAATCTCGAGGTGGTCGGAGACGAACCCGACCGGGCAGACGAGGACCTCGGTGACGCCCGCGCCGTGCAGTGCGTCGAGGTGATCCAAGATGTCGGGCCCCAGCCACGGCTCACCCGTGGGCGACTCGCTCTGGAAGGCGAACGACCAGTCGTCGAGATCCGCCTGGTCGGCGACGAGGGCGGACGTCTCGAGGAGCGACTCCCTGTACGGGTCTCCCTGCTCGAGGATGCGGGCGGGCAGCGAGTGGGCGGTGAAGACGAGATGCGTCTCGTCGGACGCAAGGTCGCGGCAGCGCTGGGCGAGCAGGTGCACGAACCCGGGCTCCGTGCCCCAGCGGCGGACGAAGCGGGTCTCGACACGACCGGCGACCGCCTCGAGGAAGAGCTGCTCGTAGCGGGCTACCGAGAGCGTCGACCAGTGGGGCGCGAGCACGAGGCCGACGAGCGGCTCGTACCCGAGCTCGAGCGAGGTCTCCACGGCGGACGCGATCCGCGGGTCCCAGTGGCGCATCCCGGTGAGCACGGGCAGCCCGAGCTCGCGCTCGAGCGCGGCCCGCGTCTCCTCGGTGATCGCGTTGAGCGGCGAGGGCGCGTCCGAGTCGTCGATTCCGAGTGACCGGTAGCGCGTCACGAGGTCGTCGAGGTGCTCGGGGGCGATCGGCCTGCCGCCACGAATGTCCGCGTAGTAGGCCGGGACGTCGGCGAGGCGGTCGGGCGAGCCGTAAGCCATCACGATCACGACGGGATTCATCACGCGGCGACCCCCGCCTCCGTCCGCTCGCGCACGAAGTGCGCGAGCCGCGTGAGCGCGTCGGGCTCCGTCTCCGGAAGGACGCCGTGCCCGAGGTTGAACACGTGGCCGGGACGCCCGCCGGCACGTGCGAGCACGTCGACGGCCTCACGCTCTACGACCTCCCACGGCGCGAGCAGGGCTGCCGGATCGAGGTTTCCCTGGACGGCGACCTCGGGGACACGCGCCCACGCCTCGTCGAGCGGCACGCGCCAGTCGAGCCCGAGCGCGTCGCCGCCCGCAGCTACGAGCTGTTCGAGGAGGTGCGCAGCGCCGGTGGCGAAGTGGATCGTCGGAACGTCGACCGCGGAAAGCACGCGCGCGCTCCAGGGCGCGACCCGCTCGCCGTACAGCGCGGGCGAGAGCGTCCCCACCCACGAGTCGAAGAGCTGGATCGCGTCGGCGCCGGCGCGGGCTTTCGCCTCGACGTACGCCGCGAACGTCTCCGAGAGCTTGGCGAGCAGCGCATCCCACGTCGCCGGCTCGGACAGGAGCAGCGCCTTCGTGCGGGCCAGCTCTCGGCTCGGCCGACCCTCGACGAGGTAGCTCGCGACCGTGAACGGCCCACCGCAGAACCCGATCACCGCGACCTCGCTGGGAAGCTCGGCACGGACGAGGCGCACCGCCTCGAGCACGGGCGCGAACGCGTCCTCGGGAGCGGGGACGACGAGGCGCTCGACGTCGCGCACGCTGCGGATCGGCCGCTCGAGCACCGGACCGACGCCTTCGACGAGCTCGACGTCGATCCCCATCCCGCGAACCGGGGTCATGATGTCCGCGAACATCACCGCGGCATCCACGCCGTGTCGCCTCACCGGCTGAAGTGTCACCTCTGCGCAGAGCTCGGGCGTGTCGGCGAGCTCGAAGAACCCGTGGCGCTCGCGGATCGCGCGGTACTCCGGGAGCGAACGGCCCGCCTGGCGCATGAACCACACCGGCGTCCGCTCGACGGGCTCGCGACGCAGCGCGCGGACGAGAAGAGGCTCGCTCACCACGGGAGGGTAGCCCCCGCAGCGCGGGCCTCTACACTCGGCCGCCGTGGACCCGCTCGCACCGCTCTTCCGGGAGTGGACGCTCGCCCCGCAACGGGCCGGCGCTGCGGCGACCGCGCGCGTCGTGCTCGAGAACGTCGGGGCCGCCACGTGGCGCTCCAGGGGCGCGGACGGCCTCCAGCTCTCGTATCACTGGCTCGACCGCCACCACAACGCGATCGTCTGGGACGGGCTGCGGACGGCCTTTCCCCGCCCCGTCGGGCCGGGCGAGACCGTCGAGCTCGACGTGACCCTCGTCGCGCCCAGGCCGCCCGGTCGCTACGTGCTTCGCTTCGACCTCGTCGAGGAGCACCGCTTCTGGCTCTCCGAGGTCGGGGTCGAGCCGCTCGACGTCGAGGTCGACGTGGAGCCCGGAATCGCCGAGCGCCGGCTGGCGGTGGTCGTGCACGGCGGGACCGACGAGCTGACAGCCGCGGCGCTCGCGGCGCAGGAGGAGCAGCTCGTCGGGGAGGCGCCTGCTGCGACTGCGCACCTTGTCGCGGGGGCCGAGCCGGCACCGGACTGGTCGCGGCTTCTCCTGGACGCCCATGCGGACGGCTGGGATGCGGTCGGGCCCGCGATCATCCCCGCCGGCGGCATGCTCGAGCGCCGGCGCGCTGCCCGCTCGCTTGGCGCGTGGGCGCCGGGTGGCCGCAACCCACGGCTCGACGCGCCGCTCCTCCTGCCCTCGCTCGTCGACGGGCTCGAGCCCGAAACGCACGGCGGCCTGCCCGCCCATACGGGCGAGGGGCTCTTCGAGGGCCGCGCCGTCGTCAGGCTTCCGACGCGATCCGGTCGTCGACCCGGCTGAAGACGAGCGCGCCGACGACGAGGGCCACGACGGCCGCGACGCACAGGTAGATCGCATCGGCGGCCGGTGGCAGCTCCCCGGCGTAGAGCGGCGTCCGGTACGTCTCGATCGCCGGCGTGAGCGGGTTCCCCCAGTGGATCAGGTCGACGAGCCACGGCCGCCCCTGCGCGCCCGGAAGGTCGTCGAGCTGGTACAGGACCGGCGTCAGGAAGAACCAGGGCAGGAGCGCCGCCGCGACGACGAACTCGACGTCGCGGAACACCGCGTTCAGCGCCGCGACTGCGAGCGAGAAGCCGGCAACAAAGACGACGATCGCTGCGGCCGCCGGCAGCGCGAGCCACGCAGTGTCGCGGCTCTCCGGGCGGAACCACAGCGCGAGGACGAGCACGATCGCCGTCATCACGGCGAACGCGACGAGCTGCGTGGCCACGACGGAGAGCGGCACGAGCTGACGCGGGAAGCGCACCTTGCGGATCAGCGGCGCGTTCTCGACGAGGCTCCGTGCCGCGGTCTGGAGCGACGCTGCGAAGAACGCCCACGGCGGCAGCCCGCAGAGCAGGAAGAGCCAGTAGTCGTCGAGGTCGGTCGCCTGCGCCTTCCAGAGGACGGAGAAGACGACGAGGTAGACGAGCATCAGGGTGACGGGTAGCGCGAGCGTCCAGGCCAACCCGAGCACAGAGCCCTTGTACTTCGCGCGCAGGTCGCGGCGAACGAGGCTCGAGAAGAGCTCGCGATACCGCAAAACGTCTGCGTAGACGCTCATCAGCGCGATTGTAGGGCTGAGGCTGGCCCTACAATCATCGCCCGTGGAAGCGGCCATCACGCTCGCCGCGCTGCCGGTCGCCTCGGTCGTCCTCTGGACGTTGCTGCGCTCCCCCTCGCTCGGGCGTCGGCTCGTCGCGGTGCCGACGGGCGCCCGCTGGCACGACCACGTCACACCGCTCTTCGGCGGCGTCGGGATCGCCGCAGGGCTCCTTGCCGGCGTCCTGCTGGCGCTCGCAGCCGGAGTGATCGAGCCGACCTGGCTACTCGCCGGGATCGTCGCGGGCTGCGGCCTCGTCTTCGTCGCCGGGCTCCTCGACGACGTCCGCCATCTGAGCCCCGTCGCCAAGCTCGTTGCGCAGTTCGGCGCGGCCGCGATCGCGATCGCGGCCGGCCTCCGTGTCGAGCTGGTCTCCAACGACGTCCTTGGGGTCGTGATCGCGCTCTTCTGGCTCGTGGGGATCACGAACGCGTTCAACCTGCTCGACAACATGGACGGCCTCGCCGCGACGCTCGCCACCGTCGCGTGTGCGTACTTCGCGATCGACGCGTCCACCGTGCACGAGAACGACCTCGTGCTCGTGCTCTCGCTCTCGCTCGCGTTCGCGTGCCTCGGGTTCCTGCCGTTCAACCTGCGCCCCGGCGACCGGGCCCGTGTGTTCATGGGCGACTCCGGAAGCCAGCTGCTCGGCTTCCTCCTCGCGGTGCTCGGCCTGGCGGCGAGCTGGACGACGGCCGGAACGACGGTCGCCACGATGCTCCTCCCTCTCCTCGTGCTCGCGATCCCGATCCTCGACACGACCCTCGTGACGATCAGGCGCCTCGCCGAGCGTCGTCCGGTGACGCAGGGCGGCAAGGACCACACCTCGCACCGGCTCGTCTACTACGGCCTCTCCGAGACCCGCGCGGTCGTGCTGCTCGCGCTGATCGGCGTCGCGCTCGGCGCGACGGGTGTCGCCTACAACGTGCTCGACCGACCCGCGGTCACGGCTCTCGGCGTTCTCGTCACGTTCGCGCTCCTCGTCCAGTTCGGCAGCTTCCTCTCCGAGCTCTCGGAGCACGAGCGGCAGGGCCGTCCGGGAGACACGTCGCTGCGCCACGCGATCACGATGCAGCCCCGCCGGCTGATGGAGCTGGCCGCCGATGCCGTGATCGTGGGCGGCACGCTTCTCGCCGTGTACCTCTTGCTCGTCGACGGGCGCGGCACGGAGCTCCAGCGCGGGACGTTCCAGGCGGTGCTGCCGATCGTGCTCGGGACGACGTACGTCGTCTACGTGCTCGCCGGGGTGTACCGCCGTGTCTGGCGGTTCGCGACGGCGCGCGACCTCGTGACGATCGCCGTCGCCTCG
>DASSBV010000192.1:0-11676 GCA_035698545.1 Gaiella sp. | reverse complement strand
CGCCGACGGACTGATCGCCGCCCTCCGCGGTCTGCTGCGCCTCCTGGTCGGAGCCGCAGCAAGCTCCCGAGCCGCCCACGAGTCGCTGGGCCTGGTCGACCGTCTGCGACTGTGACGCCTCGTTGGACTGGTCGACGCCGGCGACGGCCGTGTTGCCGTTGCCCTGGGCGTTCTCCGTGGACGCGTCGCCGAGGATCGCGATCGCCGGTGACACGTTCAGGTTGAAGCTGCCCTGAGTCTGCGTGACGTCGGCCGTGTTGCTCTGCTCACCGACCGACTGGTCGCCGAGGCTCGCCGACTGCACGCCCTGCTGTTGGCCTCCCAGGATGGGTAGGCCCCCTGCCGAGGCGGTGCCTGCGCTCGCGAGTGCGAGCACGAGCGCTCCCGCCCCGGCACAGATGTGCCGTTTCATGGGATTCCTTTCGTCTCGAGTGTCTGAAGGCGCCGGTCAGAGCCAGGCCGGCGCCACGGGTCGGTGACCCGCGACTACCCGGGACGCTCGAGCAGGGGCCGGAACCCCGGTCTCGGCCGCGGAGCCAGCGCGGGCGAGAGCCTTGGGCCCAGCCGTGGCAAAACGAGGAGAAGTGCCGCTGCGAGCGCGGCGAAGATCGCGGAGGACGGCCCGCCGGCGCCACCTGCGGGGGCGCTCAGGGCACCCCAGGGCACGTCAGGGAGGGACGGCAGCGGAAGACGCGGACGCGACGAGCTCTTCTGTCCCGCCTCGGGGCGTTGCGTGCCGGGCCGCGAATCCACGCTTGCAGGCGATCCGAACAGCGGAAGATCGGGCGCGGGAGCGCCAGTCGCGAGGTTGCCGTGGCCCGCCTGCAGACCGCCCGTGGGCGGTGCGGGCGGCTCGCCGCTGGCCGACGCGGGCGCCTGCTGCTGGTTCTGGGTCGAAGCCTGTGGCGGAGACGCGTGCGAGGGAACGGCCTGCGCAGCGGTCGTGACGGTCGTCGAGCCGTGTCGTGCCGGCTGCACCGGCGTTGTGACGGGCGCAGCCGTGTCGACGACCGGCTTGGCAGCGTCGAGGACAGGCTTTGCCGCGTCGACGACCGGCTTTGCCGCCTGCACGACGGGCTCGACCGCGCGTGTGACCGGCGCAGTGACCGGCGCAAGCGCATCGTCGAGCGGCTTCGTCACCGGCGCCACGGCGCGCGTGACGTCCTGGACGACGGGCGCAGCGGCGTTCGTGACCGGCTTGACCACCGGATCTGCGGCCTCGACGACGGTCTGCACCACCGGCGCGGCCGTCTTCGCGACCGTGCCGACCAGCGGTGTCGTCGTCGTGGTCACCGGCGCCGCGGTGTCCGCGGCCGTCTGGACGACCGGCGCGACCGTCTCCACCACGGGTGCGAGGGCGCCCGAAGGCGCCTGCTGGGAGCTCTGGGCGCTGTCGGCGAGGGGCGCGGTGACGTCGCTCAAAAGGCCGCCGGCCGCGTCGGCGACCGGGGCGCCGGCGAGAACGCCGACAGCTGAAACCAGAATCGTCGCGACAAACGGTCGCACGCTGTCTCCAGTACCCCTCTCTTCCCTCCCTCGAACACGCTAGCTCGTTCGTGGGAGGCGGCGCAAGCGGGCAGCGTTCAGGCCGACCTGCGGAGCTCGAGCAGCGAGCCGAGCTCACGCACCCCGAGCGCGCGGCACGCGACGACGTACGCAACCGTCCCGATGCCCAGCCCGGCTCCCACGGAGACGACCTGTCCGAGCGTCGAGCGCCCGACGACGTCGTCGAGGCCCCACCAGGCGAGCGCGGCGAGCCCGGATGCGATTGCGGCGGCGAGCACGATCCGGCCAAGCGCGAGCATGGTTGCGCCGGTGTCGACCCCGCCCACGCGGCGCCCCATGAGGACGGCCAGCGCGACCGCGCCTGCGAGGTTCGAGAGCGAGGTGGCCAAGGGGAGGCCCCAGACGCCGACCCTGTAGAGCGCGGCGAACAGGATGACGTTGAGGATGAGGTTGCCGAGCGCGACGAGGGTCGGAATCCAGTTCAGCCGCAGCCCGTAGAACGCGCGATTGAGGAGCAGCATCCAGCCGTTGAACACGAGCCCGACCGTGAAGGCGGCCAGGGCGCCGGCGACAACAGGCGTCTGGTCGGGAGTGAACTCGCCGCGTTGGTAGAGCAGGCGGATGATCGGCTCGGCCAGGATCGCCGAGACGAGGCCGGCAGGGATGAGGAGGAAGCCGATCTGTCGCACGCCCGTGTCGACCGTCCGGCCGAAGCCCGGCATGTCGCCGCGCGCAGCGAGGCGTGCCATCGTCGGGAAGAGCACGGTGGCGACCGCCACGGAGAAGATCCCCTGCGGAAGCATGTACAGCCGGAACGCGAGGTCGATCGCGCGCGGCGCGAGGTCGGGGTCGATCAGACGGGAGGCAAACAGGGTCCCGATCAGCGTCGAGACGTTGATCAAGCCCAGCGTCAGCGTCACCGGCAGCATCAGGACGAAGAACCGGCGCACGGCCGGGTCGCGCCAGTCGATCGCGACGCGGAGTCTTCCGTCGAGGCCGCGCAGCCACGGCACCGGCAGCAGCAGCTGGACGAGCGTCGCGAGCACGATCGACCCCGCATAGACGTACAGCTCCGCGTCCTCGCTGCCCGCCGCCGGGACTCCGAGCACGAGCCCGAGGATGATCACGAGGTTCCACGCGACCGGTGTCAGCGCCGGGACCGTGAACTGGTCGTACGAGTTGAGGATCCCCACGATGATCCCGGAGAGCGCCAGCAGGATCACGATCGGGAAGAGAAGGCGCGAGAGACCGACGGCGAGGTCGAAGCTGCCGCCCGGCGTCCCGAAGAGCTCGACGATCAGCGGGGCGATCAGGACGAACACGGCTGTCAGGCCGGTGGTGAGGAGCAGCATCAGCCAGAAGATCGTCGAGGCGACGCGCCACGCGCGAAGGCGCTCCCCCCGTTCGAGGAGCTCGCTGAACACCGGCACGAAGGCGCCGGAGAGCGCCGTGTCGGCGACGAGGGCGCGGACCAGGTTCGGGATCTGGAACGCGACCGTGAACGCGTTGATCTTCCCCGCGGCACCGAACGTCGGTGCTGCGATCATCTCGCGGACGAGGCCGAGCACCCGCGAGAGCGCCGTCGCCGCGCCGAAGACCGCGGTCGAGCGCGCGAGGCGGCGCCGGTGGGCGCGTTCCTCGGCCTGGGTAGGGTCGAGCGGCTGGTCGACCTCGGTCATCCACGGGAGTTTCGTGGAATCTGCGAAAGCCCCTCTGCTACCCTCCGCCGCCGAATGGCGAACATCAAGCAGCAGAAGAAGCGCGTCGAGACGGCGTCCCGCCAGCGGCTCGAGAACCTGCGCTACCGCTCGACGATCAAGACGCTCGCGAAGCGGCTCCAGCGGGCGGTCGAGGACGGCGACACCGAGCAGGTCGCCTCGGAGCATCGGGCGCTCGTGCAGACGATCGATCGCGCGGTGACGCGCGGCGCGCTCCACCGCAACGCCGCAGCGCGGAAGAAGTCGCAGGCCGCGCGCGTCGTCGCCGGCGAGCCCGGCTAGCGTCGCTCGCGCGCGAGATCCGCGACCGCGAGCTGGAGCTCCAGGTCGGGCGCCAAGCGGCTGCCGCCCTTCAGCGCGTGGTCGAGCTCGGCCAGCCTGACCGTCGCGTCTTCGAGCTCCTCGGCTGAGAAGCCTTCCGCCTGTCGGCCAAGCTTCTCCGCCTGGAATGGATGGAGCTTCAGCCGGCCTGCGGCGTCCTTCGGCCGTACCCCCTGACGCGCGAGCGCCGCGAGCTGCCGCAGACGGGTGAGGTGCCCGGCAAGCGAGCCGGCGAGCATCGCGACCTGCGCTCGTCGCGGTATCGCGTTCCGGTCGAGCTTCTCCTCGACGACCTCGAGGGCCGTCGCGACGTCGTGGTCGCCCCAGGCGTCGGTGAGATCCCACGGGGGCCGGTTGGCGGAGGCGACCGCCAGCTGCCTCACCTCTTCGCTGCCGAGGGGCTCGCCCGCGGCCCAGGTTGCGAGCTTGTCGACCTCCTGCGCGAGAGCGAGCTGATCGTCGCCGACGAGCTGCACGAGCTCACGGCAGGCGTCCCGCTCGACCTTCACGCCACGCGCTGCGAACTGCTCTCCGACCCACTGGTCCAGCTTGCCCCGCGCCACGTCCCACGCCAGCACCGAGCCCGCCGTCGCGCACGCCTTACCGAGCGGCGAGTCGCGCTTCAGCGCGTGCGCGACCAGACACAGCACCGCCCCCGGCGCGGGCGCCGCGAGGTACTCGACGACGGTGTCCACGTCCGCCTTCTTCCACCCGCCCGTGACACGACCACGGTCGTCGGGGCGGCCGTCCACGTCGCTGACGAGCACGAGCCGGCTGTCTCCCAGCAGCGAGCCCGCGTTGCACGCGGCGACCACGTCCTCCCCGCTCGCACCCTCGGGCCCGGCGGCCGTGAACCGCTCGATCGCGCCGGGGTCGAAGTGGGCGCGCAGCCGAGCGAGCCCCCGGTCGACCTTGGGCCGGTCGGAGCCCGTGACTAGGTAGACGGGGTCGGCGGGCGCTGCCATCGCGCTCAGGCTACCGCTGCGACCGCACGGTGATCGTCCGCCCGTCCGACTCGACCACGATCCGGCCGTTCTCGTCGGTGCGCAGCGTCTCGAGGCCGGGAAACGCGCGGAGCGCGGCGAGGGTCTCGGGGCGCGGATGGCCATAGTCGTTGCCCTGGCCGACCGAGATCACGGCGAGGCGGGGCCGCAAACTGCGCAGGAGATCAGGCAAGCCGGGATCCTCCGAGCCATGGTGGGCAACCTTGAGCACCTCCACCGGCGGGATGCGGAGCCGGCCGGTGACATCGCTCTCCGCATCGGCCGTGAGGAGGACGTCGGTCGTGCCGTAGCTCGCGAGGATGACCACGGCATGCTGGTTCGGGTCCTCGCTCGGGAGGCCGGGCTCGTCGGGCCACAGGATACGAATCCGCAGTCGCCCCATCCGGAAGGCATCTCCCTCGTGCACGACCTCGACCGGCACCCGGTGCCGGCGGGCGGCCGCGAGGGCTGCGTCGTGATCGGCCGACGGTGCCTCGATCCCCGGATCCTCCACTTCCCCCACGTCCAACCCGTCGAGCACCGCAGACGCTCCGCCGATGTGGTCGCGCTGCGGATGGGTGAGCACGATCGCCGTCAGCGCGCGGACACCCATCGCGCGCAGCTGTCCGGCGACGTCGGCCTCGGGCGGCCCCTCGTCCACGAGCACCGCTCCGCCCGGAGCCTCGAGCAGCGCCGAATCCCCCTGGCCGACGTCGAGGAATGTCACCCGCAGGCCCTCTGGCGGCGTCCACGACGGCAGCGGCCGGAGCGCATACGCGCTGGCGGCCACGGTCAACGTGAGTGAGACGAGCCCGATCGCGGCGGTGCGACGGCGGTACCGCGGCAACCGGCGCACGCAGACCGCTGCTCCAGCCGTCGCGAGGATCAGCGCGAGGGCCACCGCAGAGTGGATCTGGGCGGAGGGCCAGGCGCTCACGACCTTCGCGACGAAGGCGATCCACGCAGCACAGCCTCCCGCGAGCCAGGCGAGCGCCGCCGAGGCGTCGGGCAGCACCGGCTCGATCGCGGCCGCTGCGAGCGAGAGAGCGATCAGCGGCGGCATCGCCGGCTCGGCGGCCAGGTTCGCCGGAACCGTCCACAGCGCGACGGCGCCGAAATGGAGCCACACGATCGGCGCGGTGACGAGCCCGCAGGCGACGGCGACGACGAGCACGTCCCACAACCCGCGCGGTATCGGATAGGCGTCCGGCACACCGCCCACGCGCGGAATCACGACGAAGATCGCCGCGACCGCGGCGAACGAGAGCTGGAATCCCGGCTCGAGCGCCGCCGACGGCATCCAGGCGAGCAGGACGAGCGCGCCGATCGCCATCGCATGCCAGCGATCGCGCGGCCGTGCGGTGATCCATCCAAGCGAGGCGAGGATTCCCGCAACTGCGGCGCGCACGACGGACGGTTGCCAGCCGACGGCGAGCGCGTACGCGAGCACGACCAGGATCGCGACTCCCTCGCCCGCGAGACGGCCGATTCCCGCGAGCCGCGCCGCCCACACGACTCCGACGGCGGTGATCGCGACGTTCTGGCCGGAGACCGCCAGCAGGTGCGTGAGCCCGCTCGACTGGAAGGCATCCCGGAGCGACTTGTCGATCCCGTCGTCCTCGCCGAGGACGATCCCCGTCAGGACCGCGCGGCGCTCTCCCGTGGTCCCCCGGGCGAGTGTCTTCTCCACGTGCGCGTGCAGCCGGTCGGCGACGCCACCGATCCCGCCCCGCCGGCCGACGACGCGTGGGTCGTCGCCGCGCAGCACGACGTGGATGCCCTGCCGCGCCAGCCACCCTCGCTCGTCGAAGCCGGTCTCGGGCCCATGCGGCTCGACCGGCCGCGCGCGCAGCTCGAGTACGGCTCCCTGGGGCGGCGCACGCTCCGGAGGCAGCTCGAGGAGGACGCGCTCGTGCAGCGACGTCTCCCCGAAGCGCACGACCTGGGCCGGGGCGCGTAGGGCGAACGGCGTTCGTCGGACCGGCCCTGTGACGACGACCCGCGCGTCCGTCCGCTCGCCGATGTGGCTCGCGAGCACGCTTCGGTCGAGGGCGACCTCCCGCAGCGCGCCCCACCAGAGGCCGATCAGTGCGAGCGCCAGCCCGGCAAGAACGAGACGCCGGAGGTCGCGCCCGAGGAGGGCACCGCCGGCGGCGGCGCACGCACCCGGCAGGAGCACATCGGCCGGAAGGCGCAACCACACGGAGAGAGCGAGCCCCGCGCACGCCGCGCAGGCGAGCAGCGCCGGCCAGCTCGTCTCGACGAGGCGTCTCATGGCGTGACGAGGTCTCGCAGCTGCTCGATCCGTGCGGGTCCGATGCCGGGGACGTCGTCGAGGTCGTCGACCGAGCGGAACGGGCCATGGGTCGTCCGCCAGTCGACGATCTTCTGCGCGGTCACAGGCCCCACCCCAGGCAGCTCGTCGAGCTGCTCGATCGTCGCGGAGGCGAGGCTGACCTTGACGCCCGATCCCGGCCCGCCGGCCCCTACCGCGGCCGCGCTTCCGGTCGGTCCGCGCCGTGGGACGACGACCTGCTGGCCGTCGACGAGTGGCGCAGCGAGGTTCACGGCGGCAAGGTCGGCGCGCCGCGTCGGCCCGCCTGCGCGCGCGACGGCGTCGGCGACGCGCGAGCCGTCGCGGAGCCGAAAGAGACCCGCTCGGCGCACCGCTCCGACCACGTGCACGAACAGGAGCGGCGTACGAGCGGCGCTCCCCGCTCCCCCGACCCTCGCCAGCGGCGCGACGGCGGCCGGGCCGCGGCTCGCACCGGCCCCGGCGAAGCGCGAGCCCGCGACGGTGAGCAGGACGACGAGCGGAACCAGGAGGAGCGCGACCTGGGTACGCGACAGCGTCAGCACCCTTCCAGGGTCGCGGGGAACCCGTGACGAAAGTGTGCCCGCTTCGTGCCGACTTCGTGACGGGCGCGGCGGACGGCGCCGCGCCGCCCGGCCTACACGACGAGGTTCACGAGGCGGTCCGGGACCACGATCGTCTTCCGCGGCTCGCCGCCGTCGAGATGCGCCTGCACACGCTCGGACGCGAGCGCGAGCGCGACAAGCTCGTCCTCGGGAGTGCCGACCGGCACCTGGAGCCGGTCGCGCAGCTTCCCGTTCACCTGCACGACGACCTCGACCGTGTCGGAGGCGATCAGCGCGGGGTCGGCGACCGGCCAGGGTGTCTCCCAGAGGCGGCTATGCCCGAGGCGCTCCCACAGCTCCTCGGCGACGTGCGGCGCGTACGGCTGGACGAGCGAGACGACGGTCTCGGTCGCGAAGCCGACCTCGCCGGCTCGCGCCGGGTCGTCCTTCACCTTGTAGACCTCGTTGACGAGCTCGAACAGCGCCGCGATCGGCGTGTGGAACTGGAAGCGGCGCAGGATGTCGTCGGTGACGCGATCGATCGTGCGATGGGTGGTGCGCAGAAGCTCACCGTCGTGTGGTGCCTCGACGGTCCTGCGCGCTGCGACCTCGAGGGCCAGCCGCCAGATGCGATCGAGCAGCCTGGCCGTTCCCTCGATGCCCGCGTCGGACCACTCCTTGTCCTGCTCCGCGGGACCCATGTAGAGGATGTAGAGCCGCAGCGCGTCGGCGCCGTAGCGCTGTACCGCCTCGTCGGGCGAGACGACGTTGCCCTTCGACTTCGACATCTTCGCCCCGTGCCGATAGATCATCCCCTGCGTGAACAGCCGTGAGAACGGCTCGCGAAAGCCGAGCAGCTCCATGTCGTTCAGGACCTTGGTGAAGAACCGCGCGTACAGCAGGTGCAGCACCGCGTGCTCGATCCCGCCGATGTACTGCTTGACCGGCAGCCAGTAGTCGACGATCTGCGGGTCCCAGGCCGCATCCTCGTTCCGCGCGTCGGCGTAGCGGAGGAAATACCAGGAGGAGTCGACGAAGGTGTCCATCGTGTCGGTCTCGCGACGCGCCGGGCCGCCACAGCCCGGGCAGGTGGTTGCGACCCAGTCCTCGGCCGCGGCAAGCGGGCTACGGCCCTTCGGCGTGTAGTCACGGACGTCGGGCAGCAGCACCGGCAGCTGGTCGTCGGGCACGGCGACCGTCCCGCACGCGTCGCAGTGAACGATGGGGATGGGGCAGCCCCAGTAGCGCTGACGCGAGAGCAGCCAGTCGCGCAGCCGATAGCCGATGGTCGCCTCGCCGAGCCCGCGCTCGGCCAGCCACGCGGTGATCGCGCGCTTTCCCTCGGGGGCGGGTAGCCCATTGAACTCGCCGGAGTGGACGAGCACCTCGTCGTCCGTGTGCGCGACGAATGCACCCTCCTCCGGCCTCGAGCCGGCCGCCGGCGCGACGACCTGCCGGACGTCGAGGCCGTAGCGCTCCGCAAACGCGTGATCCCGCTCGTCGTGCGCCGGCACCGCCATGATCGCGCCCGTCCCGTACTCCATCAGCACATAGTCGGCAACCCAGATCGGGATCGGCTCGCCGTTCACGGGGTTGATCGCGTAGCGACCGGTGAAGACGCCGTCCTTCTCCTTCGCCTCGCGCTCGACGGCGGAGCGCGCGGCCGCGTGGCGCACGTAGTCGGCGACGTCGGCCTCGTGCTCGGTCCCTGCGGTCAGCCCGGCGACGAGCGGGTGCTCGGGCGCGAGGACGAAGAACGTCGCGCCGAACAGCGTGTCGGGTCTGGTTGTGAAGACCGGCAGCTCCTCCCCGCTCCCGTGGACGGTGAAGACGACGCGGGCGCCCTCGGAGCGGCCGATCCAGTTCCGCTGCATCGTCAGCACCTTTTCGGGCCACGACTCGAGCAGCGCCGTCTCGTCGAGCAGCGCGTCGGCGTACTCGGTGATCTTGAAGAACCACTGAGTGAGGTTCCGCGACTCGACCTCGGTGCCGCAGCGCTCGCAGCGCCCGTCGATCACCTGCTCGTTGGCGAGCACCGTCTGGTCCTTGGGACACCACTTCACGGGCGCCTCGCGGCGGTACGCGAGCCCCTTCTCGAAGAAGCGCAGGAAGAGCCACTGCGTCCAGCGGTAGTACTCGGGCTCGGCGGTCGAGACCTCGCGCGACCAGTCGATCGCCCAACCCATCCGCTTCATCTGGCGCCGGATCGACTCGATGTTCCGGTTCGTGATCTCGCGTGGATGACCGCCCTCGCGGATCGCGGCGTTCTCGGCGGGCAGGCCGAACGCGTCGTAGCCCATCGGCCGCAGGACGGTCATGCCTTGACGGCGCCGGATGTGCGTCAGGACGTCGCCCATCGTGTAGTTGAAGACGTGCCCCATGTGGAGCTCGCCGGAGGGGTACGGGAGCATCTCGAGCACGTAGGTCGAGGCTTTGTCCGCCGCGGTCGACGGATCCGGGTTCGGGACCGTGAACGCCTGCTCGGCCGCCCAGGCGGCCTGCCACTTCTCCTCGACCGCGCTCGGGTCGTAGCGCTCGTGCTCTGACTGCTCCATACGCTCTTCGATCTCTCCCGGATATGAAAAAGCCTCTCGGTCGAGAGGCTCAGGGGGAGTCGGCGCGGCTTCCGCCGCGTTTCCTCCCTGGACTACGTGAGAAGCTGCTCCACGTGTCTCATGCTAACAGGCACGATCGACGCGTGCTGGAGCTTTTCCCGGACTCCGCCGTCCTCGACGGCACACGGCTGACGCTCGGTGGGATCGACGCAGAGGCCCTCGCCGAGGAGCATGGAACGCCGCTCGTCGTGCTCTGCGAGGAGACGATTCGAGCGACCGCCCGCGCATTGCGCCAAGCCGTCGGCGACGGGAGGGTGTTCTTCGGCACGAAGGCGCTGCCGAACGTCGCGCTGCTCCGGCTCCTGCGTGACGAGGGGATCGGCGCAGACGTCGCGTCGGCGGGCGAGCTCGCGTTCGCAGGCGCGGCGGGGCTCGAGGGTGCCGAGCTCGTCGTGCACGGGAACAACAAGGACACCGCGTTCCTCGCCGCCGCGGCGCGGGCGGCGGCGCCCGTCGTGCTCGATGCGCCCGACGAGGCGGAACTCGCGGCGGCCGCAGGAGTGGCACAGGTGCTGGTGCGGGTCACGTTGGGCGTCGACGCCGACACGCACGAGGCGATCCGTACCGGCCACCACGGGTCGAAGTTCGGCCTCCCGCCCGATCAGGCGCGCAGTGTCGTCGCGGAGGCGCTCGACCTCGGGCTCGAGATGATCGGCGTCCACGTCCACGTGGGGTCGCAGCTCGAGGACTTCGACGCGCAGGCGGAGACGATCGCCCGGCTCGCCTCGTTCGTCGCGGGCTGCCGCGACGAGCTCGGGTGGACGGCGCAGGTTGCCGACCTGGGTGGCGGCTTCGGGATCCGGCACCATCCGGCGGACGAGGTGCCCGACGCGGCCGAGCTCGCGGAGAGCGCGGCCACGACAGCGCGGCTCGCGTTCGTCGAGGCGGGACTACCGCAGCCGGAGATCTGGCTCGAGCCCGGCCGCAGCCTCGTCGGGCGCGCGGGCGTGACCCTCTACCGCGTGGGCAGCGTGAAGCGCCTGCCCGGCCGGACCTGGGTCGCGATCGACGGCGGCATGTCGGACAACCCGCGGCCTCAGCTCTACGACGCGCGCTACACGGCTCTCTCCGCGCTGCGGGCCGACGAGCCGGTCGACGAGGTCGTCAGCGTGGCGGGGATGCACTGCGAGTCGGGCGACGTCCTGATCGACGACGTGGCCCTCCCCTCCCCGCGCCGCCGCGACCTCCTCGCCGTGCCGGCGACCGGCGCGTACACCCTCGCGATGGCGTCGAACTACAACGGCGTCGGCCGGCCCGCCGCGGCGCTCGTGCGGGACGGTGAGGTGCGCCTCGTGCGCCGACGCGAGACTGTCGCCGACCTGCTGCGCCTCGAGGCGTGACGAGCTCGCCCCTGCGGGACGCTGCGGTTCTCGTCCCGGTCTTCCGCGACGCGGACGGCGAACTCCGCGTCGCGATCGTCGTGCGCGCGGACGACGGGGGTCTCCATGGCGGTCAGCTCGGGCTCCCCGGTGGAAAGCCCGAGCCCGAAGACGCCGACCTGCTCGCGACCGCGCTTCGCGAGGCCGAAGAAGAGGTCGGGCTCGCGCCGGACGACGTCGACGTGCTCGCAGCCCTGCCGCCGTTCGACACCCGCGCGACCGGCTGGCGGGTACACCCCTTCCTCGCGCGCATCTCGCCGGACACGACGTGGCGACTCCAGGAGGCGGAGATCGT
>DASSBV010000191.1:0-2108 GCA_035698545.1 Gaiella sp. | reverse complement strand
GGACGCAGGTGCCGGATCGCCGCCCGTCAGCCCGGCGAGCGCCGCGGCGGCCGCCGGCTTGGGCCCGAGGAACATCCCGTTGACCGTGACTGTCGGCGGACCGCCCGCCGCCGGGACGCGGAGCGCGAGCGACGAGGTCAGCTCGTCCGGGGCCGTCGCCATGAACGCCTGCCAGGCTGCGATCACGTCAGCGGCCACCGACCACGGCCAGCGCAGTGAGAAGGTCGTTACGGTGCCGACCTTTCGCGTGGCGAACGTCAGCCGCGTCACGATCCCGAAGCTGCCCGTGCCGCCGCCGCGGAGCGCCCAGAACAGGTTCGGCCGCGAGGTCGCGGAGACATCGTGCGCGTGACCGTCGGCCGTAACGATCCGCACCGCGCGGAGGCTGTCGCAGGCAAGTCCGAACGCGCGGGCGGTGAAGCCGTGACCTCCTCCGAGCGTCAGGCCCGCGACGCCGACGGTCGGGCACGAGCCGGCGGGGATCGTTCGCTGGCCGGCGGCCCAGAGACGGGCGTAGACGGAGCCGAGCGTCGCGCCAGCGCCGATCGCCGCGCGACCGTTTGCCGCGACGGTGACCGACGAGAGCCGGGTCAGGTCAACGAGCAGCCCGGTCGTCGAGGAGAGGCCGGCGTACGAATGGCCGCCCGAGCGAACGCCGAGCCGCACGTCGTGCGCCGCCGCCCAGCGGACGATCGCCTGGACGTCCGCGGTGTCGAGCGGCTGCGCGACCGCGCGGGGAAGGACGTCGTCGAAGCGCGCGTTCCACGGCCTCCGCTCCTGTGCGTAGCCCGCGCGTCCCGGGCGGAGGAGGGGGCCTCGCAGCGCCGCGTCGAGCTGGTCGAGCGCGTTTGCTGCGCGCGCCTCGGAGGCGACGCCCAACGAGAGCGCGGCCGCGGCCCCCGCCAGGCGTCCGCCGCGGACGACGAGCTCGCGCCGACCGAACCGCTCCACGCGCCGAGCCTAGGTCGTTCCCGCGAGCGTGACTAGCGCTCGATGGAGCGATACCGCCGCACCGCGAGCGGCGCGAAGACGGCGAGCAGTCCGATCGTCCACACGAACGAGAGCAGCAGCGCATGCTCGCCCGGCCACGAGTCCGACGGGTACGGGTTGGGGTTCCCGAAGAGGTCGCGCGTCGCCGAGACCAGCGCGCTGACGGGGTTCCATTCGGCGATCGGCTTCAGCACGCCCGGGAGCGTCTGGACGGGGACGAACGCGCTCGAGACGAAGGTCAGTGGAAAGATCACGAGGAACCCGAGCTGCTGCGCGTTCTCGACCGTCTTCACGAGCAGGCCCAGCAGCACGCCGATCCAGGCCATCGCGAAGGTGAACATGAGCATCAGCAGGATCGCCAGCACGAAGCCGCCGATGGTGCCGTGCACCCGCCAACCGACGACGAGGCCCGACAGCATCAGGATCACGAGGATCCCCGCGTTGTAGACGACGTCGGCGGACGTGCGCCCGCTGAGGACGGCCGAGCGGGCCATCGGCAGCGAGCGGAAGCGGTCGATCAGGCCCTTGTTCATGTCGTCCGCCATCCCGATCGCAGTCGTGATCGAGGCGAACGCGAGCGTCTGGATGTAGATCCCGGGCATCAGGTACTCCTTGTAGCTTCCGCCGCCCGGGAGCGGGATCGCGCCGCCGAAGACGAACGCGAACAGCACCACGAACATGATCGACTGGAGGATCGCGAAGATCGCGAGCTCCGGGATCCGCGGGATCCGCTTGAGGTTCCGCCAGGCGACGACCCGCCCATCGGAGACGGCTTCGGCGAAAGAGCTCATGCCGCGAGCTCCTCGTCGGGCTCGTCCTCGTCGTCCTCGCCCGCCGAGCCGTTCTCTGCCACGTGGCCGGTCAACGTGAGGAACACGTCGTCGAGGGTCGGCCGGCGCAGGCCGACGTCGTCTACCTCGATGCGCGCCGCACCCAGGCGCTGGACGACCTCGACGAGCTCCTGCGCGCCGCCGCGCGCGGCGACCGTGACGCGACGGGTGTGCCGGTCGCATGTGCCGTCGCCGTCGGGCGCAAGCGTGGACACGGCCCGGCGAAGGTCGTCGGGGTTGCGCACGATGACCTCGATGCGCTCGCCGCCGACCTGCGCCTTGAGCTGG
>DASSBV010000190.1:0-6065 GCA_035698545.1 Gaiella sp. | reverse complement strand
CGTTAGTCCTACGCGATCGGGGGGTTCTGGACGTCGTGCTCGTCCGCATACTTCTGAACGGCCGGATCGACCGCGACGGCGCCCTCGCTGTAGGCGTAGTTGATCGTGACGAACGGCTGCCACTTGTCGGGCAGCGCGTCCTCCGGGAAGATCGCTTCGACGGGGCACTCCGGCTCGCACGCCCCGCAATCGATGCATTCCTCGGGGTCGATGATCAGCATCCGCTCGAACTCGTGGATGCAGTCGACCGGGCAGACGTCGACGCACGAGCGATCTTTGATGTCGATGCAGGGCTCGGCGATGATGTACGTCATCGCCATCGAGCCTACCAACGAGGCGAGTTGGGCTTTGGGTCAAGCGTCGGCGCCGACGAGCGCGTCGACCACCTCGCGAGCGCGCTCGACGAGCGCAGACTTCACGATCACCTGGTCGAAGCCCGCGGCGTGCGCGCGCTGGAGCCCACGCGTGTCCGTGTGGTTCGTGAACCCCAGGATCGGTGTGTCCGGCCACGAACCGGCGACGTCGTCCGCGTCGACCCGCGCGATGTCGCAGATGACGAGGTCGGGAGGGTCGACACTGTCCGAGGTCACGAGGCGATGCCCGCTGAGCGGCGCCTCCAGCCTGGAGCGGATCATCAGGTCGACCCCGACCAGCAGGATCGTCGCCATGGCCCGGTTTCTAGCACGACGGAGGGTCGAAGCGTGAGTCTCGAGGAGGGCATCCTGCTGATGCGTGCCGAGCGGTGGTTCGATGCGCACGAGGCGCTCGAGGACGAGTGGCGCGAGGCGCCGTCTCCCGAGCGGGACTTCCTCCAGGGTCTCGTCCACGTCACGGTCGCCTGGCATCACGCGTCGCGCGGCAACGCGCCGGGCGCCTCGCGGCAGCTCGCGAAGGCGACGCGGCGCCTCGGCCCGTACGCACCCTCGCATCGCGGCGTCGACGTCGACCGCGTCTTAGGTCAGGTCGAGGCTGCCGCCGCCCGCATCGAGAGCGGGAGCCTGGACCTGATCCCGGTGCGCATTTAGAGGCGCCGGACAACGTTTGTGGTGATTCACCACAAACGTTGTCCGCGGGAGAGAGCGACGCCGTGCTCAGAAGACCGGCTCGAGGCCGAGCCACTCGAACAGCCGATTCACGTAGATCCGGAGGACGTAGAAGCGGCCGAAGAAGAGAAGCAGGCCGAGCGCGACCATGATCACTCCGCCCGCGAACTGGATCGTGCGGTAGTGGTCGCGGAGCCAGCGGAACGCGCCCATCGCGCGCGCGAAGACGGCGCCTGCGAGGACGAAGGGGATTGCGAGACCGAGCGAGTAGACCGCGAGCAGCGCCGCACCCTCGAGCACGGTGTCCGACGAGCCAGCCAGGACGAGGATCGCGGCGAGCACCGGGCCGATGCACGGCGCCGCACAGACGGCGAAAGCGCCGCCGAGGAGAACCCGCGAGCCGCGCGAGCGCGCCCCCTGCACGAGCCCCGCGCCGACGAGCCGCTCGGGCCAGGGAAGGAGGCCCATGAAGGCGAGCCCGAACACGACCAAAATGAAGCCGGCGATCTGCTCGAGCAGGAACTGATTCCGGAGCAGGCTGCCTCCGACGAGCGACGCGCCGACACCGAGCAGGACGAAGAACGCGGTGAAGCCGAGCACGAACGGGACGCTCGAGATGACGACCCGACGGGCGGTACCGGGGCGGCCAAGCTCGTCCGCGCTGACCGCCGAGACGGCGGAGAGGTACCCCGGGACGAGCGGCAGCACGCACGGCGCAAGGAACGAGAGGAACCCCGCGAGCAGCGCTACGGGGATCTCGCCCGCGCTCACTGCTCGAAGCGACGGAGCTCGGCGTCGAGCCGCCGCTCCAGCTCAGGGTCGAGCTCCGGCTCCGCGGCGTCGCCGGTGCGTCGCCTGCTCCACGCGACTGCGAGGACGGCGACGAACGCTGCTCCCAGGACGCCGATCCCGAGCGGCACCAGCCATGCGAGCAGGTTGAACCCGGACTTCGGCGGCTCGGCGAGGACGCCCGGCCCGAACTGGTCGACGAGCTCAGCCTTGATCTGCTTCTCGCTCGCCCCTGCTGCAAGACGTTGGCGGATGTAACGCTTCATCCGCTGAGCGATCGGCGCGTCGGACTGATCGAGCGTCGTCCCGCAGACGGGGCAGACGAGCTCGGCCTCGAGGTCGGCTGGGCTCGGGGCCGCGGTCGAAGCTCCGGCGACGAGCGCCGCGACGAGCGCCCAGAACGCGAGCGCGCGGATCACGACTCGTCGCCGAGCGCGAGCGCGATCCCGCGCTCGAACGTCTCACGGTTGCGCTCGATATCGACGGCGCCCGCGATCCGCTCACCGACGAGCTTGCCGGTGCGGTCGACGAAGAACGTCTCCGGATAGCCCTGGATCCCCCAGCGACCGATCGTCGAGCCTTTGCCGTCGTAGACGACGGGATAGGTGATCCCGTAGCGGCGCATGAACCGGCGCGCATCCTCGCGGAAGTCCTTCACGTCGACGCCGAGCACGACCAGGCCCTGCTTGCGATAGCGCTCGTAGGCCTGCTGGAGCACGGGCGCCTCGTCCTTGCACGGCCCGCACCAGGACGCCCAGAAGTTCACGACGAGCGGCTTGCCCTTCAGCTGGGCGAGAGAGAGCTTCCCGTCGCGGTCGAGCCGGTCGAGCGAGAACGCCGGCGCGTGCACGAGCTCACCCTTCGCGAGCTTGTCGGCCGCACCCTGCTCGTTGTCGAAGGCGACCTTCCAGATGAGGAGCCCGAGCAGCGTCGCAACGCCGGCGAGCGCGATCGCCTGGCCCAGCCGCTGGACCTTTCCGGTCACGCCCGAACGATAAAGACCGGCGTCCCGAGGTCGACGTGGTTGAACAACCACTCGGCCTCGGGGATCAGCATCCGGATGCACCCGTGCGAGGCGGAATAGCCGACCGACGCCGCGTCTGGCGTGCCGTGGATGCCGACGTACGGCGACGAGATGCCCATCCAGCGCGTCCCGAGCGGGTTGCCCGGACCGGGCGGCACGGGCTGCTCACCCTCGGCCCACGCCGAGCCCTGCGGCGGGTACCACCACGGGTTCCGCTGCATGTTCACGATCTCGAAGTCCCCGATCGGCGTGGGATACGCGGACTGGCCCGTCGCGACGTGGAACGTTCGCCGGAGCTTCAGGTTCTTGTAGAAGAGCAACCGGTTCGACCCGCGCTCGATCACGACCGCGGTGTCGAGATCCCGTTCCGTCACCTTGGGCCTCAGATCCTGGAACGGAAGCGCGATCGGGTCGCGAAGGTGCTTGCGCAGCGCGAGGGAGATCTGACGCCCTGCGACGACCTGCTTCAGCCGGCGGCCCTCCGTGGACTTCCGGGCAACCGGATGGACGCCCTTGAGCACGAGCGCGGCGTCCACCGGCTCACGATCGGTCTTCTGCGCGAGCCCGCTCAGGAACCGGTCGAGCTTCCTGCGGGTGACGTCGACGTCGAGCGGCACGCGGTAGCCCTCCTGCCTCACACGCACCGCCAGGCCGACGGCCTTGTCGAGGCTGAGGGATGCGCCGAGCTCTTTCGCAGTGACGCGCACCTTCCGCGTCGGCGAGACGACGAGCGTCACGGGCCGCTTGAAGCGCTCCAGGACGAGGTCGCGGGCCTCCGCCTTCGTGAAGCCGCCCACGAGGAGCCCGCCGATGGTCACGCCGGGCTGAATGAGCTTCCCGCGCGGCGGCGTCACCGGAAGCGGCGTCGTTGGCTCGTCGATCGGCGGCGGGACCTCGGGGGTCGTGGGGAGCGGGATGGTGTCGTCCGCGCCGGCGGTCGCCGCGAATGCGACAAAAAGCACAACTGAGCAGGGAAGAATGGCGAGGATCGCGAGGCGGCGCATGCGCGGTGAGTGTAGCGGGCTGCTGTACGGACTTCGTGAGGGCATCCGTCCTCAGCCGAAGATCCGCGGGTCGTTCGTGATCACGCCGTCGACGCCCGCCGCGACGACCCGCTCGAGCTCCGCAGGCTCGTCGACCGTCCACGCGAGCACCGGCACACCGTGGGCGTGCATGCGGGCGACCACAGAGCCCGTGACGAGGCGGTGCTGGAGCATCAGGGCGCCCGCCCCCGCCCGGGCGACCATGCGCGGCAGGAGCCGGGGAACGACTCTGCGCGCCGCGGACAGCCCCCGGCCGACGAGCGGCTGGAGGCGGGGCCGTTGCGAGACGCCGAGCCGGTCCTCCGGGAACGTAAAGCCGATCCCGACGGACGGTGCCTGTCGTCTCACCTCACGGAGACTCGGGACGTGGAACGACGAGACGACCGTCCGCCCCTCGACGCCGTAGCGCGCGAGCGCGGCGCATAGCTCGTCGAGCCGGGTCGCGAGCTTCAGGTCGACATGGAGCCCCACCCCGGTCGCCTCGCCGGCGAAATACGCGAGCGCCTCGTCGAGCGTCGGCAGCTCGGGAGCGACCTCGCGCAGCTCCTCGAGCGAGCGTGCGCGGACCGAGCCGACGGCTGCGCCGTGGCTGACCTCCTCGAGGCGGTCGGAGTGCGCCAGGATCAGGGGGCCGCCGCGGAGGTCGAGCACGTCGAACTCGACGAGGTCGACACCCCGTTCGACCGCAGCGCGCATGGCACGGAGCGTGTTCTCGGGCGCGAGGCTCGCAGCTCCACGGTGGCCGATTCGCAGCACGGGGCAGCCGTCGCGGCGCCGTAGGTCGATCATGCGGCCCTCCGCCGCGCGACGCGGAGCCACCACCACGAGAGCGCCGCGAGCACGATCGCCTGGGTGACCGCGATCGCGGCGGTGAGGCGCGACACGTCGATCCAGAACTGCTCGGGATAGATGCGGATCAGGGTGTCGGCGTTCGAGAACTCCCAGGAGTCGCCCGAGAAGAAGATCTCGTGGAAGCGGACGAAGAACCCGTCGAAGCCGAGCAGGATCACCGGCACCGCGAGCACCGCGATCGCCAGCGTTGCGAGCGACCCCGCGAGGAGGCCGGCCGGAACCGCGGCGCGGAGCCGAGTCCGCCAGAGCAGGAGACCGAGCGCGACGATCGCGAGCACCGCCACCAGCTGCACCCGCAGCGCTGCGCCGAACAGCGTGCGCACGTCCCTCATATGCGTCAGCTCGCGCTCCCCGAACGCGGAGGAGCCGTCGGCGAGCGTCGCGCGCTCGAGCAGCACGATCCCCTCCGAGCCCGGCTCGATCGAGCGAAGCCCGAGCTTGGCGAGCGTCGTCCGCTGTTCGGTGTCGAAGCCGTACAGGTCGGGCGGAAATCCGTCACGTCCGAGCTCCCATTCGACGAACGTGTCCGTCGCGAGCACCCGGAAGCCGTTCACGACCAGGATCATCGGCACCGACACGGCGACGAGAACGGCGACGGTCCACGTCGCGACGCGCACCCAGCCTGTCGCGCCCGAGACTGCTGGAGCTACAGCCCGAACAGGCGCCCGATCTCGCGCCACGTCGTCGTCGCGAGCGCCACGAAGGCGACTACGAGCAGAAGGAGCACGATCCAGAAACGGGCCCCCGCCATCCGCGTGCGGCGGCGGTGCGCGACGCGAGCCGCCCGGCGAGCCCGATGGACGCGGTAGGACTTTCGAACCGCGTCCGGATCGAGCTCGGGAGGCTCGTGATCGAGCGTCTGCGCTGCTCCGCTCGCGGCCCCCTCGCGTCCCTCGTCTGCCACGGCCGAAAGCATACGACCGCGCATGCGGCGCGGGTGTCCGACTGAAGTCGGACACCGGTTGTGTACCGCCGAACCGTGCGGCGAACCGACGCGGCCGGAGGCCGGCTTTGCCGGCCGGGAGGCCAAATCCGGGTGACCCGTGCACCACGCCGGAGGAGGGGGCTCGTGGGGGAACCAGGGGTTCCCCCACGTTTGGACGGCGCATGCGAGGCGGGCGTCGGGGATACTGTGCCGCGATGATCCGGGAGCGGCGCTTCGACCCGGGCCTTTACGGGCTCGGAGACGGGCTCGGGCTCGTCGCGGGAATCGTGCTCGCGGTCTCCTCGTTCACCGGCTGGTACACGGGCGAGGGGCAGGGCGTGACGATCTCCGTGCTGGGCTGGAACACCGGCGTGCTGGGCAAGCTCGTG
>DASSBV010000189.1:0-2861 GCA_035698545.1 Gaiella sp. | reverse complement strand
CCGGCCATTCCGTCGTACGAGCTTTCGGGCGTCGTCGTCGACAGCGGCGATGAGGTCTATGCACTGACGCCGTTCGATCGCGACGGCGTGGCCGCCGAGTACGCCCTTGTCCCGGCGCGGGTGCTTGCGCCGAAGCCGGCTCGACTGAGCCACGTGGAAGCGGCAGCGCTGCCGATGGGCGGGCTGACCGCCTGGCAAGCGTTGTTCGTGCACGGTCGGCTCGCCCGCGGCGAGCGGGTGCTGGTCACGGGCGCGTCGGGCGGAGTAGGGCATATCGCCGTCCAGCTAGCGCGACACGCCGGCGCAGAGGTCGTGGAGAGCGGGCCGGTCGACCTGGTCTTCGACACTCGTGGCGGCGAGATACCCGCTGGCGAGCGCGTTGTCTCGATCGTAGAGGAGGTGCTAGGCGCGACCTACTTCGTTGTCGAACCCGACCACGAGCAACTGCTGGAGCTGGGCGCAATGGTGGACGCAGGCGAGCTTCGCCCGGAAGTCGACTCGGTCTTCCCGCTCACGGAGGCCCGGGCGGCGTTCGCGCGGGTTGCGGCTCCCGGGAAGCGGGGCAAGGTCGTGTTCGAGGTTGGCGGTGGCTAGCGGCCGCGGCGACGGTCGCCCGCCCTCCCGCTCAGGCGTCCTTCCGGAGCATTGGCGTAGCCGAGGATCTCGTAGCCGACCTTCCGGGACTTGTTGGGCCACGTTGCGACCCGCCCGTGTGCGCAGCTCTTCTCAGACCGGTCGCTGGTACCCGAGAGCGTCGAACGCGGCCGGATAGACGATCCGACCGGCGAGATCGGGGCTGTATCCCGTTAGCCGCTTCACCATGAAAGCGTCGTCGGGGATCTTCGGATGCGGGGAGATGAAGCCGAGCGCGCTCGCCCGCTCGAAGCCGAAGCGAGGGTAGTACGCGGCAATGCCCTCGACCATGACGGCAGACTCGCCCGCTTCTTCGGCGCGGCCGAGCGCGTCCCGGATCAGCCCTGCCCCCACACCGATGCGCTGGCGGTCGGGCCGAACCGACATCGGCGTGAGATTGAGGATCCTTGTACGAGATCCGCCTTCGACGCCGACCCAGGACAGCATCAGGTGAGCGATCACACCGGAGGAGTCCTCGGCGACCAACGCCAGCTCCGGGATGAACTGTTCCGACGCCCGAATGCACTCGACGAACGCCGGGACATCGTCGGGTTGTCGGACGAATGCCGCGCGGACTACCTCGGCGATCACGGGGTGGTCCGCGTCGCGCTCGGGACGGATGACGACGCTCTCGGCCACGGGTGGCGATGGTAATTGGGCTCTGAGCCGTCAAGCCGCCTTCCGTGCGACGCGCACGCCCGGATCGACGTTCTGGTTGAGACGGAACACGTTCGTCGGGTCGTAGCGACGCTTGACCGCGACCAGGCGATCCCACGTCGGCCCCGGATAGGCCTCGTGGACTCGCGCCTCTCCCTCGTCGCCGAGGAAGTTCACGTAGACGCCTGGAGCCCCGTCGCTCATCGCCGCGGCGAGGCTCCGCGACCACGCCTCATGCGCCGGGCGGTCCTCGGCGTGCTCGAACAGCGTGCCGAGGGCCACCATGGCGCCTCGGTCGCGATGCGCGAACGCCGTCGCCTCCGGCGAGACGCGGGCCATCGCTCCGCCAAGCACGCGAAGCTGTGCGACCGTCATCCTCGCGGTCGAGGCATGCAGGTGGTCGACGATGGCCTCGGCCGCCTGGTTGTCGAGGGAGTCGACGAAGAACGAGCGCGTTGCCTCCTGCGAGGGGAGATCCGGCCCCGGGCCTTCTCCGAACAGGGAGTAGATCTCGGGATACGCCATCGGCCTGAGGAGGTCGGCCAGCGGTCCCAGTGCCCGGAACGGTGCCAGCGCCCGCTCGCCCTCCTCGACGTCACCAGCCCAGCACATGAGTGCCATGACCACGACCCGGCCGTGCGCCTCCGCAGGCAGGAACGGCATCGGCGGAGCGACCATGATGTTCGCGATTGCCGAGAGCTCCTCGGGAGCAGCCTCGGCGGCCGCAACGAACGACGCGATCACCTCGGGCTCCCCCGGGAGGACGAGCAGCCCGCCCAGGATGCCGTCGACCCGGTGGAGCCGGTACCGGAAGCGGGTCGCAACCCCGAAGTTCCCGCCCCCGCCTCGGACCGCCCAGAACAGGTCTGGGTATGTCTCGTCGTCCACGTGGAGAAGCTCGCCGTCGGCTGTCACGAGCTCGGCGGCGAGCAGCTGGTCGATCGTGAGGCCGTATTTGCGGACGAGGAACCCCGCGCCGCCTCCGAGCGTGAGACCGCCGATCCCGACCGAGCCCGTGTCCCCGAAGCCGGTCGCGAGACCGTGCCATCCGGCGGCGACGCTGTACGCGCCGGAGGTGAGACCCGTCTGAGCCCAGGCGGTGCGGTTTTCGAGGTCGAGGTCGAGCATCCTCATCCTCGAGAGGTCGAGCACGAGCCCGCCCTCCGAAGCACCGTGCCCCGCCAGGCTGTGGCCCCCGCTACGCACCGCCAGCTCGGCGCCGGCCGCACGTGCCAGCGACACGACCCGCGACACTTCTCGCGCGTCTGCGGGTGTGACGACCGCCGCGGGTCGCCTGTCGAAGCTGCGGTAGAAGATCCGGCGTGCGTCCTCATAGGCGCTGTTCTCGGGTGTGACCACGCGACCGTCGAGCGTGGCGCGGAGCTCGGCGACGACGTCCTGAGCTGTGGTGGTGTCCATGATCCCTCCGATTTCTCTGGCTCTCTCTCGAGAGTGAGGGCGGCGACGGTCGAGGCGCGTGCGGCTCTCCACACCCTGGACGTTCGGCTGACAGGCGCCTCGACCGGGCCGCCGGAATATCGAAGGCCGCAGTCGGGTTGGAATGAGACAGA
>DASSBV010000188.1:0-13560 GCA_035698545.1 Gaiella sp. | reverse complement strand
TATGAGCACGATCGTCGAGAGCATCGAGCGGCGCCAGCTGCGTGAGGTGCCCGCCTTCAAGGCCGGCGACACCGTGCGCGTCCATTTCAAGGTGATCGAGGGGTCGAGGCAGCGCCTCCAGGTCTTCGAGGGCATCTGCATCAAACGCCAGGGCTCCGGGGCGCGCGAGACGTTCACCGTGCGGAAGAACTCGTTCGGCGTCGGCGTCGAGCGGACGTTCCCGCTCCACTCGCCGAAGATCGAGAAGCTCGAGGTCGCGATGATCGGCGACGTCAACCGGGCGAAGCTGTACTACCTCCGCGGCCGCGTCGGCAAGAAGTCGCGCGTCCGCGAGCTTCGGCAGTCGTAGTCGCTTCGCGCGACTCCGACTAGATTCGAGCCGTGCGCGCCCTGCTTGCGGTCGGCATGGTGATGCTCGTGCTCGTCGCGACGGGCTGCGGCGGAACAGAGGATCCGACGCAGCAGTTCGCCCGGAGGGCAATCGAGTCGCATCTCGCCGGGAACGCCGATTACGACCTCGACCAGATCCGGTGTACCGGCAATCCTCGGCCCTGGTTCGTCGAGCGGCAGGCGACCGAGTCGATCTGCGCCGTCGGTCGTACTGTCGGGGGCTGCGACTGGTTCCGGGTCGAGCTGATTCCCGTCGGCTCGCAGGTCACGTCACGTGTCGAGCCGCGCTCGCAGGACGCCGGCTGCAGCCCCACCTAGATCAACCATCCGCGTCGTCACGAAGGCGTGACGCGCACGGCACAGTCCCGTCCGGGGACGGGGGATATCCTCGGCCCGTGCCGCTCTCCTCGGGTCAGCGCCTCCTCCGCTTCGATCGCCGTCTCGAGACGCGTTTCGTCGCAGGCGCCGACGAGGCCGGACGTGGCTCGCTTGCGGGGCCGCTCGTCGTCGCAGGCGTGCTCTTCGACTACGAGACGCTGCGCGGCGTGCGGGTCCGGTGTCTCGCTTCGCTCAACGACTCGAAGCAGGTCGATCCCGACGAGCGGGAGCGCCTGTATCACGCCGTCCTCGCCTCCGCGACGCGGATCGCGGTGCGCGTGATCGCGTCCGCTCAGATCGACAGGGAGGGGCTCCACCGGTCGAACCTCTGGGGCTTGCGCACGGTGCTCTCCGAGCTCCATCAGCCGGAAGGCGCGTGCCTCGTCGACGGCTTCCGGCTCGGCCCGCTCGCGCCGCCGCACCGGGCGGTGGTCGACGGCGACACGAAAAGCGCGGCGATCGCGGCCGCGTCGGTCGTCGCCAAGGTGACGCGTGACCGGCTCATGCGCCGGATGGCGGCCGTGTACCCGCGCTACGGGTTCTCGTCGCACGTCGGGTACATCACGCCCGAGCACACACGCGCCGTCCTCGCCCACGGCCCGTGCCCGCAGCACCGCCGGTCGTTCGCCGCCCGCGCGTACGCGGCGTGAATCGCGGCGAGCGCATCGCCGCGCGGCACTACCGTCTCCGCGGCTATCGGATCCTCGGTGCGAACGTACGAGCCGGCGGAAACGAGGTCGACCTGATCGCGCGACGCGGCCGACGGCTCGTATTCGTCGAGGTGAAGGAGCGGGCGCGCCAGACGTACGGCGGCGGCATCGGCGCGGTCAACCGCGAGAAGCGGCGTCGCGTCAGGCGCGCGGCGGCGACCTGGCTCCAGGCGCATCCGGAGTCGGCCGCGCTGGAGGTTCGCTTCGAGGTGGCCGCGGTAACGGACGGCCGCGTCGAGCGGCTCGAGTTCGCGACCGACTGACGCAGGGATCGTCTCGCCGGGCCGGAAAACGGTCCCATGGCGGCCACGCAGGAGGCCCTCTACGGCCGGCTCGACCTTGCGCTCTCCTGGTCCGAGACCGACCTGCCCGAGCGAGAGCGGACGAAGCACGTCCACCGCCTCCATCCGTACCTCGGGAAGTTCGTCCCGCAGCTGGTCGAAGAGCTGCTCCGCCGGTACGTCGAGCCCGGCGGACAGGTGCTCGACCCGTTCGCCGGCTCGGGCACGACGCTCGTCCAGTCGCTCGAGTCCGGGCACGACGCGGTCGGCGTCGACGTTGCGCCGTTCAACTGTCTGCTGATGCGGGTCAAGACCGCCTTCTACAACCTCGAGGTGCTGCGTCGCGACCTCGCGGCCGCCCATGCGCGGGCGGCCGACTTCGACTGGGCCGGCGATCCGCCTGTGGATGCCTCCGAGTTCGTTCGCGAGTGGTACGCGCCGCGGGCCGCGGGGGAGCTGCTCGACTTCCGCGCGGCGCTCGAGGGGTCGGGCTCAGCCGACGTTCTCCGCGTCGTGCTTGCGCGGGCTGCGCGGTCGGCCCGGCGAACGACCCACTTCGACCTCGACTTCCCCCGCTCGCCACAGCTCGAGCCGTACCTCTGCCGCAAGCACCGGCGGGTCTGCCGGCCGGTCGAGGAGGCGCGACGGTTCCTGCTCCGCTACACGCGCGACACGCTCGCGAGGATCGAGGCGTTCGCGAACGACCGCACCGACGCGGCGGCCACCGTGCTGCACGGCGATGCGCGTAGTCTCGACCTGGGCGGCCCATTCGCCGGGGTGATCACGTCCCCGCCGTACCCCGGCCTGATCGACTACCACGAGCAGCATCGCTACGCGTACGAGCTGCTCGGGCTGCCGCGGCACGGCGCCGACGAGCTCGGCCGCCCGGCGAACGGCCTCGGACGCGCGGCGATCGCCGCCTACGTCGAGGGTGTCGCCGACGTCCTTGCGAACGCGAGACGCGCGCTCGAGCCGCACGCGCCGGTCTGCATCGTCGTGAACGACCGCCGCGAGCTCTACCCGGAGATCCTGCGACTCGCCGGGCTGCATCTCGAGGACCGACTCGAACGTCACGTCAACCGCCGCACGGGCCTGCGGGCCGGCGAGTACTACGAGTCGGTGCTCGTCTGCCGGGCGGTCTGAGGCCGTCCCGACGTCGTCCCCTATCCAGGGAGGTCACATGCACAGGCTCATCGAGCACAGACCGTCCCCCGCGATGGTCGTCGCCTGTATCGCGCTGCTCGTAGCTCTCGGCGGCACGAGCATCGCGGCGGTGAACGCCCTCGCGCCGAACTCCGTCGGCCCGGTCCAGCTCAGGGCCGGTGCCGTCACGAAGCCCAAGCTCCGGTCCAACGCGGTGACGGGCGTGAAGGTTCTCAACCATTCGCTCAGCGCCGTTGACTTCCGCGCCGGGTCGCTGCCTCGGGGCCCCGCAGGACCTGCCGGCCCGGCCGGGGCCGCGGGCCCGGCGGGCGTGATCGGGCCGATCACGGTCCGGCAGGGGAGCGTCCAGGTCTCCGGTGGCACCGGCGCCCAGGTGCAGGACGGCGCCTACGCCACCGGCACCGTGTCGGTGAACTGCAACCCCGGCGAGAAGGCGGTCTCCGCCGGCACCGGCTGGAGCGACGATGCCTCAGGGCGCGAGCTCTGGGTCCAGCGCATCACGCCGGTGCTCACGAACGACGCCGTGACGGGCTATCGCGGCACCGGCGGGAACGACAGCGGCAACACCAGCACGTTCACCCTGTACGTCCTCTGTTACACGGGCTGACGGGTGGGGGAACCACATGGTTCCCCCACCAGCCCCCTCCTTCCGCGCGCCGGCAACGCCATGCGCTGCTGGCCTCCCGGGCGGCAAAGCCGCCCTCCGGCCGCGACGGATTGCTTCTCCCTTGACGTTCTGGTTCTGACACAGAGGCGGCACAGTTTCATGACGTGTTCGGCCGTACGGTCGAGGGGTGCTCGGACGCGCGGTCACGTTCGCGCTCGTCGGCCTCGAGCCACGCCGGGTCGAGGTCGAAGCCCACCTGCGCGGGGGACAGCAGCCGACGTTCTCGATCGTCGGGCTCGCCGACCGCGCCTGCCAGGAGGCGAAGCACCGGGTGCGGAGCGGCGTCCATTCGGCGCGCCTTCCGTGGCCCGACCAGGTGATCACGGTCAACCTCGCCCCTGCCGCGCTGCGGAAGGAGGGCACCGGCTTCGATCTCGCGATCGCGCTGACCTTGCTCGCCGCGTCGGGGGAGCTTCGCGCGACGCGGCTCGAGGAGCACGCCTGCATCGGCGAGCTCGGGCTGGACGGCGCGGTCCGACCCGTTGCAGGCGTGATCGCCGCCGCCGAAGGCGCGTCGCGCGCAGGGCTCTCCCGCATGCTGTGCCCGGCCGAGTCGGCCGGCGAAGCCGCCCTCGCCGGGATCGAAGCGATCGGCGTGCGCCATCTCGCCGAAGCGGTCGGCTACCTGCGTGGCGACGACGCCATCGAGCCCGCGACCCCGGGCACCAGCAGCCGCGTACCCACCGCCTTGCCCGACCTGGCGGACGTGCGCGGCCAGGAGCGGGGGAGGCGCGCGCTCGAGCTCGCAGCCGTCGGCACACACAACCTGCTGTTCGCCGGGCCGCCCGGCACGGGAAAGACGATGCTCACCCGTCGGCTTCCGTCGATCCTTCCCGAGCTCTCCTCGGACCACGCGTTGGAGGTGACGCGGATCCACTCCGTCGCCGGGACGCTGCCGCCCGGCTCGGGTCTCCTCACGACACCGCCTTTCCGAGCGCCGCACCACGGCGCCTCCGCCGCGGCCGTTGTCGGCGGAGGCGCCGTCCCGCGTCCCGGTGAGGTGAGCCTCGCGCACCGGGGTGTCCTGCTCCTCGACGAGCTGCCGGAGTTCCCTCGCCCGGTGCTCGAGGCGCTCCGCCAGCCACTCGAGGACGGCGTCGTCTCGGTGGCGCGCGTCGGAGGCCGCGCCCTGTTTCCCGCCCGGTTCAGACTCGTTGCAACGATGAATCTCTGCCCGTGCGGGGGACGCGGAGATCCGCGGGTCGAATGTGCGTGCACGCCCGCGCGGATCGCCGCCTACCGCGACAAGGTCTCGCGGGCGCTGCTCGACCGGTTCGACCTGATCGTCGCGATGCCGCGGCCGCGCGCCGAAGAGCTCGCTGCCGCACCCTCCGAGTCGAGCGCGGCCGTGAGGGCGCGCGTCGTGGAGGCGGCTTCCGCGCTGGAGCGGGCCGCGCCACGCCGGCACGCCGCGGCTTCCGAGCTCCTCGACCGAGCGGTCGACCGGCTGCCGCTCTCCGGCCGCGGGCGGGCGCGTGTGGCGAGGGTCGCGCGCACCGTCGCAGCGCTCGGCGGCTCCGCGGAGGTGTTGCCCGAGCACGTTGCCGAAGCGCTCTCGTACCGCTCGCCGACGGAGCTCTCGAGCCTGTGACGATCCGTCGTATCCGCCGCGGCGAGCGCGGCTACCCGTCGCTGCTGGCACGCATCCCCGACCCGCCGTCCTCCCTCTGGCTGCGCGGAGATGCGGCTCCGGCGCTCCTCGCCGAGCCGGCCGTGGCGATCGTCGGCGCGCGCGCGTGCTCGGGATACGGGCGCTCCGTCGCCCGGAGCCTCGCCGGCGGCGTCGCCGAGGCGGGCGCCGTCGTGGTCAGCGGCCTGGCGCGTGGGATCGACGGCGAGGCGCACCGCGGTGCGCTGGCGGTCGACGGTAGGACAGTCGCGGTGCTCGGCTGCGGCGTCGATCGCGACTACCCCGCCGCGCACGCCGAGCTCGCCCGCGCGATCGTCGCGGGTGGTGGGCTCGTGGTCTCCGAGTACGAGCCCGGGGTGGAACCTGCGCCGTGGCGTTTTCCCGCGCGGAACCGCATCATCGCGGGCCTTGCCGCCGCCACCGTGGTCGTCGAGGCCCGCGAGCGCTCGGGGGCGCTGATCACCGCGGACTTCGCGCTCGAGGACGGCCGCGAGGTGCTCGTCGTGCCGGGCGAGATCACGAGCGCGCTGAGCGCGGGGGCGAACGCGCTGCTGCGCCAGGGCGCGACGCCGGCCACCTCTGTCGCCGATGTGCTCGAGGCGATCGGCCTCGAGCCGCGTCCGCCGGCCGAGGTCGCGGTCGAGGACCCGGTCGCAACTGCGGTGCTCTCCGCGGTCGCCGCCGGAGTGGGCACGGCGGACGAGCTCACGCGTGCGACCGGCCGCTCTGCGGGTGAGGTCGCGACGGCGCTGACCCTCCTCGAGCTCGCCGGCAAGGTGGCGGTGGAGGAAGGCCTCGTGCGCAGTACGATCGCGCGGTGACGACGCCCTACTGGCTCGACGAACCGGCGCCGGCGTTTTCCACTGGCGATGCCACGAGCCGTGTCGACGTCGGCATCGTCGGCGCGGGGGTGACCGGCTGCGCGTGCGCGCTGGCGCTCGCCGAGGCGGGGCTGCGGGTGCGCGTCGTCGATGCCCGCCGTGTCGCCGAGGGCGCGAGCGGGCGGAACGGGGGCTTCGCGCTCCGTGGCACCGCGGCGCCCTATGACGAGGTCGTCGGCTCGTTCGGTCGCGAGCGCGCGCTCGCCCTGTGGCGCTGGACCGAGGAGGAGATCGACGAGTTGGAGCGGCTCGCGGGGGATGCCTTCAGGCGCATCGGCAGCCTTCGCCTGGCGGCGGACGCCGAGGAGCGTGAGGAACTGCGGGACGAGCTCGAGGGCCTCCGGGCGGACGGGCTCGAGGCCGAGTGGGTCGACGCCCCGGCAGGCCCGCTCGAGGGACGCTTCACCGCGGCGATCCGACATCCCACCGACGGCGTGCTCCAGCCCGCGCACTGGGTGCGGCGGCTGGCGGCGCTCGCGGCGGAGGCTGGAGCCGAGATCGTGGAAGGGCGCCGCGTGAACGATCCGGCAGAGCTCCGAGCGAACACGATCGTCGTCGCGACCGACGGCTACCCGAGCGGTCTGCTCGGAGAGCTCGAGGGGCTGATCGTCCCGACCCGCGGCCAGGTCATCGCCACGGAGCCGCTCGTGGAGCGATGGTTCGAGGTTCCGCACTACGGTAGGCACGGGTTCGATTACTGGCACCAGGCCTCAGACGGGCGCCTCGTCGCCGGGGGCTTCCGCGACGTCGCGCTCGAGCAGGAGTTCACCGCAGACGAAGCCGTAACCGACGACGTCCAGCGCGCGCTCGACCGGTTCGTGAACGATCTCGTCGGCCGCGAGCTCCGGATCGACTACCGCTGGGCGGGCATCTTCGGCCTCGTCCTCGACTTCCTGCCGGTCGTCGGCCCGGTTCCAGGGAGGGACGCGATCTGGGTCGCCGGGGGTTACTCAGGTCACGGGAACGTGCTCGGGTTCGCCTGCGGCCGCCTCGTCGCGCGGGCGGTCCTCGGCGACCGCGACCCGCTGCTCGACCTGTTCGAGCCCGCGCGGCTGCTCGGCGCCTGAGGCGCCTGGTTAGGGTGAAGGCGTGCCAGACGAAGCGAAGCTGGAGCGCACGGAGACGGGCCTCGTGCCCGCCGACGACGGCTGGTTCGTCCTGAACCTCGCCGACATCGGTTGGGATCGGGTCGAGGGAGGCGGGACGTGGTGCAGCTTCGAGTCTCCGTCGTCGCGGTCGCCGTTCCTGGGCATCGGCGTGCACGTCCTCTGGCCGGGTGAGGCGCCGGGCAAATACCACGCGGAGACGAACCAGGAGGGCTTCCTGGTCCTCTCGGGCGAGTGCATCGCGATCGTCGAGGGTGAGGAGCGCCGTCTGGGCCAGTGGGACTACTTCCACTGCCCGCCCGACACCGCCCACATCACCGTCGGGGCGGGAGACGGGCCCTGCGCGATCCTGATGGTCGGCACCCGCGCACCCGACAGCACGATCCACTATCCGGTCGAGCCCGCTGCAGCAGCGTACGGCGCCTCGGTCGAGGTCGCGACGGACGTACCCAGAGAGGCCTACGCAGGCCGGCCGCCGATCGAGTCCGCGCCGTCTCCCTGGCCGTTGCCGTAGCGGTTCGGCCGGCGGCACGCCGAAACCCGGCGAGCCGCCGGCCGACCCTGACCCCAGGCGGGGCGACTACTGGTCCCCGATGACGAAGGCGACGTGCCGGTCGCTGTCGACCCGCGCGTCGAGCTCCTTGCTCTCGAGCAGGTCCGACGTCATGGCCTCGAGGAAGACCCGTGCGCCATGCTCCTCGATGACCTCGTCGTCCTCGGCGGGCACCGGGGCGATGCTCAGCTCGAACGACGCCTGGCCATCAGTCCCCTGATGAGCGACGATTCTCATCCCGCTCGACTCCTGCGTCTCGGGCACAGAAGCCACGACCTCTTTCACGGCCGCCACTGCGTTGTCGGTGAGTGCGAGCGACATGCTCACACCTCCTTCCTCTCGTGGTGGTCGGTTCAGCCACGCTAGCAGCCGGGTTCACGGCCGCTCCAACCCGTGGAGCCGGCTACAACGCGAGTCGCTGGAGGTCGAGCTGATCCGCCTCCGCGAGCGCCGCGACGGCGATCGCCAGATCCTGGATGGCGAGGCCGGTCGAGTCGAACAAAGTGATCTCGTCGTCGCCCATGCGGCCCCCGGCGTCGCCGGCGAGGACGTCGCCCAGCTGCCTCACGTCGTCGCGCCGCAGCACCCCCGCCGCAACCGCGGCCGCCAGCTCGCCACCGTGACTCGCCTGCTCCCAGTCGTCGCAGAAGATGCTCGCGCGCGCGAGCTCCTCGACCGCGACCTCTGCCTTGCCCGGGCCATCCGCGCCCATCAGCGAGACGTGCTGGCCGGTACGCAATGAGCCCGAGCGGAAGAGAATCTCGCCGCCGGGCGTGACGGTCACGACCGCGTCCGCTGCGAGGGCCGCCTCGAGGCTCTTCGCCGCCTGGACGTCCAACTCCTGCGCCATCGCCGCGAGGCGCTCCGGATCGACGTCCCAGACGAACGGCTCAGCCCCGCGCTCACGGAACAGGCGGGCGGTCTCGGCGCCGTTGACCCCGAGCCCGACCACCGCTGTGGTGCCGCCTACGCGGCCGAGGGTCTCCGCCGCGATCACGCCGGCGGCGGCCGTTCGGAGCGCCGTCACCGCAGCGGCGTCGAGCACCGCCGCGAGCTCGCCGGTCTCGGCATTGGAGAGCAGCACGAGCCCGCTCACGGTCGGCAGCCCGCGCGCCGGGTTCCCCGGAAAGGAGGTGACCCACTTCAGCAGCGCGTGACCCCCGCCGAGCGCGGGCATCGCGCGAAAGTCTCCCGCCGGGTAGTTCGCGACGTAGACCTTCGGTTGCATCGTCCACTCGCCGCGGGCGTGCAGCACGAAAGCGTCACGGACTGCGTCGTAGGCGCGGAGCGGAGGAACGGCCTTGCGCACCGCCTCGCCGGAGAAGACCGGCAGCAGGCGCGTCACTGCGCCTTGACGGCGCCGATCAGCTTCACGACGGAGTCCTTCGCGTCGCCGAACAGCATCGTCGTACGGGGGTCGAGGTACAGCTCGTTGTCGATGCCCGCGAAGCCGGGGTTCATGCTGCGCTTCATCACGATCACGCTCGCGGCCTTGTCGACGTCGAGGATCGGCATGCCGTAGATGGGGCTCGACGGCTCGCTCCGGGCGGCAGGGTTCGTCACGTCGTTTGCGCCGATCACGAGCGCGACGTCGGTCTGCGCGAACTCGGGGTTGATCTCGTCCATCTCCTTGAGCTGGTCGTATGGGACGTTGGCCTCGGCGAGGAGCACGTTCATGTGGCCGGGCATGCGGCCGGCAACGGGATGGATTGCGTAGGCGACGTCGACGCCGCGCTCCTCGAGCACCTCGGCGAGCTGCCGGACGTCGTGCTGGGCCTGGGCAACGGCCATCCCGTAGCCCGGCACGACGACGACCTTGCGCGCGAACGAGAGCTGGACGGCGACGTCGTCGGGAGTCGTGGCGCGCACGGTGCGGCCGTCGTCGGCGCGCTCGCCCGCCGGCACCGCCTTCACCTGCCCGAACGCGCCGAAGAGCACATTCGCGACGGAGCGGTTCATCGCTCTGGCCATCATCAGCGTCAGGAACGTGCCCGAGGCGCCGACGAGCATTCCGGCGACGATCAGCACCGTCGAGTCGAGCACGAAGCCGGTCGCGGACGCGGCGAGACCCGTGAACGCGTTGAGGAGCGAGATCACGACCGGCATGTCCGCACCGCCGATCGGGAGCACGAACATCACGCCGAAGAGGAGCGCAAGGACGATCAGCGCGACGAGCGCCCACTGCTCCTCGACACCCGCGATCAGCGCGACCCCGAGCCCGACGGCGCCGAGGAGGATCGCGGAGTCCACGACATTCTGGCCGCGGAACACGATTGGACGACCGGAGAGGATCTCCTGGAGCTTCGCAAACGCGATCATCGAGCCGGCGAACGACACCGAGCCGATCAGGCTCGAGAGCACGATCGAGACCACCTCGTCGTTCGAGACGTCGCCGCCGGCAACGTGGAACTCCGAGAAGGCGATCAGCGCGGCCGCCCCGCCGCCGACCCCGTTGAACAGGGCGACCATCTGGGGCATCGCGGTCATCTTCACGGTGCGCGCGCCGACGAGCCCGATCGCCGTGCCGATCGCGGCGGCGATCGCCATGAGCCCCCAGTTGCCGATCCCCTCGAGCGCGAGCGTGGTGCCGATTGCAACGAGCATCCCGACGCCGCCGACCCAGTTCCCGCGCCGCGCGTGCTTGGGCGAGGAAAGGAACCGCAGCGCGAGGATGAAGCAGACGATCGCGGCGAGGTAGAGGAGCCCGATGAGGTCGGGGTCGGAAAGCACTAGCGCTCCCGGTCGGTCGGCCGCCGCTTGAACATCTCGAGCATCCGGTCGGTCACGAACCAGCCGCCGACGACGTTCGCGGTGGCGAGCACCATCGCGACGAACCCGATCGCCTTCGTCACCCCGTCGTCGGCGAAGCCGAGCACGACGATCGCGCCGACGATCACGATCCCGTGGATGAAGTTCGTCCCGGACATCAGCGGGGTGTGGAGCATCGTGGGCACCTTCGAGATCACCTCGAAGCCGAGGAAGATCGCGAGCACCAGGATCGTCAGCTCGATCACGAGGCTGGTGTTCGTCACGCCGCAGCCTCCTGCGGACGGCCGGCGACGCAGGCGCCGGAGGTGATCTCGTCGGAGAAGTCGAGCGTCAGCTCACCGGCCGGCGCGAGATGTTCGAGCAGCGCGACGACGTTCCGGGCATAGAGCCTGCTCGCGTCCTGCGGCATCAGCGAGGGGACGTTCGTGAACCCGACGATCGTCACGCCCGAGTGGGTGATCTCGTGCCCGGGCGAGGTGAGCTCGCAGTTGCCGCCCGTGTCCGACGCCAGGTCGACGATCACCGAGCCCGGCTTCATCGACTCGACCGCGGCGGCCGGGATCAGGCGGGGGGCCGGCCGGCCGGGCACGGCGGCCGTCGTGACGACCACGTCGAAGTCGGGGATGCGCTCCTCGAGCGCGCGCTGCTGTGCCTCCTGCTGCTCGGCGGTCAGTTCGCGCGCGTAGCCGCCCTCGGTCTCTTCACCGCGGATCCCGAGGTCGAGGAAGGTCGCGCCGATCGACTCCACCTGCTCCGCCACGGTGGGGCGGACGTCGAACGCCGAGACGACGGCTCCGAGGCGCCGTGCCGTCGCGATCGCCTGAAGCCCGGCGACTCCTGCGCCTAACACGAGCACGCGGGCGGGCGCGATCGTGCCGGCCGCGGTCATCATCATCGGAAAGAGCTTGGAGCTGCGGTCTGCCGCGAGCAGCACGCCCTTGTAACCGGCGACCGTGGCCTGCGACGAGAGTGCGTCCATCGACTGGGCCCGCGTGATCCGTGGGATCGACTCCATCGCGAACGCGACCACGCCGCGCGCGCCCAGGCGCGCAATCCCTTCGGCGTCCGTCAGCGGCTGGAGGAACCCGATGAGCACGGTGCCGGCGGCGAGCGCGTCGATCTCCTCGGTCGGCGGACGCCCTACCCTGGCCACGCCTTCGACGCCCTCGAGGTGCTCGGGCCGATGAGCGAGCCGGGCACCGGAGCCCTCGTAGAGATCGTCGGGGAAGCCGGCAAGCACTCCAGCGCCGCGCTCCACGACGATCTCGAACCCATTCCCGGCAAGTCTCGAGACGGTCTCGGGGGTCAGCGCGACCCGGTGCTCTCCGGGCCCGGACTCCCGGGGCACACACACGCGCATCACGGGGAAAATACGGGAAGGGTTCCTGGCGCGCGGAGGGAACGAGGCATTCCGTGGTTCGTCTTGCCGCATTTGCGACCGCGATGGACGTGTGTGACCCCGCACTCGCCTCGCACGCCGCCCGTGTCGGCGCAAACGCCGAGGCTGTTGCCCGCCGGCTCGGCTGGGACGACGAGCGGATCGACGAGCTTCGGCTCGGCGCCGCCCTCCACGACGTCGGCAAGGTCAACGTTCGCCCTGAGGTGCTCGGCAAGACGGGCCTCCTCGACGAGGGGGAAATCGCGGAGATCCGAGCGCATCCGGTCGAGGGCACGTGGCTGATCGCCGGCGTGCCGTCGCTGTCGCCGGCGTTGCCGTACGTCCTGTTCCATCACGAGCGCTGGGACGGCGACGGCTATCCGACCCGGCGTGCGGGTTGCGCCATCCCGCTCGAAGGCCGCGTGCTGGCGGTCGCCGACGCGTTCGACGCGATGACCTCGCTTCGTCCCTACCGGCGCTCCCTCTCGGCGGCCGAGGCGGCATCGGAGATCCGCCGCTGTGCCGGCACGCAGTTCGACCCGGAGGTCGTCGACGCGTTCCTCGCTGCGCTCGACGCGAGTGAAATCCTGCCGGGCGAAGCTGCAGTTGCAGCCTGACGACCCGTCGCTCTAGAGCGAAGCCCACACGTCGAGCTTCGTGCGGGTGCGACGAATCACCTCGTCCGTGAACGCGGTCGTGCCGTGGTGACCGCCGAGATCGGCCGTACGGACACCTTCCGCGACGGCCTCTAGCGTCGCCTCGCGGATCGCCCGGCCCGCCTCCTCGCACTCGTCGTTGTCCGTCTCCCCCAGGAGGGCGGCCGCAGCGAGGATCATCGCCATCGGGTTCGCGACGTCCTTGCCCTGGAGCGCAGGAGCAGTCCCGTGCGCCGCCTCCGCCATCACGGCGGTCGGCGCGTCGATGCCGTCGTCGCCGAAGGCGACGAGCAGCGACTCCGAGCCGGCGATCGAGCCGAACAGCGGGAGAACGAGGTCGGAGAGGATGTCGCCGTCTCGGTTGAGCGCGGGGATCACCATCGGGGCGCCGCTCGACGAGATCAGGAGGGCGAACGTCGCGTCGATCAGCTGCGGCTCGTACGGGACGTCCGGATGCCGCGTCGCTGCGGCGTCCATCTCCTCCTTGAGCAGGCCCTCGTAGATGGGGCTGACCGTGTACTTCGGGCCGCCGAAGACCTTGGCGCCGGTGCGCTCGGCGTGCCGGAACGCGAACTCGGCGACGGCGCGGCAGATCCGCCGCTCGATCCGCTCGGTGCGAAACGCTACCTCGTCGTCGCCCGATCCCTCCCGCCATTCCTTCGCGCCGTAGGCATCGCCAACCGCCATTCGGACGACCGAGATCGGCGCGTGGACACCGCCGACCGGGACGACGCCCGGGATCCGCCTTCCCGTCCGCACGATCACCTTCCCGCCGATCTGCTCACGCAGGATGCGGTTCGGCGAGCCGACGTCACCCACGCCCTCGGGCGTGACTGTCGCCGCCTTGAGGCCGAGGCCGTGCTCGACGATCGCTCGGGCGGCGTCGTGCACGACCCCGTTGCCCGTCGCCCGGCGGCTTTCCAGCGAGAGGTCGAATTCCGCGAACGAAAGCTCGACTCCCACGACGTCCGGCTGAAGCACGCGTAACGCAGCCTCG
>DASSBV010000187.1:0-14992 GCA_035698545.1 Gaiella sp. | reverse complement strand
CCGAAGACGTTCCAGCCGATCACCGCGACGACCCCGAGGACGATCAGGACGGCGAGCAGGACGTAGACGGCGACGTCGATCGCCGTGGTGGTGACGCGGACCCGTGCCACGGTGCCGCGCCGGTAGATCAGGAGCAAGAGGCCGATCAGGCAGACGACCCCCGCGATCCCGCCGCCGATCCCGGCCAGATGGTGGTAGGCGCTCTCGGAGATGCCCACTGCTTCCGTCACGCTCGCCGGGATGAGGATGCCGAGCACGTGGCCGAGGATGGCCGCGATCGCGCCCCAGTGGAAGAGGTTGGAGCCCCACGCGAGCTGGCGGCTCTCGAGCAGCTGCGTCGAGCGGCTCGTCCAGCCGAGCTGGTCCTTGCGGTAGCGCCAGACGTGCCCACCGACGAACAGCACGGTCGCCGCGTAGGGGAGGACTAGCCACACGTAGACGTCGGCGGTGCTCATACGCGTGCTCCGGTCGGCATCACCTCGGGCGGCGCGAACGGCTCGAGGCCGACCTGCTCGCTCGGCGGCCCCTCGGCGCGCAGGCGTGCGAGCCGGTCGCGCTCGATCGGCCCGAGTCGCGGCAGCGCAGCGCAGACCGCGTCGACTAGGCATGCCCAGGGGCTCTCGAGCTCGGCGAGGCGCAGCCGCAAGAGCTCGAGCGCGAGCCGGTGCTCGGCGAGCAGCGTCTCGCCGTACCCGTCTGGCGCGTGCGCGGCGAACTCGAGCAGAGCGGGGAGGAAGTCGGGCAGCTCGTCCGTCGCGAGCGGCAGCCCGGCGGCGGCGTAGAGGCGCTTCAGGCGCAGTAGCGCGAGGCCGCGCTTGCGCGTGTCGCCGTGGAGGTAGTAGGTGAGGTGCAGGCTCGTGCGGCGGTCGAGGTCGAACGTCTCGACGTAGCGGCGCTGCCGTTCCACGAGCGGCGTCTCGCGCGACCAGCTCCAGAAGGGGGCGAGATCGGCGCCGGGCGCGTTCCCGGCCGTCACGAGCGCCTCGTCGAGAGCCTCGTCCGGGTAGTCGAGCAGCAGCGAGAGCAGCGCGTAGGGCGGTGTGCGCGACCGGCGTCTCACTGGTCGCTCCCGAGCAGCTTCAGGCGCTTCCCCGACGGCGCTCGCGGGCCGGGAAAGCCGACCGAGCCGTAGCCGACCGCGTCCTCGTGACCCATGGGGCCGCCCTCGAGCGAGCAGCCGGCGTGTTCGGCCTCGAGTCGGTCCGCGAGCTCGGCGTGCGCCTTCGGGATCACATAGCGGTCGTCGTACTTCGCGATCGCGAGCAGCCGGTACATCGCTTCGAGCTCGGCCACGTCCATGCCGACCGAGCGGGCGAGCTGCCCTGCCTTCTCGACATCGGTGCGCTCGCCGTCGAGCTGGAGGGTACGCATGACGCCGCGCATTGCCGCAAGCCGCCGCAGGACGCGGCGGATCACGTCCGCGTCGCCGGCCGTGAGCAGGTTCGCGAGGTACTCGACCGGGATCCGCATCCGCTCGATCGCGGGGAAGACGTCGTCGGGGTCGGTGTCGTAGCCCTCGGCCGCGAGCGCGCCGTCGAGGGGTGAGAGCGGCGGCACGTACCAGACCATCGGCAGCGTCCGGTACTCGGGATGCAGCGGCAGCGCGATCCGCCAGTCGACGGCGAGCTTGTAAACCGGCGAGCGGGTCGCCGACTCGATCCAGTCGTCGGCGATTCCCTCCTCGCGTGCGGCCGCCTGCACGTGCGGGTCGTTCGGGTCGAGGAAAAGCGAGAGCTGCGACTCGAGCAGGAGCTTGGGGTCCTGTACCGAGGCGGCCTCCTCGACGCGGTCGGCGTCGTAGAGGACGAGCCCGAGGTAGCGCAGCCGGCCGACGCACGTCTCGGAGCAGATCGTCGGCAGCCCGACCTCGAGCCGCGGGTAGCAGAGCGTGCATTTCTCCGCCTTGCCGGTTCGGTGGTTGAAGTAGACCTTCTTGTAGGGACAGCCGGAGACGCAGAAGCGCCAGGCGCGGCACTTGTCCTGGTCGACGAGGACGACGCCGTCCTCCTCGCGCTTGTACATCGCGCCCGAGGGGCAGCTCGCGACGCAGCTCGGGTTGAGGCAGTGCTCACAGATCCGCGGGAGATAGAACATGAACGACTGCTCGTACTCCATCCGCACCCGCTCCTCGAGCCCGGCGAGGTCGGGGTCGGCGAAGGCGTGCTCGGGCGCGCCGGCGAGATTGTCGTCCCAGTTCGGCCCGGTCCGGACGCGCATCGGCGCCCCCGTCAGCTGCGAGCGCGGCGTCGCCACCGGTTCGTGCTCGGAGAGCGGCGCGTTCGTCAGCGTCTCGTAGTCGTACGTCCAAGGCTCGTAGTAGTCGTCGATCGTCGGCAGGTCGGGGTTCCAGAAGATCGTCAGGAGCTTGCGCAGCTGCCCACCCGCCTTGAGTCGCAGCCTCCCCTTGCGGTCGAGCTCCCAGCCGCCGCGCCACTCGTCGTTGTCCTCCCAGCGGCGCGGGTAGCCGAGCCCCGGCTTCGTCTCGACGTTGTTGAACCAGACGTACTCGGTGCCGGGCCGGTTCGTCCACACCTGCTTGCAGGTGACCGAGCACGTGTGGCAGCCGATGCACTTGTCGAGGTTCATCACCATCGCGACCTGCGCACGCACTCTCACGTCCCTCGCCCCCTTTCGCTCCCGCGCCGCGGAGCGGCGCTCCGCGAAAGGCTGACGCCCAGGAACGTGAAAGAAACCGGCATCAGAACTCGACCTCCTGCGAGCGGCGGCGCAGCACGGTGACCTCGTCGCGCTGCGAGCCGGTCGGTCCGTAGTAGTTGAAGCCGTAGGAGAGCTGCGCGTAGCCGCCGACGAGGTGCGACGGCTTGAAGACGATCCGCGTCAGCGAGTTGTCGGTGCCGCCGCGTCTGCCCGTCACCTCGGTGCGCGGCACGTTGATGTGCCGGTCTTTGGAGTGGTACATCATGCAGGTGCCCTCCGGCAGCCGGTGGGTGACGGCGGCGCGGCACACGATCACGCCGTTTCTGTTGACCGCCTCGACCCAGTCGTCGTCCGAGATCCCGAGCGCCTCGGCGTCCTCGCGGCTGATCCACAGCGACTTGCCGCCGCGGAAGAGGGTCAGCATGTGCAGGTTGTCCTGGTACTCGGAGTGGATCGACCACTTCGAGTGCGGCGTCAGGTAGCGCAGCGTCACCTCGACCGCGCCGTCGCCGACGCCTTGGTCGCCGAAGTGGCGCCGGTAGGCGAGCGGCGGCCGGTAGACCGGCAACGCCTCGCCCAGCTCGAGCACCCAGGCGTGGTCGAGATAGAGGTGCTGACGGCCGCTCAGCGTGTGCCACGGCTTCTCCCGCTCGACGTTGATCGTGAACGGGGCATAGCGGCGGCCGTGCGCCTCGATTCCCGACCATTCGGGCGAGGTGATCACCGTGCGTGGTTGCACCTGGGCGTCTGCGAGCGTGATCCGGTCGCCGGCGCGCGGCCCGGCGAGGTCGGCGAGCTCGACGCCGGTTCGGCGCTCGAGCGATCGGAAGCCCTCGATCGCGAGCCGGCCGTTCGTCGTCCCCGAGAGCGCGAGAATCGCCTCGCAGGCTTGCTCGACCCGCTCGAGCGACGGCCGGCCGTCGGCCGGGCCGCCGTGGACGGCGCCGTTCTGCGCGAGCAGCCACTCCACCTCGGCGAGCGGCTTCCAGGATGCGCCCTTGTTGGCGCTCCCGAGCGTCTCGAGCAGCGGCCCGAGCGCATGGAGCTTCGCCGCGACGGCCGGGTAGTCGCGCTCGACCACGATCAGCTTCGGCATCGTCCGGCCGGGCACCGGGTCGCACTCTCCGGCCCGCCAGTCGCGCACCTCGCCGTAGGGCTGTGCGATCTCGTCGGGCGTGTCGTGGGCGAGCGGCGAGGCCACGACGTCCCGGCGGACGCCGAGGTGCGTCTCCGCGAGCTCCGAGAACCGCTTCGCCACGAGCCCGAAGGCGTCCCAGTCGGACTTCGCCTCCCACGGCGGCGGGATCGCCGCGTTGAAGGTGTGCACGAACGGGTGCAGGTCGGTGGACGAGAGGTCGACCTTCTCGTACCAGGTGGCCGCCGGCAGCACGACGTCCGAGAAGAGCGCGTTCGAGGTCATCCGGAAGTCGATCGTGGTCAGCAGGTCGAGCTTCCCCTCCGGCGCCTCGTCCCGCCAGCGAACGTCGGCCGGGCGCAGCTCGGGCGGCGACTCCTCCGCGCGCACCGCCGGCTTCGTGGCGCCGAGCAGGTGCCTGAGGAAGTACTCGTGGCCCTTCGCCGAGGAGCCGAGCAGGTTCGAGCGCCACACCGTCAGCACGCGCGGCCAGTTCTCCGGCGCGTCCGGGTCCTCGCAGGCGAAGGCAAGCCGCCCCTCCCGCAGCTCGCTGACGACGTGGACGGCCGGCTCGAGCCCCGCCCGCTCGGCCTCGTCGCAGAGCTCGAGCGTCGAGCGGTCGAAGCTCGGGAACGAGGGGAGCCAACCGAGGCGCGCCGCGAGCGCGTTCAGGTCGACGAGCGATTGCCCTTCGAACAGGCCGCGACCGAGCGGCGAGGCAAGCTCCGTCGGGCCGAAGCCCTCGTAGCGCCACTGGTCCGAAGCCAGGTAGAAGAACGGCGTCGCCGCCTGATGGCGCGGCGGCCGCACCCAGTCGGTGGCGAACGCGACGGTCTGCCAGCCGGTCAGCGGGCGCACCTTCTCCTGCCCGACGTAATGCGCCCAGCCACCGCCGTTCACGCCCTCGCAGCCGCAGAGCTGTACGAGCGCGAGGAACGAGCGATAGACCAGGTCGGAGTGGAACCAGTGGTTCGTGCCCGCGCCCATCGCGATCATCGAACGGCCCTGCGTCCGCGCCGCGTTGTCTGCGAACTCGCGGGCGACGCGCACGCACTCGTGCCGGCCGACCGAGGTCAGCTGCTCCTGCCAGGCCGGCGTGCACGGCAGCGGATCGTCATAGCCCGAAGGCCACATACCGGGCAGTCCGTCCCGGCCGACGCCGTACTGCGCGAGCAGCAGGTCGAGCACCGTCGTCACGAGCCGGCCCCCGAGCTCGACCGCCGGCACGCCGCGGCGCATCGACTCGCCGCCCTCGGTCGCGCCGACGTCGAAGCGGGGCAGGTCGACCTCGACCGGCCGGCCGCGGCCATGGAGCGTGAGCACGGGCTCGATCTCCTCGAGGCGCAGGTTCCAGCGACCCTCGTCGCCCTCGGCGTAGCGGTGCCCGACCGAGCCGGGCGGCACCGCCGGCTCGCCCGTGCGCCCGTCGAGCACAACCGGCTTCCACTCGGGCAGCTCCTCCTCCGAGCCGAGATCGGAGGCGCGCAGGAACCGGTCGGGCACGAACGCATCGCCGTGCTCGCGCAGCGTCACGAGCAGCGGCAGGTCGGTGAAGCGGCGCGCGTACTCCTCGAAGTACGGCACCTGACGCTCCACGTAGCACTCCTTCAGGATCACGTGCCCCATCGCGAGCGCGAGCGCCGCGTCGGTGCCCGGCTGCGCCGGCAGCCACTGGTCGGCGAACTTGACGTGCTCGGCGTAGTCGGGCGAGACGACGACCACCTTCTGGCCGCGGTAGCGCGCCTCGACCATGAAGTGCGCATCCGGGGTCCGCGTCGTGGGGAGGTTCGTCCCCCAGACGATCAGGTAGCCGGCGTTCCACCAGTCGCCCGACTCGGGCACGTCGGTCTGGTCGCCGAACGACTGCGGCGAGGCCGGCGGCAGGTCCGCATACCAGTCGTAGAAGGAGAGGATCACGCCGCCGATCAGCGCGAGAAAGCGGGTACCCGAGGCATAGGAGGCCATCGACATCGCCGGAATCGGCGTGAAGCCCGCCACCCGGTCGGGGCCGTAGCGCGCGATCGTGTGCACGTGCGCCGCGGCGATCAGCTCGACGGCGTCGTCCCAGCTCGCCCGGACAAACCCGCCCTTCCCGCGCTGCGACTGGTACAGCCGCCGCGTCTCCGGCTCGTCCACGATCGACGCCCACGCCTCGACCGGGTCGCCCAGCCGCTCGCGCGCCTCGCGAAAGAGCTGGAGCAGGCTACCGCGGATATACGGGTACCGCAGCCGCAGCGGGGAGTACGTGTACCACGAGAACGAGGCCCCGCGCGGGCATCCGCGCGGCTCGTACTCCGGCATCTCGGGGCCGGTCGAGGGATAGTCGACCGCCTGCGACTCCCACGTGATGATCCCGTCCTTGACGTACACGTTCCACGAGCACGAGCCGGTGCAGTTGACGCCGTGGGTCGAGCGGACGACCTTGTCGTGCTGCCAGCGCTCGCGGTAGAACGACTCCGACCCCCGCCCCTTCGCGACCAGCTGGCTCCAACCCTCCGCCGAGACTGGGCCGCGCCGCAGATAGCGGTGCGCGGGCGCGAGCGAGGAGCGGAGCGCAGAGTCGAGCGCGGTCTCGCCCGGGAGGCCGCCCGGATCGTGTCCGTTCCCACGACGCGCCATCCGCGCCCGACCCTACAAGACCTCGGACAGCCCGCGCGAATGGATCCGAACGACATCCACACGCGCGACCGCCTGGCGGCGCCAATCGCGACTGGGAGCTCCTGACGCGCGACTCCGACTCATCCAGACGGTCGGCGCCTCACCGGCGCCCGTCCGAACGGTTGGCGGGGCGGTTCGCCGGGATGGACTGTCGGGATCGCGCGTGTTGCCGGCTTTCCTCTGCTTACGCTGACGAGCTCGCGGTGATGCGTGAGCTCGAGCGGGGCACCCGCAAGTAGGGAATAGCGTGCCTGTCCGGAATCGACTTCGACACGCAGCTGGCGTCCACGAAAGCAGAGGCCGAAGGCAAGGCGGCTCAGTCGCGCCGGAAGACGCGGCGCGAAGCTGAGCGAGCCGTCGTGGTCGCGCATGCCGCCAAATCCGGCCACCGCGACGATCCAGGCCCCGGCCAGCGAGGCGATGTGGAGGCCGTCACGAGTGTTGCGCTCTATATCGCCGAGGTCGATCAGCGCGGCCTCGCCGAAGTAGTCGTAGGCCAGCTCGAGGTGCCCCACCTCCGCCGCGACCACGGCTTGGGTGCAGGCCGAAAGCGAGGAGTCGCGGACTGTCAGCGCCTCGTAGTAGGCGAAGTCACGGGCTTTCTCCTGATCGCTGAACGCGTCGCCGCGCACGTGAAGCGCGAGCACCAGGTCGGCCTGCTTGACGACCTGCTTGCGGTACAGGTCGAAGTAAGGGAAGTAGAGAAACAGCGGGTACTGGTCGGCGCCGGTGTGAGCGAAGTCCCAGGGCTGATGCTGGGTGAAGGCCTCGGCCTGGGGATGGACACCCAGCTCGTCGTCGTAGGGAACGAAGATCGCGGCTGCAGCGTCTCGCCAGGCCGCCGCTTCCTCGAGATCGACGCCGAGCTCAGCCGCGCGGGCCGCGCCACGTTCGACGGCGTCGGCGGCGAGCGTGAGGTTTCGCTGTGCCATCAGGTTCGTGAACACGTTGTTGTCAGCGATTGCGCTGTACTCGTCAGGCCCGGTGACGCCATCGATGCGGAACCGTCCCTTTGCATCGTGGTGGCCTAGCGAACGCCAGAGCCGCGCGGTCTCGACGAGCAGCTCGAGCCCAGCCTCGCGTTCGAACGCCTCGTCGCCGGTGGCGGCTTGGTAGCGGCCGACCGCGTCGGCGATGTCGGCGCCGACATGAAAGGCGGCCGTTCCCGCCGGCCAGTAGCTCGAGCACTCCTCACCCGCGATCGTGCGCCAGGGGAAGGCGGCGCCCGCGAGGCCGAGCTGTTTCGCGCGCTCGCGGGCGAGGTCGAGCGTCGCATGGCGCCAGCGCAGAGCGTCGCGGGCGGCGCCCGGCACTGTGTAGGTCAGGACGGGAAGCACGAACATCTCGGTGTCCCAGAAGGCGTGCCCGTTGTACCCGGGGCCGGTCAGGCCCTTGGCCGCGATCGGGCGTCGCTCGCCGCGGGCGCCGGCCTGCAGCGTGTGGAAGAGCGCGAAGCGCATGGCCTGCTGCAACTCGGCGTCGCCTTCCAGCTCGACGTCGGCGCGCGCCCAAAAGTCGTCCAGGTACCCGCGCTGGCCGGCCAGCATCCCGTCCCAGCCGGTATGACGCGCCTCGGCGAGCGCGGCTGCGACCTGGTCGCGCAGCGCCGCAGTCGAGCGCTGGCTCGACCAGCCGTAGGCGAGGAACTTGACCACACGCAGCCGCTGGCCGGGCTCGACGTTGGCCGTGATCGTCACGCGGCCGAGGTCGTCGTCGAATTCGGCCGGGTTCGTCTCGGTGCCGGGCGGGCCCTTGACGACGTGATCCATGCCGGCCGCCAGCCGTAGCCCGCTCACCTCGGTGGAATGGACGAGCACGACCTTGGTGTCGCGGCCCGAGGACTGCTCGGAGCGCAGCGGCGATACGCCGATCGCCGCCGAGCGGGGATCGCCGGAGATCGTCGGCATCGGCTCGTTGGCCACCAGCTCCGACTGCACGACGAGCCGGGCCGCGCTCTCGAGCGGCTCGACCTCGTAGAGCACCGCCGCCACCGCCCGCTGCACGAACGAGACCAAACGGATCGAGGAGATCCGCACCGCCCGACCCGCCGGCGACAGCCACTCGACCTGCCGTCTCAGCACCCCGGCGCGGAAGTCGAGCGTCCGCTGGTGGCTGCGGCACTCGCCGAAACGAACGTCGAACGGCTCGTCGTCGACCAGCAGCCGGATCACCTTGCCGTTGGTGACGTTCACGATCGTCTGGCCCGCCTCGGGGTAGCCGTACGCCGTCTCGACATACGGCAGCGGCCGGCCTTCGTAGAAGCCGTTCAGATAGGTGCCCGGAAGGCCGTTCGGCTCGCCCTCGTCGAGGTTGCCGCGCAGCCCGATGTGCCCGTTGGCGAGCGCGAACACCGATCCGGACTGGGCAAGCATCTCCAGGTACAGCTCGGTCTCGCACAACGCCCAAGGCTCGACGGCGAAGCCGGGATGTTCGATCACGAGCCCAGCAGCTCCGCGAGGTCGGAGACGACGATGTCCGCACCGTGCTCCCGCAACGCGTCCGCTTGGCCGACGCGGTCGACTCCGACCACACAGGCGAACCCGCCGGCCCTACCCGCCGCCACGCCGGCCAGGGCATCCTCGAAGACGGCAGCCTGCCCCGGTGCCACACCCAGCGCGCGGGCCCCGGCGAGGAAGGTGTCCGGAGCCGGCTTTCCCTGCAAGTGCTCGCGCGCGGCGACCACACCGTCGACGACATGCTCGAATAGATCGTCTATACCCGCAGCGGCCAGCACCTCATGGCAGTTGCTGCTCGACGAGACGACCGCCCGGCCGAAGCCGGCCTCCCGCGTCGCGCGGACGTAGCGTCTGGAGCCCTCGTAGGCCTCCACACCCTCCTTCCGGATCATGCGCAGAACGATCTCGTTCTTGCGATTCCCCAACCCGGCGACAGTTTCGGCGGTCACCGGATCGTCGACCTCCCCTTCGGGGAGCTCGATGTCCCGGGCCGCGAGGAACGAGCGCACACCTTCGTAGCGGGGCTTGCCGTCGACGTACTCGTCGTAGTCAGCAACCCGATCGAAGGGAACGAACCGCTCCTGATGCTTCGCCGCCCGGTCGCGCAGGTAGCCGTCGAACATCTCCTTCCACGCGGCGGCGTGAACCTTCGCGGTCTGCGTGAGCACGCCGTCCAGATCGAACAGGCACGCCCGCACCTCGACCGGCAACCCGAGCACCGAAGAGAGCCTACGCGCCATGGGTGCCGTCGGAGACGTGGCGAAGTCTGTGCGCCGCCGGAGGAGGCGGTGAGACAGACAGATTCGGTCTCGGCTGCTCGAGGCTCAACGGATCGTGAAGGTGCGGCTGGTCGCAGACCGGGCGGGGCCGGGGTTCAGGGCCGCAGTCGTCGTGGCGCGCCAGCGGTAGCGCCCGGGTACGAGCTTCGCGCGGACGGGCACGACCTTGCTCCTTCGGCCGACGAGGGTGCCCTTCAGCACGAGCCGGGGCGTCTTGCCGCCGATGCGTTGCAGCCACAGGGTGTAGCGCGCGTCGAGGTTCGAGGTCAGCGTGACGCGCAGCCGAGGCTCCACCGCCGTCGCAATCGTCAGCTTCGGCGTCAGCCCCAGCGTGGGGCAGCGCGCTACGACGCCGCGGCGCGTCGAGTCGACGGCCGCACGGACGCGCGCGAGGCTCGTCTTCGGCGTTCCGTCGACGTAGTAGAGGCCCGACTGCCAGCCTGGGCGCGGACGCTCGTCGATGTAGTGGAAGAGCAGCAGTCCCGTCACGGTCGGCTGGCAGAAGGTGAGCTGCAGCGCCTGCCCGTAGAACGTCGCCTGGGTCGCCTCGTCGACGGGGTGCACGGTGGCCGGCTCCGTGCCGGTGTAGAGGGGTGCCTTGCCCGCTGGGATCCGGGACTCGACGCCGAACTCGGCGTAGAGGATCGGCAGCGCCGAGCCCCGTTGAGCCGTGCCATCGAAGGCCTGCCCGAGGAGCGAGACGAGCTTCGGGTAGTCGGCGATCCCGATCGAGGTCGAGTCCGGGTGAACGACGCTCGGCGGCACGTTCGACCTGTCTGCATAGGGGTGGATGGCGAGGGCGTCCATGATCGGCGTCGCACGGCCGCTGGCACGGTAGGCGGCGCCCATGTCGAGGATGAACCGCGTCGGCGAATGGGTGTCGCGCTTGGTGCCGGCGCGGTCGCTGCCGCGCGGGGAGAGCGCGCCGCCGTAGATTGTCGAGCGCGGTCGGATCGCCTTGATCGCGTCATAGGTCTCGGCGAGCAGCGCGACGTACGCGGGCGCGGCGACGTTCTCGCCGTCCGGACCGTACTGGGGTAGCCAGAAGCGGTTCAGGTTCGGCTCGTTGCCGACGACGAAGTCGCGTACGGAGGGAAGCAGCGTGACGGCGTCGCCGGCCCAGGCGGTGAAATCGGCGCGGGCCGCCGGGCTCAGCGGCGTCTGGCTGGAGCCGTAGGGATAGAGCGAGAGAACGATCCGCACGCCGCCGGTCTTCGCGGCCACGACCGCTGTCTGGAGCGCGCCCGCTGTCCGGGGCGGCAGTGCCGTCTGGCCGCGCGTCCACTGCGCCGTCAAGCGGAGCGTGTCGAGCCCCGCCTGCTGCGCCCTCTCGATCTGGCTCGCCGCGTCCGCGGCGTCGTCCTTCAGGACGACGTCGTCGGCGGCGCCGACCAGCATGAACGGCCCGCCCGCCTCGGCCGCCGGGGCGAGCGCGAGCGCGCTGACCAGTGTCAGTGCCGCGATCATGACGACGATCACGCCGCGGTTGTCGATGTCACGCCTCTTATGCTCGTATCAGCGACACGCGGTGCAGGTAAAGCTCCGACCAACACAGCACATCCCTTCCGTTGCACGCTCCTTCCGTTGCTGTTGGCAGCGTCGCAACGACATGAGACTTCGACTATGGGGAGAGCGCCGCATCACGCGCGCGCGGCGACCTCATCTGCGTTTCTCCAGCCGCTGGGACCCCGCGAACGACTATGCAAGGCTGCCTTGGCGGATGCGGCGGCCGGAGATCGCCTCCGTCTCGATCCGCATGAGCGCCTCACGGCGGCCACCCGGCCAGGGCTCGATGCCGAGGCCGGCTGCCTGCTCCAACTCCGCCGGGTCGTCGACGAGCCGTGCGCGGCCAGTCACGAGCACGCTCCACCCTTCGCTCATCGCCTCGTCGATCTGGTCGACCTCGAGGCTGACAGTCGTACCCGCCGCCGCGGCAAGCGCACCCTGCGGCCGGGTGCGAAACAGCACGTCGCCGTCGAGGAAGCGGAAGTTGACCGGCAACGCCACCGGCCCCTGTGGGGCAAGGAACACGAAACGCCCGACGCCGCCCGCAGCGAGATACCGCTCGCACTCCTCACGGCTGAGAACGTCGAGACGAGGGTGCGGGCCAGCACGCCCCGGACCCGGAGGCCGATCGACCTGACCGCCCCTCAGAAACTCCGGTGTCGTCTCCAGCGCAGCCGCCAAACGCAGGAGGGCGCCCGCCGTCATCGCAGCGTCCGGGCTCTGCTCGAGGTAGTCGAGGTAGCCGCTGTGCATCCCCGCCCGCAACGCGACCTCGTCGCGAGTCAAGCCAACCTCCCGCCGACGCTCCGCGACACGGCGCCCCAGATCGCCTGAGCCACGCCTGGTCATATCGTCTCCTAACGCATCGACTCCTAGCTTCAGGCTACCGCCGACCCGTTGACGTGGCTATCGGGCGATGACTCCATTTCGCGTCATCCGACCCGTCGGAGAGGTGCGGCGGGCCATCTAGTCGACGGCCGGCTCCGGGGCTCCGACGAGCTGTCCTCCCGCGCACCTCTTCGCCTCGACGACCCGGCGCGCGTTCACGATGCCGAGGGCGCCGACGACGCCGCCCGTCGCAACCAGCGCGGAGCAGATGACGACGACGCGGTGGAAGGCGTCGACCGAGGCGCCGTCGGCAACGAACGTGTCGCCGACGAGGGTGCTCGCGGCGACGACTCCGGCGATGGGTACTCCCACGAGCCCCGCGACACGGGCGACGGCATTGTTGACCGCGGAGGCGATTCCCGCGTCCGACTCGTCCGCGTCCGCGAGCACCGCCGCGGTGAGCGGCGCCACCGTCATCGTCAGGCCGAGCGAGAACACGACGATCGCGGGGAAGACTTCCGCGACGTAGGACGTGTCCAGCCCGGTGCGCAGCAGGAGGAGGATGCCGGCCGCGGCGATCAGCGGGCCGGCGCCCATGAACAGTCGCGGCCCGTACCGGTCTGCGAGGGCGCCAAAGCGGCTCGAGAGGGCGAACATGATCAGCGTCGTCGGCAGCGTCGCAAGCCCGGCCTCGAGAGCGCTGTAGCCGGCCACCTGCTGCAGGAAGATCACGAGGTAGAAGAACAGGATCGCGAGTCCCGCGTACATCGCGAGCGTCTCGGCGTTGCCCACCGAGAAGTTGCGGCGTTCGAACAGGCTCAGCGTGAGCATGGGCTGCGCCGCCCGGCGCTCGTAGGCGAGAAACGCGACAAGAGCGAGAGCGCCTCCAACGAGCGGCACGAGAATGGCGGGGCTCGTCCAGCCAAGGCGCGGCTGCTCGATCAGCGCAAAGACGATCCCGCCCAGCCCGCTTGCGCAGAGGGCCGCCCCGATCACGTCGACGCGGCGCCCGGCCACCTTCGGCGTTCGCGGGACGGCCGCGTGCACGAGCACGATTGTCCCCGCAACCAGGGGGACGTTGAGCGCGAACACCCAGCGCCACGAGGCCTGGTCGACGATCACGCCGCCCGCCAGCGGGCCGATGACCGCTGCGATCCCGCTCCACGCGGTCCACGTGCCGATTGCAGGGCCGCGTTCTCGGCTCCGGAACGCGCCGATGATGATCGCCAGCGAGCTCGGCGTCAACAACGCTGCGGCAACACCCTGGAGCGCTCGAGCGGCGATCAACAGGCCAATCGTGGGGGCCAGGGCGCACGCCACCGAGAACACACCGAACCCCGCCACTCCGACCGTGAACACGAGGCGCTCGCCGTAGATGTCACCCAGCGAGCCTCCGATCAGGATCAGCGAGCCCAGCGTCAGCAGGTACGCGTTCACCACCCACTGCTGGGCGGTGAGCCCGCCGCCCAGGTCCTGCTCGATCGCAGGCAGGGCGACGTTCACGATCGTCCCATCGAGAGTCGCCACGCCGGAGCCGAGGATGGCGGCGAGCAGCGTCAAGCGTTGCCTTCGGGTCATCGGCTGCCGCGCCTCACCAGGCGCGGATGACGGACTCTATTGACATGAGCGTCGTCCGGAGGCGGCGCCTGGCCAAGCGCTTGATCGCTCACGGTCTTCGAGATCGATCAGGCCGGGTGCGTCCGCGCCGTGGACGCCCAGGCTGAAGTCCCCGCAGGGCTGGGTGTCTCCGGCCTTGCGGCACTAAAGGCTTGATGTGGGTTAGCCGCACGCGCGGCTGGGGGCCTGCACACGGCGCAGCGCGCCCGGCTCGATCGGCATTCAGGCGCTCCAGCCTGCACACCGATCGAGCCGACCGCGCTGCTTGGTGCATGCCCTCCCCGACACGCACGTCTAACCCACATCAAGCCTCTAGGAAAACGGGCTGCGGCGCCGAAATCGCTCCCGTGGCCACCAGGGGACGAGCGGGACGCGAGCGACCGCCTGCGCGGACGGCGAGTGTCGTCGTCCCCTTTCCGCGCAGGGATCCCGGCGATCCCCTCGAGCTCGGCCGGCTCGTCCCCTCCGGCCGCGCGCTGCTGATCGCCTTCGGCGTGCTCGCCGGGGTGCTCGTGGCGCTCTTGCTCGCCCGGGAGACGAGCCTCTTCGGCGTCAGCTCGATCGAGGTGACCGGTGCCGGCCCCGGCGTCGCCGGGCAGGTCGAGCGTGCCCTGTCCGACCGAAAGGGCAACAGTCTCGTCGGACTCGACCTCGACGCTGCGCGCGCCGACGTCCTCGAGCTCTCGACCGTCGCGGGCGTCTCGTTCGACCGGGCGTTTCCACACACCCTGCGGGTCACCGTCGACCCCGAGCGCCCGGTCGCCGTCGCGCGCCAGGGTGCCGCGTCGTATGTCCTCTCCGACCGCGGCCGCGTGATGGCACGGGTCGACAGGCACGACAAGCCGCGACTCGCGCGGATGTGGGTCGCGAAGGACGTCACGCTGGAGAAGGGGGCGATCGTGGACGGCGACCTGCGGGTCGCGGTCGAGGCCGTGACGCCGCTCGCGGGGGCACACTTCCCCGGCCGCGTCGTCTCACTGACGACCGAGAACGAGCAGCTGATGCTCCGGCTCCAGTCGGGGCTCGAGCTCCGGCTCGGCGACATCCGCGACGTCGACCTGAAGCTCGCGGTCGCCGCGCGGGTGATCCCGCAGCTCCCGATCGGCGCCGGCTACCTCGACGTCAGCGTCCCGGACCGGCCGGTCGCCGGCCCGCCAGGCTCCGACCCTCAGGTAGAGGCCGAGGGTTCGACCTCCAGCACGCCTTGAGACTTTCGTTGACATTGCCGACAAGGAGTCCGTACCCTGGCTTCGAATCACGTGTTTCAGCCCTACCCATAGCTCGATGAGAGCTTGACCCTCAGGCAGGTCGAGATGAGCACGCAGAACGGCAACTACCTCGCAGTGATCAAGGTG
>DASSBV010000186.1:0-3477 GCA_035698545.1 Gaiella sp. | reverse complement strand
GTGAGCATCGCGGTCGTCACGGGCTCGCGCGGCGGCATCGGGAGCGCGACGGTGAGCGTCTTCGAGGAGGCCGGGTTCGAGGTGCACGGCGTCGACGTGGACGACGCGCTTCCCGAGCTCGGTCGTCTCGACGCGCTCGTCTGCGCCCACGGCATCAGCGGCCGCCGGCTCGGCGACGGCCCCGTGGATACGTGCACGGAGGAGGCGTGGGACGCAGTGCTCGACGCGAACCTCCGAACCGTCTTCCTCTACGCGAAGCGGGCGATCCCGCTCCTCCGGGAGAACGGGGGCGGCGCGATCGTGACCGTCGCGTCGGTGCTCGGGCTCGTCGGGGGCGACTGGGACTTCGCGACGCATGCCTACGCGGCCTCGAAGGCGGGGTTGGTCGGCCTGACGCGGGCGATGGCGGTCACGTACGCGCCCGAGGGGATCCGCTGCAACGCGGTCGCGCCCGGGCTGATCGAGACCCCGATGAGCACCCGTGCCCAGTCGGATCCTGGGATACGGGCACGGCTGCCCGAGCTCCAGCCGCTGACGGGCGACTTCGGCACACCCGAGGACGTCGCCCGAGCCTGCCTCTATCTCGCCACCGCGCCGTTCGTCACGGGCGCGGTGCTCACCGTCGACGGCGGGTGGACGGCGCAATGAGGATCGTGCGCACGGTCCTCGGGGATATCGACCCGGCATCGCTCGGGCCGTGCGACGCGCACGAGCACCTCTTCCTCGACACGCCGGCGCAACCCGGCGAGGAGTTCCTCGACGTCGACAAGGCGATCGAGGAGGCGCAGACGCTCGTCGACGCGGGAGGACGCTCGCTCGTGGACTGGACGCCGCTCGGGCTCGGCCGCGACCTCGACGGGCTCGAGCGGGTGTCGCAGGCGACGCGGCTCCACGTCGTCGCCGCCACGGGCCTCCATCGCGACGCGCACTACGCGGCCGACGACCCGTTCCGCGCGGAGCCCGTCGAACGCCTGGCCGAGCGGTTCGTCACCGACCTGGAGGACCGCTGCGGGATCGTCAAGGTCGGCGCGAGCTACCACCGCCTGACTCCCTTCGAGGTGATGGTGTTCGAAGCCGCCGCCGCCGCGCACGAGCGGACGGGTGCGCCTGTCTGCGTGCACACGCAGCACGGCACGATGGGGCTCGCGATCGTGGAGCGTCTCGCGGGGCTCGGTGTCCCGCCTACCTCGGTGGTCCTTGCGCACGTCGACCGCAACCCCGACGCCGGGGAGCACGCGGAGACGGCCGCAACGGGCGCGACGCTCCAGCTGGACGGCCCTGGACGCACGAAGTACTGGCCCGACTCGACGATCCTCCGGCTGATCGCCGACCTCGCCGGGGCGGGCCATGCCGATCGGCTGCTCGTAGGGGGCGACACCGGCCGGCGAAACATGCTGCGCGCGTACGGCGGCGGGCCTGGGCTCGACTACGTCTTCGCGCGCTTCAAGCCGCGGCTCGAGCGTGAGCTCGGTACCGAGCTGGCGGACCGTATCTTCGTCGCGAACCCGGCCCGCGCCTTTGCGTGGGAGCCGCGGCTTGCTCTAGCCGTCTAGACAGCTATACGGTTGCGGCGATGGCCTCGCGCTTCGACCTCACGGGGCGCCGCGTCGTCGTCACCGGCGCGTCGAGCGGCATCGGCGAGGCGGTCGTCCGCGGGTTCGCCGAGGCCGGCGCCCGGGTCGCGGGCATCTCGCTGGACGGGGGCGCGCCGGTCGACGGGATCTTTGTCGCAGGCGATACGGGCGACCCCGACGCCGCGGAGGCGCTCGCCGAGCGGGTCGAGACCGCGTGGGGTGGAATCGACGTCTGGGTCAACAACGCGGCTCGTCTGATGGTCAGGCCGGCACTCGACACGTCCGACGAGGACTGGCACGGGCTGCTCCGCGCGAACCTGCACGGCTACTTCTACGGCTGCCGGGCTGCCGCCCGCCGGATGGTCGCCGCCGAATACGGCTCGATCGTCAACGTCACCTCCGCCGCGCGGATCCAGGCCGTCCCGGGGCTGGCCGCGTACGCGGCCGCGAAGGGCGCGATCGAGGCGCTGACGAAGACCCTCGCCCTCGAGCTCGCCCCGCACGGCGTCACGGTCAACGCGGTCGCCCCCGGCGCGACCGACACGCAGATGAACGTCCACGCCTACACGGCCGGTGTCCGCCGCACCTACGAGGAGAGGATCCCGCTCGGGCGTATCGCGACCGCCGCCGACGTGGCCGGCTCCGTGCTCTTCCTCGCGACAGACGCGGCGCGCTACATCACGGGCCACGAGCTCGTGGTCGACGGGGGCCTCACCGTCAACGGAGCGGTCGGCCATGCGGAGGACTGAAGTCCTCGTCGACGACCTCGACCACCCCGAGGGCGTCGCGTGGGACCCCGCGTCCGGCGTTCTCTGGGCGGGTGGCGAGGCCGGTCAGCTCTATCGCGTCGACCTCGACGCCCGCACCTGGGCCGAGGCGGCGCGCGCGCCCGGCTTCGTGCTCGGCCTCGCCGTCGACGGTCGCGGGCGGCTGGCCGTGTGCTGCGGCGAGGCGCTCTGCGTCTACGACAGCGCTGTGGCCACGCTTCGCGACGGCTTGACGCAGCCGAACTACCCGGCCTTTGCGCCCGACGGAACCCTCTACTTCTCCGATTCCGGGCACTGGGCGCGCGACAACGGCCGCGTCTACCGGCTCGCGGGGGACGGCACGCTCGAGGTCTTCTCGGACGGCCTGCCGCACTTCCCCAACGGCTGCGCGGTCTCGCCGGACGGCCGTTTTCTCTGGATGGTCGAGAGCTACCGGCCGACCCTGAGCAGGTTCGACCTCGAGACCGGTGAGCTCGAGGAGGTGACCCGGCTTCCGGGGACCGTGCCCGACGGCGTCGCGCTCACCCTCGAGGGCGGCATCGTCGTCTCCTGCTACCGGCCGGACCGGATCGTCCACGTCGACGCGTCGGGCGCGGTCGAGACGATCGCCGAGGACCCGCAGGGGACGCTGCTGTCGGCGCCGACGAACGTCGTCTTCGTGGGACCGGATCGGGACATGCTCGTCTCCGCGAACCTCGGACGCTGGCATCTGACTCTCGTCGACGCGGGCCTCCACGGGGTCTCCCTCCATCATCCGGAGAGATGGGCGGCGGACGGTCGTGGCTGAGCCGGTTCCCCGGTATCTGACGATCGAGCAGTCGCTCCGTGCGCGCGTCGCGGTGCTCGAGCCGCACGACCCGATGCCGTCCGACGCGCAGCTCTGCGAGGAGTTCGCCGTCTCGCGGATGACGGCGCGCGGCGCGGTGCAGCGCCTCGTGCAGGAGGGCCTCGTCTACCGCGTGCCGGGCCGCGGGACGTTCGTCGCCCCCGTGCGGGCGAACCGGACCGCGAGCCGCATCCTCTCCTTCACCGACGAGATGCGCCGCTCGGGTCGTGTCCCGCGGTCACGCGTCGTCGAGCGCCGCGTGCGTCCTGCGACGCCGGAGGAGGGCAGCCGGCTCGACACGAGCGACGTG
>DASSBV010000185.1:0-8850 GCA_035698545.1 Gaiella sp. | reverse complement strand
CGAGCTTCACGCGATCTGGAAGACCGGGGAGTGGAACGAGATCGTCCGGGGCGCCGTGATGATGTTCCAGCACGAGCACCACCTCGACGTCGACGCCTTCGTCGGCCCGCAGGTGTGGGGCGCGCTCCTCGCAGACACGCTCGCCGGGCGGAAGAAGACCGACGGCTACAGCTACGTCTACGTCCACCGAAACGTCCCGCAGTCCCTGACGCTCTGGCACAACGGGCAGACGATCCTCAGCTCACCGGGAAACACGGGTGTCCCCGCCGCGCCGACCCAGCTCGGCACCTTCCCGGTCTTCGAGCACATTCCGGTCGGGACGATGAGCGGCACGAACCCCGACGGCACCCACTACAACGATCCCGGGATCCGCTGGATCAGCTACTTCAACCGCGGCGACGCGATCCACGCCTTCCCCCGCGCGAGCTTCGGCACCCCGCAGAGCCTCGGCTGCGTCGAGCTCCCGCTCCCCGCTGCCGCGAAGGTGTGGCCCTACACCCCGATCGGCACGCTCGTCACCGTCGAGAACTAGCCGCTGCGGTTTGACCCGCGGACAGCGCTTTCGTACAGTCCAGGCGAACACCGTTTACACCTCGGGAAGGACGGCTGGTGAGCGTGAGCGAACATCCGTACAAGGTCTCCGTGCACACGACCGAGACGAGCCCCGGCATCCCCGAGCGCGGGTGGGTCGACATGGACGTGCGCTGGTTGGTCACGAAAGAGAGCGTTGGATCGTCGAAGACGGTGTTCGGCGTGACGTACTTCCCTCCGGGCGCCAAGCACGAGCTGCACCGGCATCCGAACGCGGAGGAAGTCGAGTACCTGGTCTCTGGCTCAGGCACCGCGTACGTCGCCGACGACGCGATCGAGCTTGGCCCGGGGGAGGCGGTGTTCGTCCCCCAGAACGCCTACCACGGCTTCGAGAACACCTCGGATGCCGAGGTCGTCATGGCCTGGTACTACGCCGGCGCAGCGAGCCTGGAAGACGCAGGCTTCGTCACCAAGCGCGAAGACCGGGAGACGGCCGCCTAGGGAACGTTCTCTACGACGGGGGCCTAGAAGACGGTCGACGGGTCGTCGACCGAGAGCGTGTTGCGGCGACCGACGACGAACCACACCGCCTCGACCGTCTCGTCTCCGACCGTCGCGAAGCGGTGCGGCTGGGTACAGTCGAATGCGATCGAATCGCCCGGGCCGATCTCGTACGTATCGAAGCCGATCGAGACCTGGAGCCGTCCCTTGAGGATGTAGCCGTACTCGGTGCCGTTGTGCCTCATCAGGGAATCGGGCGGCGTCGACTCGCTTCCCGGGGGATAGCGCAGGATGAGGAAGTCGACGTTGTGGTCCGGCTGCGCGGTGAGCCGTTCCCAGCTCACACCCGACTCGAGGCTGATCGACGTCCGGTTCGTGCCGCGCTGGACCGGCGATTCGGGTGCCTCGGGCACGTTGGCCCGAAGAGCCCCGTCGGCGCGGCCGCTTGCGCGGCCGTTCCCGGTTTTTGGAGCGTCCGTCGCCTGGGACGAGGCGTGGCGGGACTGGAAGACGATCTCGTTGACGGGGAGCTCGAGCTCGCTGACGATCGCGAAGAGCGTGTTGATCGAGGGCTCGGTCTTTCCCGTCTCGATCTGCGAGATCAAGCTGGGGGACACGCCCAACCGCCTCGCGAGCTCCCGGAGACCGATGTTCTTCTGCTCGCGGGCCGTTCGAAGGCGGTGGCCGAGATCGTGGCGAAGGACCTGCCTGTCGCCGGTTGCGTCGTCGAGGACGGACGTCCGACGTCGTCGCCGCTGTTTACCTGCTGCCGGTGTGTTCTTCATATCGATCTCGGTCGTTCAGTGTCGTCGAACAGGCGCACGGTACCGCTGAATGAAGGTACCACGTCGTATGGCGTGTCCTGGCATGCCGTGGCCGTCCCGAGGGCGCCACGGAGACAGTCCCGGGCAGCGCTACGGACGCGACGCGAGATACGCGGCGATTCCGGCGCGGCGCTCCTCGGCGTTGTAATACGCGACCTCGACGAGCTCGAGGGGGTAGCCGTCTGGATCCTCGAAGTAGACCCACCTCCACCCGGCGAGCACGCCCTCGTCGACGCTGTTGACCTCGCTGTAGAACTCCACGCCCTTGGCCTCGAGCTCTGCCTTCTTCGCCCCGACGTCGTCTACGAGGAACGCCACATGAGAGGCTCCCCGGCTGTTGGACTTGAGCGGCGCGGTGGTCTCGCTCGGCGGGCTCTTGTACTCGAGGAGCTCGAGCGTCGTGTCCCCGAGCAGCAGGCTCACCTGTCGCAGCGCAGCGCCCGGCACGCCCACTGCGTCGCCCAGCTCCTCTCCCTCGAACCAGGGGCTCGGCTCGTTCGAGAACTCAAGGCCGAGGACGTCGTGGTAGAAGCGGATCGACGCGTCGAGGTCCTCGACCGTGATGCCGACGTGGTGCAGACCCTTCATGGTCACTCCCTTCTCGACGCGTCAGACAAGGACCTGTCCGCCGTCGACCATGTACATCTGACCTGTCATGTAGTCGGACTCGGGCGACGCTAGGTACACGAGGAACGGCGCGATCTCCGCGGGTGACGCAGGGCGCCCGATCAGCGTCCCCGTGGCGAAGTCGTGCATCGGATCGGCCTCCGGGGGTTGCCCGTGTATCGCTCGAATGTCCTCGTTCAGGCCGACCCACATCGGGGTGTCGACCACGCCGGGGGCGAACGCGTTGACCGTGATGCCGTGCTCGATGAGCCCGCGGGCGGCCGCCTGCGTGACGGCCAGGGTCCCGAACTTCGCGACGCAGTAGGGGACGAAGTCCCAGAAGCCCTGCCTGCTCGCGATCGAGCCGGTGTTGACGATCTTGCCGCCGGAGCCCTGGGAGATCATCTGCTTCGCGGCCTCCTGCGTGCAGACGATGACACCCCAGGTGTTCACGCGGACGATCTCCTCGAAGTTCGCTTGATCGACGTCCATGAAGCCCCGCGGACGGTTCATCCCGGCGTTGTTGAAGATCACGTTGAGCTCGCCGAACGCTTCGACCGCCTTGTCGATCATGGCGCGCACCTGCTCGCGGTCGGTGACGTCGACCCCGACGGACTCGGCGATACCGCCGTCTTCGACGATGCCGTCCGCGACCGCCCGCGCCCTCGCGGCATCGAGGTCGGCGACCATGACCTTGCCGCCCTCGGCGGCGATCGCGCGGCACGCGGCGGCTCCGATCCCGCCGGCGCCTCCCGTCACGATCACGACTCGGCCCTGGACTCGACCCATTGGATCACCGCCTCCTCGGCCAAAGACACGCACGATGCTGTTCATTGAAAACGAACATCGGCGCGCTGTTAACCGTACAACTTGTGAACATGTGGCGGGCACGTTACTATCGTCCGCCTAGGTGGTGTCAAGGCCGCAACGGACCGGTTCGCACGAGCCAACGGGGTCTGTACCGCGAGGGTCGCGGCGCATCGTGTCTCGCGGCCTCGCGACCGTCAGCGTGGCAACGCTTGCGCTGTTCGCCGCGAGCTACCTCTTCGCCTCGTCGAGCGTCACGAGGGGCACGCTGCTGACGATGCTGCCGTTCGCCGCGGCGCTCGCGATCGCGTCGCTCGGCCAGACGCTCGTCGTCATGCAGGGCGGAATCGACCTGTCCGTAGCGGGCGGTCTCTCGCTCTACGTCGTGATCCTCACGAAGTACCCCGCGGGCGACAACGCACGCCTCTGGCCGGCGATCGGCATCGCGTTCCTGGCGGCCGTCGTCGCCGGGACGGTGAACGGCTGGCTGGTCGGGCGGATGCGCCTGAATCCGATCGTGGCGACGCTCGGGACGAATGCGCTGCTCTTCGGGGCGGTGCTGTGGTACACGTCGGGGATCCCGACCACGACCACCGCGCGCCTGGCGCGGGTCGGCGGCGGCCTGTGGCTCGGCATCCCGGCTCCCGTGTACTTCGCGGTCGCGGCGACCGCGCTCGTGGCCACGGTGGTGAAGCTCACGCCCGTCGGGCGCCGGTTCGAAGGCGTCGGAGCGAACGAGGTCGCGGCGCGGACAGCGGGGCTCCGGGTGCGGCGCCAGCAGAGCTCCGCGTACCTGTGGGCACAGGTCCTGTACTGCCTCGCCGCCGTGATGCACGCGGGCATCGTCAACCAGCCGACGGCCTACGAGGGCAACAACTACCTCCTGCCGACCGTGGCGGCGGTCGTGCTCGGCGGGACGTCGCTGCTGGGCGGGCGCGGCAACCTCGTGGCGACTGCGGTCGCGGCCCTCTTCCTGTCCCAGCTCGACCAGTTCGTGCTTGCGCTGGGCGTGTCGTACGCGACCCGCACGCTCGTACAGGCCGGGGCGCTGGCGGTCGGCGTCGCCCTCTACAGCGTCAACTGGGGAGCCCTTGCGCGACGCGTCACGGGCCGTCGCCCGGCGAAGGTCGCCCCCACCTGAGACCCCGTTCACGTCATGCGGACAACCATCGAGCAGGAAGGAAGGAGACGTGCGATGACTCGAAGGAAGGTGTGGGCGCTGCTTGCGACAGCGCTAATCAGCGTCAGCGTGCTCGTCGCCGCGACGGCGTCGTCCGCGGAGACGACGAAGGCCCCGTCGTGGTGTGGGCCGAAGAAGATCAAGCTCGGCTTCACGGACGGCTTCGGAGGCAACAGCTGGCGTCTCGTCACGACCGCGTCGGCGCGTGCCGAGGCGAAGAAATGCCCGAGCGTGAGCTCGATCGACTACGCCGACGGGCAGGGCAACACGCAGAAGGCCATCTCGGACATCCAGGGCATGGTCGCCAAGGGCGTCGACGCGCTGGTCGTGTTCCCGGACGCCGGCAAGGCGATGCTGCCCGCGCTGCGGAGCGCGTACAAGGCGGGCGTGGTGACCGTTCCGTATCGCGTCGCCCCGGGCGGCAAGGCGGGCGTCGACTACGACGTGTTCGTCGACACGCCGTTCGCCCAGGCCGGCGAGAACTGGGGGCGGTGGATCAAGCGCGTGCTGCCGAAGGGCGGCAACATCCTCATGCTCAGCGGCCCGAAGGGCAACAGCCAGGGCGTCGACGAGAACAAGGGTCTCCACAAGATCCTCGACCCCACGCACAAGTACAAGTTCATCGGCGAGCAGCCGTTCGAGGTGACCAACTGGGATCCGGCCCTCACCCAGAAGGTGCTCTCCGCGGCGATCGCCAAGTACCCGAAGATCGACGTGATCGTGTCGGACTTCGGCCCGTCGCTCGTGGGCGCCCTGCCCGAGTTCACGAAGAGCGGCCGCAAGATCCCCGCGCTCGCGGCGTCGGACGGGAACGTGCTCGGGTGCTTCTGGAAGAAGAACTACAAGAAGAACCCCACGTTCAAGCTGTTCACGGTCTCGACGCAGAACGACCACGCCCGCCTCGCGATCGACTGGGCCGTGGCGCTCGCCACCGGGGGCAAGAAGCCGAAGAGCACGCACTTCCCGTCGCTCGTGTTCGAGGACTCGACGACCGGGAAGCCGAATCCGGTCGAGTGCCAGTCGAAGCTGCCGGGTGACATCTACCTCTCGGCCGAGCTGCCTGCCGCCGCACAGGCGAAGCTCGTGAAGGGATAAGAGAGCGCGCTCGGGGCGGGTGCGGCGTTCACGACCGCCGCACCCGCCCCGCGTGACGGACCAGCAGACGTGGCCAACGAGACAACCACCAGCCCGCCAACCGCCCCGACGACCGCGCTCGCCGCGCCGCCGACGCTGTCGCTGCGCGGCATCACGAAGCACTTCGACGCGGTCGCAGCGCTCACGGACGTCACGTTCGACGTGCTGCCCGGCGAAGTGCACGCCCTGCTCGGCGAGAACGGCGCCGGCAAGTCGACCCTGATGAACATCGCCTCCGGTGCGACCGCGCCGGACGCTGGAACGATCGTGCTCGACGGCGAGTCCGTCGGCCACCTCACGCCGGCTGTCGCCCAGGCGCTCGGCATCGCGATCGTCCACCAGCACCCGGCCCTCCTGCCGGACCTGACGGTCGCGGAGAACATCAGAGTCGCGGTGTCGCCGGAGCACCTCCGCCGACGCGACTCGAACGTCGCGCGGGCGATGCGCTCCCTGCTCGCGGACGTCCACTTCCGCGGTCACCTCGAAGACCGCGTGTCGTCGCTCAGCGTCGCCCAGCGGCATCTTCTCGAGCTCGCGAAGGCGTTCGCGGCGCAACCCCGGCTCCTGATCCTCGACGAGCCGACGGCGCCGCTCTCGCGGGACTCCGTGGAGCTGCTCTTCGACGCAGTGCGCAAGGTCGCCGCCGACGGGACGGCCGTCGTGTACATCACGCACCGGCTCTTGGAGGTTCGGGAGATCGCGGACCGGGTGACGGTGCTGCGAGACGGACGGGTCAGGGGTACGGCGCCCGTCGTTGAGATCTCCGACGACGAGCTCCTCGCGTTGATCGTGGGGCGCACGCTCGAGGCGACGTTCCCGCCGAAGCGGCCGTCGGAGAACGACCAGGGCCCCGTGCTGCGTGTCGAGGGCCTGTCCGGGCGCGGCTTCGACGACGTCTCGTTCTCCGCTCGCAAGGGCGAGATCGTGGGCGTCGCCGGGATCGTGGGGAACGGCCAGCGTGCGCTGCTTCGCGCGCTGGCAGGGCTCGACCGCTCGACGGGCACCGTGAACGTCGAGGGCACGGGCCTGACACGGAAGGCGCTGCTCGAGAACGCGGCGTACATGCCCGCCGACAGGCTCACCGAGGGGTTGATGGTCGACCTGAACGTGCGCGAGAACGCCGCGTTGACCGCGCTCGACCTGTTCACGACGGGGCCGTTCGTGAGCAGGCGCCGCGAGATCGACGCCGTGGAGCGCGAGCTGTCGGAGCTGGCTGTGAAAGCCCCCTCCCTCGAGGCGTCGGTCTCTTCCCTGTCGGGCGGAAACCAGCAGAAGGTCGTCATGTCTCGCGCGCTGCTCTCCGATCCGGCGCTGCTCGTGGCCGACGAGCCGACGCAGGGCGTCGACGTCGGCGCGCGCGCCGAGATCTACCGGATCCTGAGAGAGGTGAGCGCGCGGGGAGTTCCCGTGGTGATCGCGTCGAGCGACGCGATTGAGCTCGAAGGGCTCTGCGATCGGGTCATCGTGATGTCCCGCGGCCAGGCCGTCGCCACGCTCGAGGGCGACGACGTCACCGAGGAGAAGATCGTCCACGCCGCGGTCAGCGCGACCACCCACATGTCCGAGCAGCCCCGCGGCCGTTCGCTCGGGAGCTCGCGGTTCGCACGGTTCATCGAGGGCGACTATGCGCCGGTCGTCGTACTCGCCGCGGTGATGCTGGCGCTCGGCGCGTACGTCTGGTCGCAGAACGACCGGTACTTCTCCGACTTCAACATCACCTCGGTGATGTTCGCCTGCGCTGCGCTCGGCTTCATCTCCCTCGGTCAGACGTTCGCGTTGCTCCTGGGCGGAATCGACCTCTCGGTCGGCCCCCTCGCCGGTTTCCTCGTGGTGGTCGCGTCGTTCTTCGTCCTCGACGGAAAATCGAGCGCGGTCTGGGCGCTCGGGTTCCTCGCGATGCTCGGCTGCGCGATCGGCGTCGGCCTGTTGAACGGGTCGCTGATCCGCTTCGCCCGGTTCACACCGGTGGCCGCGACGCTCGTCACCTACATCGCCCTGGGAGGCCTCGCGTTCACGTTGCGGGACGCGCCGGACGGGTACATCGCCACGTCCGTCACGGATCGCATCTCGACGAAGGTCGGCCCGGTGCCGGTTGCATTCGTTGTGTTCGTGCTCTTCGCGTTCGGCCTCGAGCTCTGGCTCCGCAGGACGCGACCGGGCCTCCGCGTCCGGGCGGTCGGGTCGGCCGAGGAGTCGGCGCGCCGCGTCGGCGTGCCCGTGAACAGAACCGCGCTCTTCGGGTACGTCGGCGCCTCCCTGCTCACGTTTCTCGGCGCGGTCGTCCTGCTCGCCCAGCTCGGGGTCGGGGATCCCGGTCAGGGCACGGGGTACACGCTGACCTCGATCACCGCGGTCGTCCTCGGCGGCACGAGCCTGCTTGGCGGGCGAGGCACGTTCGTCGGCACGCTCATGGGCGCCGGCCTGAGCGTCCAGGTCCTGAACGCGACAACGTTCCTCAGCTTGAACCAGGAATGGCAGTACATCTTCCAGGGGCTCCTGATCGTGGCCGCCGCGCTCATCTACAGCCAGGTGCGCCGCAGCACGAGCCGCGGCGACGCGGCCGGTCAGGCGTAGGACGACGCCGTGAACCGCGTCCGTGCACACTCGCCCTCCGCCTCCCGAGCTCGCACCCGCCGGGCCGCGACCGCGCCGATGCGATCCGAACAGGCCGCTGTGACGCGCCCGGATGCTGCTTCGTCCCTCGGCCCGCGCCTCCGCGCGATCCGCCTCCGTCGCGGCCTCGGGCTCCGCGAGCTTGCGCGAAGGCTCGACCTATCGCCGAGCGCGATCTCGCGCTACGAGAACGGCAAGATGCACCCCTCCATCCGCACGTTGTGCGCGTTCGCCTCGGAGTTCCACGTGACCGTGGACGAGATGCTCTTCGACCGGAAGGGTGTGGAGCCGGGGCTCGTGCTCCAGCGCGCCGACGAGAGCCCGGCGATCAGGCTCGACTCCGGCGTCGGGTGGAAGCGGTTGATGGTCTGGGCCGACGAGGAGATGGAGCTCATCGAGACCACGTACGACCCCGGCGGCTCATCCAGTCCCGATGACGCCCTCGTCCGTCACGGCCGACGCGAGTTCGTGCACGTCCTGAGCGGCACGCTCCACGCCGTGGTCGGGAGCGAGGAGCTCACGCTCAGGCCCGGAGACTCGTTGACGTTGCCGCCGTCGACACCGCACCGGCTCTCGAACGACGGCGATGTGACGGCCCGGGCGATCTGGGTCGTCCGTGGACGCCGCTGCGTCCAGCCCTCCCACACGAGCGCG
>DASSBV010000184.1:0-5194 GCA_035698545.1 Gaiella sp. | reverse complement strand
CGGCCAAATCGGCCAGTAGGTTTCCGAGTGCACCGAGCACGGAGCGCCGGAGGTTGAAGGCTCTCCCGCCCGGCAATCGCTTCGGCGAAGGTCGATCGGGTGAGTTGGACGAAGGCGAGACCGACTCGGTGCGCTTGCTTTGGTCCGCAAGCAGGATTCCGCAGGAGCGGAATCCTGCGCTCGGATCCCCGCCTTACGGCGGGGCACATCCCTGAAGGCGCCCGCTGTCGCGGTCGCAACTGCCGAGCAGTGTTGCAGCGATCGGCGGCGCGCCCCGACGAATACCTCCTGGGCCGCACCGTCCGTATCCTCGCCGGGTGCGCCGCATCGTCGTCCTCACCGGCTCCGTCGTGTTCCTCGACGCGATGCTCTTCGGGGCGATCATCCCGCTCCTCCCCCACTTCGCGGACACGTACGACCTGTCCAAGTTCGAGGCGGGGCTGCTCCTCGGCGCGTACGGTGCGGGGTCGTTGCTCGGCGGGATCCCCGGCGGCCTGCTCGTCGGGCGCATCGGGCCGAAGCGCGGCGTGCTCGCCGGGCTGACTGTCCTCGCCCTCGCGAGCCTCGCGTTCGCGCTCTCGGGCGGCCCACTCGCTCTTGGCCTCTCCCGGTTCGTCCAGGGGATCTCGAGCGCGACGACCTGGGCGGGCGCACTGGCCTGGGTCGCGGTCAGCGTCCCGCGCGAGCGGCGCGGCCAGGCGCTCGGCACCGTGTTCGGGCTCGCCGTCCTGGGCTTCGTGATGGGGCCGATGTTCGGTGGATTCGCCGACCTCGTCGGCATCAGGGGCTCCTTCGTGACGATCGCCCTCGTGGCAGTCGGGCTAGTCGCCGCGCTCGCATTCGTGCGGCCCGCGCCGCGCGAGGCGCCGAGCGCGGGTGCGATCGCACGGGCACTTCGCGACCGGGCGTTCGTCGGCGGGCTCTGGCTCAACACGCTGCCCGCGATGTTCTTCGGGGTGCTCGACGTGCTCGTGCCGCTGCGCTTCGACGACGCCGGCTACGGCGCGCTCGCGATCGCGGCCGTCTTCGTCGTTGCCGGGCTCGTCGAGGTCGTGGTCAATCCGGTGATCGGAAGGATCTCCGATCGCCACGGCCGCCTCTACCCCGTGCGCATCGCCCTCATCGCGTCGATTGCAGTCGCTGCCGCCATTGCGTTCGCCAGCGAGCCCGCGGTGATCGCGCTGCTCGTGGTCGCCGCGTCGGTGTCCTTCGGTGGCTTCTACACCCCGGGCATGGCACTCGTCGCCGACCGCTCGGACCGGGCAGGGCTGCCACAGGGGATCGGCTTCGGCGTGACGAACACGGCCTGGGCGGTCGGCGCGCTCGCAGGGCCGGCGATCGGCGGTGCACTCGCCCAGGCGCTCGGCGATCCGGTCCCATACCTCGTCTGCGCCGGTCTCTGCGCGCTCACGCTCGTGGCCGCATCGCGCGGCGCGACGCGGCTCCGCACCGCCTGACGGCGACTCAGGCGGCAGCCGCGCCGTGGTCGGCCACGGCGGGGTATCGCGTGAAGATCCACTCCGCGTCGAGCAAGTCCAGTCTGTAGTCGCGCCCGTTCACCAGCACGAAGTCCCCGCGCCTGGGATCCATCGGCAGCCTCGACTCCACCGGATACCAGCGGTTGTGCCGCTCGATCAGGTCGTTCACCTCGTCGAAGTGCCACGCCTTCGCCACGGCTCGCCATGCCTTCGGCAACTCCTCGGGTGAGACCGTGCTCGCGAGCCGTGCGCGCTCGGCTTCGAGCGCGCGCTCGTGGTCGGCGGTCATGGCCTCGATCTCGCGGAGCCGGAGCATGTAGTGCCGCGGCCCACCGAGCGAGGCGAGGTAGCCGTCCGCTTCGACACGGAAGTTCCGAAGCCGCAGCGGCAACGGCGCGCCGTGCATCGGGCTCGAGCGAAGGTCCTCGTGGAGGTTCGCGAGCTCGCGCCGCTCCCGGGCGGTCTGCGCGCGCGGCGCATCCTCGCGGAGGATCGACTCCCGCTCGTCCTGTCTCACGTCTTCAGTACAGCAGAGGGCCCCGCGTCCACGCGACGCCTGACACCAACGAGCGCGAGCCCGCCCAGCGCGGCCGCGACGACGCCGAGGAGCGCGAACGTCGTCCACGTCGCGTCGTCGCCGAAGCTGTTCCGCATCTGGAGCCCGATCAGTGGAGCGAGCGCGAACCCGATCGCCGGCGCGCTGCCGAACGCGCCCATGTAGGCGCCGCGGATGTCCTGCGGCGCGAGCTCCGCGACCACCGCCTGCGACGTCGGCACCCAGAGCATCTCGCCGATCACGAAGACCACCACCACCGTGACCACCGCCAGAACCGAGTGGGACGCGACGAGGATGAGGTACGGGAGACCCATCACGAGCAGCGCGACGACGAGCTTCGGCGCGGACGGGTACCCGGCCGTCGCCCGCGTGAGGCGAACCTGGAACAACGTCACGAGGAGCGGGTTGATCCAGACGAGGAAACCCCACGCCGAGGGCTCGTAGCCGAAGCCGTCGACGAGCGAGACGGGCAGCACGACCTCGTACGCGACATACACCAGCCAGGCGAACACCGCAGAGCCGAGGAACAGGAGGAACGGCCGGTCGCGGAGGATCGTCGCCAGAGATCCACGTTCAGGCGCCCCCTCCGGGGAGAACTCGCCGCGGTGCGGTAGGTACCGCCAGGTGAGGACCCACGCGAGCACCGAGAGGAGCGCGACCGTCGGGAAGAGCGCCGTCCACGAGCCGAGCACGAGCACGAGACCACCGAGCGGTGGACCGAGCACGACTCCGAGGTTCGCAGCGACCCGGACGGACGAGTACGCGGCCTCATGCCGCTCCGGCGGGACGAGGTCGGCGACCATCGCCTGCGCGACCGACCCACCCAGCGAGCCCAAAGCCCCGGCCAGCGCCAGTGCGAAGAGCGCCGCCCACTTCGAGTCCGAGAGGGCGAGGAGCACGAGGGGGTAGACCGCCATCAGCGCCTCGGAGACGAGGATCATGCGCCGCCGGCCGACCCGGTCCGAGAGGTACCCGCCCAGGAATCCACTCACCCCCGCGAACACGGCGCCGACGAGGTAGACGTAGGGCAACTCGCTTTTCGCGCCGAGCTCCTCGACCGCCCAGATCGCCATGAAGCTCCAAAGCCCCGAGCCTGCGGCACGGGAGGCGAGCGTGACGCCGAGCACGGGGCGCAGAGGGCGATCGACGTCGTCCCCCCAGATCAGGCGTGCGAGTCTCCGCGCGGCGCGCATGACCGCGACACGCTAGCCGCGGGCCCTTGGGCCGCTAGCGGCCGGCCAGGCGGGAGAACCAGCCGCGGCGGGCTGGAGGGTCGTCCTGGTGCTCGTCCGGAGCCGCTTCCGCCGAGGGCTCCAAGGGCGTCTCGGCCGGCTCTTCGTGCGCGACGGACGGTGCGGGCTCGAGGGCGGGTGGCTCCTGGTCGGGCGCGGGCTCGTCCTGCGGGACGAGCGCCGCGGAGACGCCCCGTGCACGCAGCCGCTGGAAGTCGCCGCGAAGCGCGGCGGACATCTCCGCCTTGTGGCTCTGCTCCTTCACCCGCCCGGCGGATTCCCCGTCGTGGGAGCGACTCCTTCCTCAGCCCGGCGCGGTCCGAGCCAGCGCCAGGCGCCGATCGTGGCGAGCCCGAGCAACAACGTCGGGACGACCGTGAAGAGCCGGTAGAGCAGGACCGCGGCGACAACCTCTGCATTCGCACCACCGAAGCCGACAAGGATCGCGGTCAGGCCGAGCTCGACCGGGCCCACCCCCCCGGGCGTGAGCGGGATCAGCTGGAGCGCACGCGCGAGCGACCAGCCCGCGAACGCCTCGATCCCAGTGACCTCGTTCGACTCGACGCCGACCGCGCGCAACGAGACGAGCAGCACCGCGAAGACCGTGAGATTTCCCGCGATCGCCGCAAGGGTCAGCCAATGCCACCTGCGCCGGATGAGATCCACCGTCTCGCGCCGGAACCGGACGAACGCCTCGGGCCAGCCGGTCACGGGCCCGCGCCTGATCATCCGGAGCAGCCGGCTGACGACCCGTCCCGCCAGGTCGCCGACGGCGCGTGCGAAGTTGTCCGTCCAGAGGACGATCGCGAGGAGGCCGACCGCGACCGTGAAGACTGCCGCGCCGACGAGCGCCACCGTCGTCAGAAAGGCGCTGCTGTCGTCCCCCTCGATCCCGAGCAGCATCACGGCGAGCACAGGGAGGAGGAGATTTGCGAGCTGGTTCCAGATGCCCGTGACCGTCACGGCACGCGCGACGTCGTTCGAGGCGAAGCCCCACATCCGCAACAGGCCGTACGACCCCGCCATCCCGACGATCCCGCCGCCCGGTGCGATGTACGTGAAGGCCGTCGAGGCCTGCGTGAACGGCAGCGCCTGCCGGAAGCGGAGCCCGGGCAGCGCGAGCATCCACGGTGGCGCGTACGTCACGATGTTGAGGACGACGGCGACGCCGATCGCGAGCAGCCAGCTCTTGTCGAGCGTCCGTACCACAGCCCAGACGTCCCGGTAGCTCGCGATCCGCGGCAAGACGACGGCGAACGTGACGACGACGACCGCGAGCCCGAGTGCGCCGAACAACAGGTTCCGCGTCCGCGCGGTCATCGGGCCGAACCCTACGCTGCGGCTCAGCCCAAGATGGTTGATCGGTAATTGGCGTGACGTCCGGGGGCGTTCCAGACCAAGCCGGGCGCACCGGCCGGGTGCGGCTCGTACCCAAAGGTACGGGCCGTGACCGGACGGGGTGATCCGGCGCCGCGTCTGGAGCGCCATCCGGTTCGCGCGAATTACCGATCAACCATCTAGCAGGGATGAGCCCCGACGGAGCACCTCGAGCAGGAGCCCGAGTGGCAGATGCTCGGCCGCGAATCGCAAGGCGCCGGCCGTGGTGTCACCAATCAGGCCCTCGTCCTCCGCCTGCCCCACCGCACGGACGAGCCCGTCGCGGAGCGCCTCCTCGAGCTCGTCCCGCGACTTTCCCTTCTTCGCCGCGAGCTGGTCGAGCTCGTCGGTCGAGCGAAGTGCAAGGACGAGCTCCTCGCGCGAGACGCCGAGGCGGCAGGCAGCCGCGTCCGCTGCGGCGAGCACGACGAGCTCGAGCCGCTCGTCGTTCCCGCTCGGCTCGCGGTGCGGGCGGGGCGCGCAAGGGTTCGCCACCGGGGTCGGCTCGTACGACGTGCCTCCGAGCGCGACGTACGTCGCCACGAGCGCCA
>DASSBV010000183.1:0-9221 GCA_035698545.1 Gaiella sp. | reverse complement strand
GAGCCGCTCGCCACCGCCGGCGCGGGCCCGTTCGTCACGACGCGCGAGAGCTTCGCCGAGCTCGGCCTGCGCGACCAGACCCTGCGCTGGCGCGTCCAGCCCGACACGCGCAACCTCACGCTCGACGAGGCAGCACGTGTGCGGCGTTCGCTCTCGGGCCTCGCGGGCCGCGTGAACGAGGGCCGGCCGGCCGGAGAGCAGATCGACGTCCAGACGAACCTGCCCAGGGTCCTCGACGAAGCCGATCACTCGCTCCATCTCGCGAGAGCGGGCGTGCTCGTGCCGTTCATCCAGCTCGCCCTGCTCGCGGCTTACGGGCTGATCGTCACGACGGCGCTCCTGCTCGAGCGCCGCTACCGCGTGACCGAGACCCTGCGCCTGCGCGGGGGGACGGCGCGCCAGATCACGGGCCTCGCGCTTCTCGAGGCGACCCTCATCGCCGTTCCCGCCGTCTTGATCGCCCCGTGGCTCGCGGCCGGCTCGCTGCGCGTGTTGAACCGCGCCGGGCCGCTCGCGGACGTCGGCGTGCATCTCGAGCCGCACGTCACCACGACGTCCTACCTGCTCGCCGCCGCCGCGGGCGTCGTCTGCATCCTCGGGCTCGCCCTGCCCGCCCTGCGCGCGCGGCGCGTCTCCGTTGCGCGGGAGCGGAGCCGCCCGGCGCTCGCAGGTCTCGCCCAGCGTGCGCATCTCGACCTCGTGCTCGCGGGGCTCGCACTGCTCGCGTACTGGCAGCTCCGCCGCTACCACGGGACGCTCGTCTCGCACGAGGGGAGCCTTGGCATCGATCCTTTCCTCGTCGCCGCGCCCGCCGTGCTGCTGCTTGCGGGAGCGCTGCTCTCGCTGAGAGCGGTGCCGCTCGCCGCGACGCTCGTCGAACGGCTCACTCCCGGGTCGCGCGGCGCCGTCTCGGCGCTCGGCTTTTGGCAGCTCGCGCGACGCCCGCGCGCCTACTCGCGCTCGGTGCTCCTGCTCGTGCTCGCAGTCGCGATCGGCGTCTTCGCGACGACGTACGCGAGCACGTGGCACCGCTCTCAGATCGACCAGGCGCGCTACGCCGCAGGTGCCGACGTGCGCGTCGAGCCGTCCGGGATCCCGGAGGCGCCTCCCACAATCGACCTTGCTTCCAGCTACGCCTGGCTCGGGGCGAGCGAGGCGCTTCCCGCTGCCACCGACAGCTTTGCGATCGGGAGCGGCGGCGTCGAGACCGCCGCGTTGCTCGCGCTCGACGCCGACCGCGCCGACCGCGTGGTGCATGTCCGGGACGATTTCGCAGGGCGCAGGCTCGGCGACCTGCTGCGGCCGCTCGTCGAGCGACGCGGGGCCCTCGCCGGGGCGGCGCTCCCGGGCCGGCCGGCGCGCCTGGCGATCACGATGCGACTCGACCTCGAGAACAACGCCGATCGCGAACGCCCCTCGGTGTTCCTCTACCTGCGCGACGGGGACGGGCTGCTTCACGTCTACCGCTTCCCATCCGTTCCCGGTCGCGAGTCACGGCACGAGATCGAGCTCGCGCACCGTCTTCCCGACGGCAGCCTGGCGCGGCCCTCGTATCCGCTGTCGATCGTGGGTCTCGAGCTCGACGTGCAGCCCGGCTCGGTCTCCGACCGGCGCGTCGCGCTCGAGGTGCGCTCGCTGGAGACCGCCGCCGGGCCCTCTGCAAACTGGCGCCCGGCTGCGCTCGGGAACGGCTGGAACGGCTCTGCGGTGGGCTTCGACTACTCCTATCTGCCCCCGACGGTCGACCGGGTCACAACACGCGACGGCAGGCTCCAGGCCGTCGCCAGCAGCGGCTCGACAGCCGCCGGGCCGCCGCCGCGGTTCGGCTTCGGTCAGGAGCGCTCGACCGCGCAGATCGTCCTGCGGCCGGGACGGGACACGCTCCCGAGGACGATGCCCGTTCTCGCGAGCGACTCGTTCCTCGACGCGGTCGACGCCTCGGTCGGCGACACGCTTCCGCTCGCGCTGTCGGCCGGAACGCGAAGCGTCGAGATCGTGGGCTCGTTCCACCGCTTCCCCACGCTCGCGCCGGAGACGCCCGCGGTCGTCGCCGACCTGCCGACGTTCGTCGCGGGCGCGTTCGCCGCCGACCAATCAGCCGTCCAGCCGGCCGAGTGGTGGCTGGCTGCGCCCGACGACCGCCGGGTCGCGGAGCGCCTGCGCGCGGCGCCGTTTCGCAGCATCACCGTTGTCTCTCGGAGCGCCGACGAGCAGGCCGCGCTCGACGACCCGGTCGCGGTCGGCGTGATCGGCGCCCTTGCGCTCGGCTTCGTCGTCGCCGCGCTGTTTGCCGCGGCGGGTTTCGCGGCCAATGCAGCCGCTGAGGCCAGGTCGCGCACGGTGGAGCTTGCCGTGCTGCGCTCTCTCGGCCTCCGCCGGGGCGAGCTGACGTGGCTCGTCGGTCTCGAGACCGCCCTCGTCGTCGTCGCGAGCCTCGTGGGAGGAGCGGTGCTCGGGCTGGTCGTCTCGCGGCTGGTCCTGCCCGACGTGGCGCTCGGCGCCTCGGGAGCGGCGCCGGTGCCTCCCGTCCGGCTCGTGGTTCCCTGGACGACCGTGCTGCTGCTCGAGCTCGTCCTGCTCGCCGCCCTCGCGGCGATCGGCGTCGTCCAGGTCGAGGTCGTCCGGCGACTGCGCCTTGCGCCGGCGCTCCGCGGCGGGGAAGGGGCGTCGACCGCCCGATGAGCGTCGCGCACGCAAGAGAGGACGGACGGCGTGGCGGGCACACGCTGGCAATGGCGGCCGGTGGCGCCTCCCTGCTCGCGCGCCGCCTCCGGCTCGACCCCGGCCCCGCGCTGACGATGCTCGTGCTCGTCGCGGCGACGAGCTTCCTGTTCGCCGCGCTGCCCCGGTTGTTCAACGGGTTCGCAGACGACGGGCTTCGCTACACGATCGCGCAGGCGCCCTTCGGGGAACGGAACCCGAGCTTTGCCGAGGCGGGCCGGATCCCAGCCTCCGCCACGGGGGACCCGCTCGCGAACGTCGACGCCAGGACGGCGCAGGCGCAGCACGAGGTGCTGCCGGCGGCCCTCGACGGGCTCGTCGGCCGTCACGCCGTCGTGGTTCGCTCGCCCATGTACTCGGCACCGGCGAGCGAGGGCATCGCCCCGTTCGTGACGCTGCGCGTGCCGGCGCACGGCTTTGAGGACAACGTCCGCGTCGTCGCTGGCCGCCTACCGAAGACCCGCGACGAGCAGGTCGGCACGGTGATCGCGACGGTGCCCGAGCGGCCCCGGCCGGCACGCGTGCCCCTGATCGAGATCGCGCTGTCGACGAACACGGCGCACGAGCTCCAGGCGCACGTCGGCGAGCGCCGGATTCTCACCCCGCCGCTCTCCGAGCTCCAGGCGCGGCACGTGCCGCAGAGCCTTTGGCGTCCGATCGCCGTCGAGATCGTCGGGCTGTTCGACGTCCCCGATCCGAATGCGCCGTTCTGGTTCGGCGATCCCACCGTCGACCGTCCGAACCTCGAGTTCACGCCCGACCTGAGCGTGAAGTACGTGTACGCGCAAGCCGTCGTCGCTCGTGCGGCATATCCGATCGTGCTCGCCGCGACGAGCCCCTTTCGGCTTCTCTACGAGCACCGCTACCTCCTCGACGAGCAGCGGATCGACGGCGGTCGCGTCACCTCACTGCGCGCGGCGGCGAACGAGATCGACGCGCGGTACGCGGGCGCGGGGCCGCTCGAGCCCAAGGTGACGCTCGGGCTCGGCCCGATCCTCGACCGGTTCCGCGCCGCAAGCTCGCAGGCCAAGACGCTCCTCGCGGTGGCCGCGCTCGGGCTGCTTGCGTGCGCGCTCGCGTGCCTCGGGTTGCTCGGAGCGCTCACGTACGAGCGGCGGCGGACCGAGACGACGCTCTCGCGTGTGCGCGGCGCCTCGCCGCTCCAGACCCTCGGCGTGCAGGCAGCCGAGGCCGCCCTGATCGCCGTGCCGGCAGGAGCGCTCGGTTGGGGAGTCGCCGTGCTCACGATCGACGCGCGGGGAAGCTCGCTCTCGGGTTGGCTCTCGGCTGCGGTCGTCGTCGGCACGATCGTGCTGCTCGTCGCCTCGGTCGCGGGGGTCGCACGGCGCCCACTGGGGTCGCTCGAGCCGGCCGAGGTGTCGAAGGAGCGCCGGCCGCGACGGCGGCTCGCCGTGGAGGCGGCGGTGGTGCTCGCCGCGCTCATCGGGGTCTACCTGCTGCGTCGGCGCGGCCTCGAGGCGTCGGGCTTCGGCGCCTCGGGTCAATTCGACCCGTTTCTGGCGGCGGTTCCCGTCCTGCTCGGCCTTGCGTGCGGGATCGCCCTGCTGCGCCTCCTTCCGTATCCCCTCCGGGCCGCGGCCCGCGCCGCGCAGAGGACGAAGGGCCTGGCGCTCCACCTGGGGCTCAGCCGCGCGGCCCGGCAGGAGGACACGAGCGCCGTACCCGCGCTCGTGCTCGTCGTCGCGCTCTCGATCGCGGCGTTCTCCGCTGCGATGGCGGCGACGATCCGCAGCGGACAGGATGCGACCGGCTGGCGGGCGGTCGGCGCCGACGTTCGCATCGACGCGCCGGAGGACGGGAGCCTCCCCGAGAGCCTCGTGTCGCGCCTCAAGTCGAGTGGCGCCGTCGCGCCTGCCTACGTGCAGGACGCCGACATCAGCACGGGCTCGGAGGCGATCCTGCTCGCGGTCGACCCGGCGGCCTACCGGGACGTGGTGGCGGGCACGCCTGCGGCCGTCGACCTGCGGGCCGCGCTCGGGAAACCGTCGCCGATCCCGAATCTCGTCTCCGCAGTCGTCTCGCCGCGTTGGCCGACGCCGGGCAGCTTTCAGCTCTCGCTGCCGGGGCAGGCCGTGAGCTTCGTCACGGTCGGCGATCGTGCGCGCCTGCCCGGAATCCCGAGCGGGACGCCGTTCGCCGTGGTCTCGCTCGACGCGCTTCGCACGGCGGCGGGGGAGCTACCCGTCAATCGGCTCTACGTGAGCCACGTCGACGAGGGAGAGGTGGCGCAGGCCGTGCGGGAGCTCGCGCCAGGCGCCAAGCTGACGACCCGGGCGGCCGTCGCCCGCAGCCTGCGTGCCTCGCCGCTCGTCGACGGCGTGCTGCGGGGCTTCGACTGGGCGGTTGTCGTGGCCGCCATCTACGCCGCCGTCGCCGTCGTACTCTTGGTGCTGATCGCGGCCCGCTCGCGCGCACGCGACCTCGCGCTCGTTCGGACGATGGGCGGCGGAGGCCGTGACGTGCTCGGCGTCTCGCTGATCGAGCTCGGCCCGCTCGTCGTTCTCGGGGTCGTGCTCGGCCTGCTGCTCGGGATCGCGGTTCCGTACCTGATCGAGCCCGGCCTCGACCTGGCCTTCTTCACCGGCACCCTCTCGACCTTCGTCTCGATCCCCGGCAGGGAGCTGCTCGAGATCGCCGTCGCTCTCCTCGTGCTTCTCCTGGCCGCCGCGCTGGTGGTCGGGCTGCGCACGCGGCGGGCCGACCTCGGACGCGTTCTCCGGGTGGGTGAACGATGAGCGCCGCCTATGCTGGCCGCGTGGAAGCCGCCGCCGCGCCGCAGCACGCGATTCTCTGCGACAACCTCGTCAAGATCTACAAGACCGCCGACCTCGAGGTCGTTGCGCTCCAGGGTCTCGACCTCGTCGTCGAGCCCGGCGAGCTGATCGCCGTCGTCGGCGCCTCGGGCAGCGGCAAGTCGACGCTCCAGAACATCCTCGGCGGCGTCGACACGCCGACGGCGGGTCGCGTCGAGGTGGCGGGGACGGACCTGACGTTCCTCACCGAGCACCAGCGCACCCAGTACCGCCGCAAGGTGGTCGGCTTCGTGTGGCAGCAGACCGCGCGGAACCTTCTGCCCTACCTGACGGCTGGGGAGAACGTCGCATTGCCGATGACGCTGGACGGCGTCGGTCACGGGGAGCGCGAGCGCCGCGTGGGCGAGCTGCTCGAGCTGGTCGGGCTCGCGGACCGCGCCGACCACCGCCCCGACGCGCTCTCGGGCGGCGAGCAGCAGCGCGTGGCCGTGGCGATCGCGCTCGCGAACGGGCCGAGCCTGCTTCTCGCGGACGAGCCGACCGGCGAGCTCGACACGCAGAGCTCGAGCGACCTCTTCGCGACGCTGCGCGAGGTGAACCGCGAGACCGGCGTGACGATCGTCGTGCTCACGCACGACCCGTTCGTCGCAGAGCAGGTGCAGCGCACGATCCTCATCCGCGACGGCCGTACGGCGACCGAGACGCTGCGCAGGCTCGAGCGCGGCTCGGAAGGGGAGGAGCTCGTGGTCGCGGAGGAGCTTGCAGTGCTCGACCGCACGGGCCGGCTCCAGCTCCCGCCCGACTACATCGCGGCGCTCACGCTCGAACGGCGCGTCCGGCTGGCGCTCGAGCCCGACCACATCTCGGTGTGGCCGCAGGAGTCGAGGGGCGACGATGACTGAGCCGCTCGTCACGCTCGAGGGCGTCTCGAAGGAGTACCGCACGGGCGCCTCGACGGTGCACGCGCTGCGCGACGTGTCGCTCTCCCTGCCCGCGGGCGTTCTCTGCGTCGTCCACGGCCGCTCCGGCTCGGGGAAGACGACGCTCCTCAACATGATCGGCGGGCTCGACAGGCCGAGCGGTGGGCGCGTCGTGGTCGACGGGCGCGAGGTCTCGTCGCTCGGCGAGGAGCAGCTCGTCGAATACAGGCGCGACGTGGTCGGCTTCGTGTTCCAGGCCTTCGGGCTGATCCCGATCCTGACGGCCGCGGAGAACGTCGAGGTGCCGCTGCGCCTTCGGCGTGCAGACCCCGCTGTGCGCGACGCGCGTGTCCACGAGCTTCTCCATCTCGTCGATCTCGGCGAGCGAGCGCACCACCGGCCGCCGGAGCTCTCCGGCGGGGAGCAGCAGCGCGTTGCGATCGCGCGCGCGCTCGGGAACGAGCCGCGCCTTCTGATCGCGGACGAGCCGACCGGCCAGCTCGACTCCCATCGCGCCCAGATGGTGATGACCCTCCTGCGGCGTCTCGTGCACGAGCGTGACGTGCTCGCGGTGGTGGCGACGCACGATCCGCTTCTGATCGAGATGGCCGACCACCTCGTCGAGCTTCGCGACGGCGAGGTCGTGAGCGAGGAAGACGCAACGCCCGTGAGCGCGGCGCCTCGAGCCGGATAGTCGTGCCGAGCGTCGTCGGCATCGTTTCACCCGGGGCGATGGGCAGCGCGCTCGGCGCGCGGCTGCGAGACGGAGGCGCGCGGGTCGTCGTGGCGCTCGAGGGGCGCAGCGAGCGAACCCGTCGACTCGCCGCCGAGACCGGCCTCGAGGACGTCGGCTCGCTCACGGCGCTCCTGCGCGAGGCGTCGATCGTTCTCTCGGTCGTCCCACCCGAGACCGCGCTCGACGCCGCACGGTCTCTGGAGCACGAGAGCGGCGGTGCGCGGCCGCTCGTCGCCGAGCTGAATGCGGTCTCCCCCGCCAAGGCCCGTCACGTCGCCACGACCCTCGGCTCGGTGGGGAGCGACACCGTCGACGGCTCGATCTCTGGCCCGCCGCCTCGCAATCCGGGGACGACGCGCATCTATCTCTCGGGGCCGCGCGCTGCGGAGGTCGCTGCGCTGCCGTTCGAGGGCGTTGAGCGCGTTGTCGTGAGCGACGTCGTCGGGGACGCGTCGGCCGTGAAGATGTGCACGGCGTCGGTGTACAAGGGCCGTATCGCGGTGCTCGCGCAGGCGTTCCGCGCAGCGAAGACCCACGGGGTGGTCGATCACGTGCTCGCCGACCTGGTCGCCTCCGGGCTCGCCGACGCCGACCGGACGGGAACGACGCTCGGAGTCGCGTCGGCGAAGGCGTGGCGCTATGTCGCGGAGATGGAGGAGATCGCCGAGACACAGCAGGCAGCGGGGCTCACTCCCGACCTGTTTCGCTCCATGGCGGCCGTGTACGCGGATCTCGCCGAGCGTGCGGTGGCCGAGATGCCCGAGGACGTTCCGGACGGGCTTCCGCTCGCCGACGTCCTCGACCGCTTCGGCGAGCGCGAGCGCTGAGGCGCCGTGTCGTCCTACCACAGCGCGATCGGCGTCGGGTGCCGACGCGAGCGCAGTCGCCGGTCCTTCGTGATCAGCCGCCAGCCCCGCTCGATCGCCGTCGCATAGATCAGCCGATCGGCCGGGTCGCCGGGGAAAGAGGAGGGCAGGTCGACAGCCGTCGCGGCGATCGCCGGCGTGATCGGCACGGTGAGAAGCTGTTCGGACAGTCGGCCGAGCCAGGTGTCGAGCGGGATCGCGAGCGTGATCCGCTCGTGCCGGGCGAGCCAGGCGAGCTCGAACCACGAGATCGCGGCGACTGCGATCTCGTCCGCCTCGCGCAACGCGGTGCCGGCGGGCTTGCTGATCCGACCAGGCTCGGCCGACCACCAGTGTGCGACGTGCGTGTCGAGGAGGACGGTCGTCACTCGGTGTCCCAGCGCACGCCCGTCGTGAAGAGCTCGCTGTCGGCGGCACTCGACAGCGCGAGCCCGGCGAGCGCTCCCTCGAGCGCGTGCGGGCCGCGCGCGGGCACCAGACGTGCGACGACCCTGCCGTGCTTCGTGATCTCGACCTCCTGGCCGGCGGAGACCTCGTCGAGCGCGGCGAGCAGCTTCGCCTTTGCCTCGCTTGCAGTCATTCTTTTGGTCATATGACCATCATAGAGGTCAGCGAGGGAGGTGCAAACCGAGCAGCCGGGGGAGGTCCGCCACGAGACGGGTGAGCGGCCCGGGCCGGCGGCCCTCTTCGTCCGCTGCGTCGGCGCGTATCAGCGCCGCACGGATCGCCGTCCCGCCGGCCCAGCGGAGCGGCTCGGGCGGCATCAGCTTCCGCTCGGGTTCGACGAGTGCGAGGCGCGTCAGCTCGTCGCGCCGGTCGAGCGCGAGCCGCGCAAGGATCTCGCCGCCGAGGTAGGACGGGCCGACGCCGTTCCCGGTGAAGCCGAAGCCGTGGTGCACGCGCCCGCGGCTTCCGAAGATCGGCAGGTGCGTCGGCGAGACGTCGATCGGGCCGCCCCAGGCATGCGTGAGCCGTCGGCCTGCGAGCTGGGGGAAGAGCCTGAGCAGGTCGGCGCGCGCCTTGCGCGCCGCCCGCGGGTCGACCTCCAGCGTCCCCAGCCGCCTCCCGCCGAAGCCCATCCGCCCACCACCCCAGCCGAATGCGATCCGCCCGTCTCGCGTCGTGCGGAGATAGTGGAGGAGCGTACGGCCGTCCGCGATCGGCTCGCCGCCCGTCCAGCCGAGCTCCTGCAGCACGTCGGGCA
>DASSBV010000182.1:0-4670 GCA_035698545.1 Gaiella sp. | reverse complement strand
GGCAAAGCGAGGAAATTTGACGACGACGTAGTCGAGCGTCGGCTCGAAGCTCGCCGGTGTCGTCTTCGTCAGATCGTTCGGGATCTCGTCGAGCGTGTAGCCGACGGCGAGCTTCGCCGCGACCTTCGCGATCGGGTAGCCCGTCGCCTTCGAGGCGAGCGCCGAGGAGCGCGAGACACGCGGATTCATCTCGATCACGCGGAGCGCGCCCGTGTCGCGGCTGCGCGCGAACTGGATGTTCGAGCCGCCGGTCTCCACGCCGACGGCCCGGATCACCGCAACGGCCGCGTCCCGGAGCTCCTGGTAGGCCTCGTCGGAGAGCGTCATCTGCGGCGCGACCGTGACCGAATCGCCGGTGTGGACGCCCATCGGGTCGAGGTTCTCGATCGAGCAGACGATCACGACGTTGTCCGCGCGGTCGCGGATCACCTCGAGCTCGAACTCGTCCCAGCCGCGGATCGACTCCTCCACGAGGACCTGGCCGATGGGCGATTCGGCGAGGCCTCGCTCCACCTGGCGGCGAAGCGCCTCGAGATCCTCGGCGAACCCGCCGCCGTGGCCGCCCAGCGTGAAGGCCGGCCGCACGACCGCGGGCACGAGGCTCCCGTCGAGATCGTCGACCGACTCCACGATCCGCGACTCGGGCACCGCGAGCCCGCAGTTTTGCACCGCCTCGCGGAAGAGCTCGCGATCCTCGGCTCGGCGGATCACGTCGACGCTTGCGCCGAGCAGCTCCACGCCGAGCTCCTCGAGCACGCCGTCTGCCTCGAGGGCGATCGCGAGGTTGAGCGCGGTCTGGCCGCCGAGCGTCGGCAGGAGGCCGTCAGGCCGCTCGCGGCGCAGCACGTCCGCGACGCCCTCGAGGTCGAGCGGCTCGATGTACGTCCGGTCGGCGAATCCCGGGTCGGTCATGATCGTCGCCGGGTTCGAGTTGACGACGATCGTGCGGTAGCCGTCCTCCCGCAGCACCTTGAGCGCCTGGCAGCCGGCGTAGTCGAACTCGCACGCCTGGCCGATCACTATCGGGCCGGAGCCGATCACGCAGATCGAGCGGAGGTCGCCCCTAGCGGGCACGCAGCTCCTCGACCCAGCCCTCGAGTACGGGCCACGCGTCGTGCGGGCCCGGGCCCGCCTCGGGATGGAACTGGACGCTCGCCGCCCTGAGCTCCGGGAAGGCGAACCCCTCCACGGTCCCGTCGTAGAGCGAGACGTGCGTCTCCTCGGCGCCCTCCGTCGGGGCGACGGCGAAGCCGTGGTTCTGGCTTGTCACGAGGACCCGACCGTTGCGGCGGTCGAGGACCGGATGGTTCGCGCCCCGGTGCCCGAACGGCAGCTTCACGGTCTCGTGGTCGGTCGCAAGCCCGAGCAGTTGATGCCCGAGGCAGATCCCGAGCACGGGCACGCGCCCGAGGATCGCGCGGACGACCGCGGTCTCCTCGACGAGCGGCGCGGGGTCGCCGGGGCCGTTCGAGAGGAGCACGCCGTCGTATGACGCAAGCTGGTCCGGGTCGCAGACATGCGGGAACACGGTCACGGCGGCCCCCGCGCGCGCCAGCCGGCGCACGATCGAGCGCTTCGCCCCGTAGTCGACGAGCGCGACGCGCACGTCTCCGTCCGGCTCGGCGACGTACGGAGCCGGGGTCGAGACCTGCGCAACGAGCGCGGCGCCCACCATCGTCGGCTGGGCACGAACCTGCTCGAGCGCCTCCGCGACTGGCAGCGCGCGCTCGTCGCCAACCGCGACCGCGCGCATTGCGCCCTCGTCGCGGAGCCGCAGCGTCAGCGCCCGCGTATCGATCTCGTCCACGGCGACGATCCCCCGCTCCGCGAGCCACAACGCCCAGTCCTCCCCACCGAGCCGGCGCATCACGACCGCGCGGGCGTGCGGCGCCTCCGACTCGAGCCGCGCGTCGTCGACGCCGTAGTTGCCGACCATCGGCGCCGTGAAGCAGACGAGCTGCTCGGCATAGCTCGGGTCGGTGACGGTCTCCTGATAGCCCGTCATGCCGGTGGTGAACACCGCCTCACCGAATGCCGTGCCCGCCGCAGCGACCGAGCGGCCGCGAAACAGCGTGCCGTCCTCGAGCAGGAGGTAGCCCATCGTGGTGCTCATGCGTCGAACACCACGCGTCCGTCCGCCACCGTCTTCACCACCGCGCCGACGAGCGTTCGGCCGAGGACCCACGAGTTCGCCGAGCGCGACCGGAACCCGCTCTCGCGCACTGTCCACTCGGCGTCGAGGTCGAGGAGCACGACGTTCGCCGGCTCGCCGACGGCGATCCTCGGGACGCGAAGGCCGAGCGCACGCGCGGGCCCGGCCGACATCCGCTCGAGCACGACCGCGAGCGGCGCCTCGCCTTCCCGCACGAGCTGCGTGTGGAGCGCCGCAAAGGCCGTCTCGAGCCCTGTCACGCCGAACGGCGCCTCTTCGAACGGCACGTCCTTCTCGTGTCGCGCGTGCGGCGCGTGATCGGTGCCCACGCAGTCGATCGTCCCGTCGACGAGCCCCTCGACCAGCGCGCGGCGGTCGTCCTCGGTGCGGAGCGGTGGGTTCATCTTGAGGTTCGGATCGAGCGAGCGAATGCTCTCGTCCGTGGCGCAGAGGTGGTGCGGGCTTGCCTCGGCGCTCACGGCGACCCCGTTCAGGCGGGCCCGGCGGACAGCGTCAACGGAGCCGCGCGCGGAGAGATGCTGGAGGTGCACGGGCCGGCCCTCGTAGCCGGCCAGGGCGAGGTCGCGCTCGACCATCAACGTCTCGGCGACCGGCGGCCACCCGCCGAGACCGAGCTCGGCCGAGACGGCACCCTCGTGCATGTGGCCGCCGCGCGTCAGTGTCGGCTCCTCACAATGGAGCGCGAGCGGCCGGTCGGCGACCGCGCTGTAGGCAAGCGCGCGGCGCATCAGCTGCGCCGACGCGACCGGCTTCCCGTCGTCGGTGAAGGCCAGCGCGCCAGCCGCGGCGAGCTCTGCCATCTCGGTCAGCTCCTCCCCATGCTGGCCTTTCGAGATCGCCGCCGTGAACCCGGTCGGGACGAGTGCCTCCTGGCGCGCGCGCTCCACGAGCGCCTGGAGCACGGACGCGGTGTCGACGACCGGGTCGGTGTTGGGCATCGCGACGATCGCGCAGTAGCCACCCGCCGCCGCCGCCTCCGTTCCCGACGCGATCGTCTCCTCGTCCTCCCGGCCGGGCGTCCGTAGGTGGACGTGCGGGTCGACGAACGCCGGCGCGAGCACCAGGCCGGCCGGCGCCGCGTGACCCGGCTCGACCGCGGTGACGAGCCCGTCCTCGATCGTCACCGTGCCCTGCACGTCGAGCCCCTCGGCGGGATCGACGAGGCGGGCGCGGATCGTCAGCGAGTCGCGGCGGCCGTTGCGGCAGTACAGACCCATTCCTAGGCGACCTCGAGGGCAGGCGCCGCCACGTGGAGCCCGGGGGTCGTGAGCAGGTCGTAGAGCACCGCCATCCGGACGACGAGCCCGGAGCGCACCTGGGCCGTGACGAGCGACGCGCCCGAGTCGGCGACGCGGGGGTCGATCTCGATCCCGCGGTTCATCGGTCCCGGGTGCATGACGAGCTGGCCCGGGCGGACGCGCTCGGGCGTCACCCCGTACAGCGACGTGTACTCCCGGAGCGACGGGACGAACGCGGCACCCGGCTGCATTCGCTCGGACTGCATGCGCAGCACGTAGACGACATCGACGTCCGCGAGCGCGTCGCTCGACGACGTCGTCTCGCAGCCCATCTCCTCGATCCCGCGGGGCAGGAGCGTGGGTGGGCCGACGAGCAGCGGCTCGGCCCCGACCAGGCGCAGCGCCTCGACGAGGGAGCGAGCGACGCGTGAGTGCAGGACGTCGCCGACGATCGCGACCGAGACGCCGTCGAGATGCCCGAGCGCCTCGCGGATCGTGAAGAGATCGAGCAGTGCCTGCGTGGGATGCTGGTGCTTCCCGTCGCCCGCGTTGACGACGTGCGCGGCCGTGGCGGTGGCGACCAGCTTCGCCGCCCCGATCTGTGGATGCCGGACGACGACGACGTCGGGGTCGTAGGCGCCGAGGGTGAGCGCCGTGTCGCGGAGCGACTCGCCCTTGTCGACCGACGAGCCGGAGGCGCGGAGGGTCATCGTGTCGGCCGAGAGCCGTTTTGCGGCGAGCTCGAAGCTCGCGAGCGTCCGGGTCGAGGACTCGTAGAAGAGGTTCACGACGAGGCGGCCGCGCAGGGTCGGCAGCTTCTTCATCTCGCGGTCGAGCGTTCCCTCGAGCGCTCGCGCGGTGTCGAGGATGCGCTCGACATCCGGCCGCGTGAGGTCGGCGATGCCGAGGAGGTGACGGCGGTCGTCGGTGCTCACGACACCGCCTCCGGCTGCTGCTCGAGCACGACTCGGTCGCCCCCGTCGGTCTCCGCGAGCTCGACACGGACTCGCTCGTCGAGCGCCGTCGGCAGGTTCTTGCCGACGTAGTCGGGTCGAATCGGAAGCTCGCGGTGACCGCGGTCGACGAGGACGGCAAGTTGCACGCGCGCAGGGCGCCCATAGTCGAGGAGCGCGTCGATCGCGGCGCGAATCGTGCGGCCCGTGAAGAGCACGTCGTCGACGAGCACGCAGGTACAGCCCTCCAGCGCGAAGTCGAGCTCGGTGCTGCGGACGAGCGGCTGGGCCCGAAGTGGCGCTCCC
>DASSBV010000181.1:0-3220 GCA_035698545.1 Gaiella sp. | reverse complement strand
TCCGAGGCTCGTGTAGAGCACGATCCCCGACAGCCCGGCGGCGAGGAGCGCGGCGCCGAGATAGTCCACCGCGTGCCTGACGCGCTGAACGGGGGCGTGGAACGCGGAGGCGATCACCACGAGCGCGACGAGGCCGATGGGGAGGTTGACGTAGAAGATCCAGCGCCACGAGAGGTTGTCGACGAAGAAGCCGCCGAGCAGCGGCCCCACCACCGTCGACACGCCGAAGACGCCGCCGAAATACCCCTGGTAGCGGCCGCGCTCACGTGGCGAGACGACGTCCGCGATCGCAGCGATCGTCACGACGATCAGCCCACCGCCGCCGAGCCCCTGGAGCGCGCGGAAGACGATCAGCTGGAACATGTTCTGGCTGACGCCGCACAGCGCCGAGCCGACGAGGAAGATCACGATCGCCGACTGGAGGACGATCTTCCGTCCGTAGAGGTCGCCGAGCTTCCCGTACAGCGGCCCCACGACGGTCGACGCGAGCAGGTAGCTCGTCACCACCCAGGAGAGGTGCTCGATCCCGCCGAGGTCGCCGACGATCGTCGGGAGGGCGGTGGAGACGATCGTCTGGTCGAGCGACGCGAGCAGCAAGACGAGCATCAGCGCCGCGAAGATCAGGCGGACGCGCGGCGCGGCCTCCGTGGGCGGCGAGGGAGCGGGCTCGGCGGGGGCGACTGAGCTGTCCACGGCCCGGTGACGATATCCGCGGCCTCGAGGGCGAGCGCCCCCATCGCCACCCCACAAGTGGAGGGGTTGCATCTCCGCCTTCTGTCGAACAGTCTTTGGTGAGCCGGTTCCGCCTCGACCGACGGCAAGGAGGGTGGGGCCGGCTCGACTCCGCTCAGCGAGCGGTCCAGCCGCCGTCCATCACGAGAGGCGCGCCGGTGAACGAGGCACCGCCCGGCCCGAGCAGGAAGGCGACCGCCTCTGCCACCTCCGCGGGCTCGAGCAGCCGCTTGAGCACCTGCGGCGCAAGCAGCACCTCCTCCAACACGCGTTCCTCGGAGATCCCGTGGGCACGAGCCTGGTCGGCGATCTGCTGCTCGACGAGCGGTGTGCGAACGTAGCCGGGACAGACGGCGCTCGCGCGGATGTTGTCCGCCGCCCCTTCGAGCGCCAGCGTCTTTACGAGCCCGAGCACGCCGTGCTTCGCGGAGACGTAGCCCGCCTTGAACGGAGAGGCGACGAGGCCATGCACCGAGGCGACGACGACGACCCGTCCGTTGCCCGAAGCGCGCAGCGCGGGCCACGCGTAGCGCGCGAGAAGGAACGGGCTCGTGAGGAGGAGCGCGAGCAGCGCGTCCCAGCGGTCTTCGTCGAACTCCTCGACGCGAGAGACGTGCTGGAACCCGGCATTGGGGACGATCGCGTCGAGCCGGCCGAAGCGCTCGAGTGCGGCGGTGACCGCCGCACGATTCCCCTCCCGGGTCGTCAGGTCCGCCGCGAACGCCTCGCCGGCCGCCTCGTCATCCGGCTCGAGATCGACCGCGAGGACACCCCAGCCGTCGTGGACGAGGCGCTGCGCGACGGCGCGACCGATCCCGCTCGCGGCGCCGGTGACGAGCGCGACCTCGCCCATCGACGTCAGCTCTCGGGGAGTGGCTCCAGGCGCGTCACGACACGCTCTTCGAGGAGCGGGACGACCTGCTGCTCGATGATGCGGCCGAAGTGCTCCGTGCGACGGTGGGCCTGGAACGCAGCCTCGTCCGTGTACCGCTCGTAGAGCAGGAACCTCCGCGGATCGTCGATGGCCTGGTAGACGGAGAACTCGAGGCACCCCGGCTCGGTGCGGCTCGCCTCGGCGTTCTCCTCGAGCAGCGGGGCCACGGCCGCCTCGCGTCCGGCGGTGACGAGGTATCGCGCGACGACGACCAGCACGGTGGGCTATGGGCCCCCGCGGACGTAGATCACCTGTCCGCTGACGTACGCCGCATCGTCGGAGCAGAGGAACGCGATCACGCCCGCGACGTCCTCCGGCTGGCCGACCCGGGCGAGCGGGGTCTGCGCGGCGACCGCGGTCTGGAACTCCTCGAACGAGACGCCGAGCCGCTCGGCCGTCTGCGCAGTCATGGCGCTGACGATGAAGCCCGGTGCCACGCAGTTCGCTCGCACGCCGAAGCGGCCCAGCTCGAGCGCGAGCGTCTTCGTGAGCCCCTGGATCCCCGCCTTCGCGGCCGAGTAGTTCGCCTGGCCGCGGTTGCCGAGCGCCGAGGTCGACGAGACGAGCACCATCGCACCGCTCTTCTGCTCGACCATGTGCGCCTGCGCCGCCTGCGCCGCGAGAAACGAGCCGCGCAGGTGCGTGGCGATCACCGCGTCCCAGTCGTCGTCCGTCATCTTGTGCAGGAGGTTGTCGCGGATGATCCCCGCGCACGTGACGAGGACGTCGAGGCGCCCCGACTCCGCGGCGGCTGCAACCGCGGCCTCGACGTCGCCACGGGAGGTCACGTCGCAGCGGACGGCCCGCCCGCCGATGCGCTCCGCGGTCTCCGTCGCCACCGCCTCGTCGAAATCAGCGACGACGACGTGCGCGCCCTCCGACGCGAGCCGCTCGGCAGTCGCGGCGCCGATGCCCTTCGCACCTCCCGTGACGAGCGCGGTCTTGCCCTCGAAGCGCGTCACCGCATCATCCTCACGACGAGCTCGGCCACGCAGACAGGCTTTTCGCCGCCCTCCTGCTCGACCGTCGCGAGCACGACGCCCTGCTCGCCGCCCTCGACCTCGTCGACCGACTGCACGGTGAAGCGGCCGCGAATGCGCGAGCCGGACGGCAGCGGAGCGGGGAAGCGAACCTTGTTCACGCCGTAGTTGATCCCCATCCGGTAGCCGGTCAAGTTCAGCGTCCGCGACATCAGCGGCACGCAGAGCGAGAGCGTCAGATAGCCGTGGGCAATCGTCGTCCCGAACGGCCCCTCGGCAGCGCGGACGGGGTCGACGTGGATCCACTGCGGGTCGTCGGTCGCCCGTGCGAACTCGTCGATCCGGGCCTGGTCGACCTCGAACCACTCCGTCGGCCCAAGCTCCCGCCCGATCAGCTCGGTGAATGCGCTCATCCCGGCCCCCACCTTATGACGGTCGCCGCCCACGTGTAGCCGGTACCCGCGGCTAGGAGGAGCACGAGGTCTCCGTCCCGAACCTCGCCGGCCCGCACCGCGCGGTCGAGGGCGAGCAACGGGTCGACGCCGCTCATGTGCCCCGTGTCGTCGAGGTACGC
>DASSBV010000180.1:0-5060 GCA_035698545.1 Gaiella sp. | reverse complement strand
GCCGACTGCCTCTACGCGCCCTGGCTCTCGAGCATCGAGCAGATCGCGGCCATCGTCGAGGCCGTCCACAAGCCGGTCAACGTCCTCGCGACGCCGAGCACGCCGCCGGTGCCGGAGCTCGCCCGCGTCGGCGTACGTCGTGTCTCGACGGGCAGCCTGCTGGCGTCGGCCGCGTACGGGACGCTGCTCACGGGCGCGCGGGAGCTACTCTCCGACGGCACCTCGACGTACACGGGACGGGGCATGAAGCCCGACGAGCGCGACGCCGCCTTCGGCGACTGACCCCGACCCGCCTCCAGCCCGCGGCTGGCAACGCTTGTAACACACTGTTGCTTGCTCGGTCGGCCGCTGACCGACGCCGAACTGCCTCGGTCTACGGGACGGTGGCTCGGAAGACGACGACGCGGCTGAACCCGCTCCCGACGATCTGCACGCCGTAGCAACCCGCGGCACGGACGCGGACGCTCGTCGGAACACCGCGGCTGCCACGAGGCTTTCCATGCCAGATGACGGTCTCTGACGGCTCGATCCTCAGCTCCCGGTCCGGGCGCCCGTTGCCGTTGAAGCCGAGCATCTGCCCGCCGTCCAGTTGGCGACCGCGGATCAGTACTCGGCCGCGGTAGCTTGGCAACACGTACCAGAAGACCTGGTTCCGGCCCATGGGCCGCCAAATTGTCGATCGGCTGTGGCTCGCAGAACGCTGCGCGAAAAGCCGAGCCCCGGATACACCGGGCCACGGCCGATACCCGAGCCCCCGAAGATGTTCGTCCGATCCCAGTCGACGCGCCGATCCACGGAGCTGACCGGACAGTGGGCGCCCGGCCGGAGCCGTGGCAGGTGAAGCGGGCGGTGCAACCTCGTCCACACGTCCGAAGCCGGCTTCCTCGGAGTGGGCGCCGCGACCCGCACGACGAAGCTCAGCTCCTGTCCCGCGACGCTGCCGACGACCCGCCAGCAGCCCGTCGTCGGGAAGGTGAGCAGCGTCGGCTGGAAACCGCTCTCCCCGTAGCCGTCCGGCACCGACGCGCGAAGCGGAGGAGCGGCGGCATCCAGCCGCTCGCCTTCGACGCCGAGACGTCCGTCGACGTGCCGCCACCAGCCGAGCTTCGCCACGATCGAGCCATACGGCTGAATCTCGGCGTCGCTTGCGCCGTCCGGTAGCGGGCCCGCGCGGAGCACGCCGAGCGGCCACAGGATCACGTCGAGCGCGTCGCTGCCGTAATCGAAACCGGGGTGCAGGCGCGATCCGTCCTCCTGCGGCCGGGTGACCAGGCAGGCCCGCGCCGAGGATGAGAGTTCCTCGCGCGGCACCGCAACGCCGGGGGCCGATTGGGTCGACCAGCCTGCTGCCACGGCGCCCACGGTGAGCGTCGCCAAGAGCGCCAGGCGAGGAGATGCCCTACGCGTCGTTATCCGGTTCACGCAACAGGCATTACACCACTGTCGCGAGAGAGGTCCCTCGACTCAGGGCACGGCGCTCGTCCTCGTCCTCGCGCTCCGGCGCCCAGAGGGTGTAGACTACGTGTCTACATGAAGACGACCACGATCCGAGTCTCGTCGGCGACGCGCGACCGGCTCAATGCGCTTGCACGACGCCGCGGGACGCCCGCGGGCGATCTCGTGGGAGAGCTCGTTCGGGACGCGGACGACCGCGCCCTCCTCGCCGACGCCGAGGAGGGCTGGGCTCGGATCGCCGCCGACCAGAACGCCCTCGCCGCCTATCGAGACATGGCTGCAGAGCTGGCCGCATTCGACTCCGGGCTGCCCGAGTATTGAGCGAGCCGCCGCGCCAAGGCGACGTCGTCTGGGCCGACCCCGACCCGACACGAGGGGCGGAGCAGGCGAAAGCGAGGCCGTTCATCGTCGTGTCGGTCGACCACCTCAATCGCTCGCCGATCAATCTCTCGCTCGCCGTTCCGCTCACTCGCACGGATTTCGCGAACACTCTGCATCTGGAGATCGCGCCTCCCGAAGGCGGGCTTCGGGAGAGAAGCTTCGCGATGCCCGAGCAACTGCGCGCGCTCTCGCACGATCGAGTGACGGCCCGGCTCGGCCAGCTGCGCGGCGCGACGCTCGCGGAGCTCCTTCGGCGCTGTCGTCTGCTCCTTGGAGAGTCGCGCTAGGCCGGCGAAACGCTCCCTGCCCGTCGACGCCGGTCCGCAGGTGTCCGGCTTGAAGTCGGACACCTACCGACGCTTCGTCCGGCTTGCCTCCCGCGCGAACGTCGAGAGCGACTTCCAGCGCTTGCGCTCCTCGGACTGCGCGCGCTTGTCGAGGCGCCGATCGAGGTGGGCGAGCTCGCGCTGCAGCTTGAGGTAGCTCTCCCAGCGCTCCGGGGCGAGCGTTCCGTTCGCGAGTGCCTCCTTCACGGCGCAGCCCGGCTCACTCTCATGGGCGCAGTCCGAGAAGCGACAGTGCTCGAAGAGGTCGGTGACGTCCGAGAAAGCCTCTTCGAGACCGTCGTCGGCGATCCAGAGCTGCACCTCGCGCATCCCCGGCGTGTCGATCACGAGGGCTCCGCCCGGGAGCTGGATCAGCTCGCGGCGGGTCGTCGTGTGGCGGCCCCTGCCGTCGTCGCGGATCTCGCGCGTCTCGAGGAGCTCCTCGCCGACGAGAGTGTTCACGAGCGTCGACTTTCCGACGCCCGACGAGCCGAGGAGCGCTGCGGTCACGCCCGGCCCGAGGTGCGTACGAAGCTCGTCGAGCCCCTCGCCCGTGACACTCGAGATCGCATGCACGGGCGCGCCGAACGCGACCGACTCGACCCCCGCAACGGCGGCCGGAACGTCGTCGGCGAGGTCGGTCTTCGTGAGCACGAGCACCGGCCTGGCACCGCTTTCCCAGGCGAGCGTCAGGTACCGCTCGAGCCTGCGTAGATTGAGGTCCTCGTTCAGCGAGCTGACGATCAGGGCGACGTCGACGTTCGCGGCGAGCACCTGCTCCTCCGAGGCCTGCCACGCCGTCTTCCGCGAGAATTTCGTGCGGCGCGGGAGGACGGCCTGGACGGTGCCGGCGCCCTCTTCCGGCCGCGCGGCGATCGCAACCCAGTCGCCGACCGCGGGAAGCTCGGCCGGGGAGGCGGCTTCGTCGTACAGGCGGCCGGCGACGTCGCAGCGCAGCTCCCCTTCCGCGGTGAGGACATCGTAGGCGCCGCGGTGCTGCACGGCGACCCGGCCGGGGCGGAGACCGGCGCGGGCGTGAGGCTCGAATTCCTCGGCGAAGGAGTCGTCCCAGCCGAGGGCGGTGAGGTCGTACACGGTGATGAGTCTCCTCTCGGGAGCTACGAACAGGACGCAGGGCGGCGCGCCCGTTGCGAGAGGCCCGTCTCCGGTGCTTCGGCTATCGCCCGACGGGCCGCGCGGGGCGCGACCGGGAGGAAGCACGCTCTATCATGAAGCCACCTCCTTCGTCGGGGACGGGTCCAGTATGCCCGACGTGCCGGAAGAGGCAAACCGCGGGGGTCACGCCGCCCGCCGCAGCTGATCGTCGAGTGGCACGAGGGAGAGCCCGAACACCTGTGCCGCAGCGTCGTCGGTGACGATGTTGTCGCCGGCCTGCATCATCTTCAGCAGGTCGCGCGTCAGCGGAATGTTTCCCGGCAGGCGTTCTGTCACGAACGCGTTCGCTCGCATGAGCGCCATTGGAACGTGGATGCTCGGCCGGCGCACGCCTAGCGCTTCTTTGAGCCGCGCCCAGAGCTCGTTCCAGGTGACGACGTCGGGGCCGCCGAGCTCGAACGTCGTGCCTGTCGGCGTGTCGTCCTCGAGGGCCCGGTCGAAGTACGTCGCGACGTCGTCCGCCCAGATCGGCTGCAGGCGCTGCTCGCCGGTGCCGGCTATCGGCGTCACCGGCGCGAGCTTCGCGAGCTTGCGAAACGTCGGGAGGATGCCGCCGTCCGCGCCGAAGACGAAGCTCGGCCGGAAGATCACGAACGGCAGCGAGGAGCCTCTGACCGCCTGCTCCATCTCCCATTTCGCGCCGTAGTAGGGGACGAGGTCCTTCGTCTCTTCGTCGACGCCCAGGGCGCTCATGTGCACGAACCGCCGGACTGCGGCCGCCTCGGCCGCGGCGACGAGATCGCGGGTGCCCTGGCTCATGATCCGCTCGAACTGCTCGGCCTTCCCCTGGCGGATCGCGACCAGGTGCACGACGCGCTCCACGCCCTCGACGGCCGCCCGCAAGCTCGCCGGGTCAGTCATGTCCCCCACGGCGAGCTCGCACCCCGCGAGCTCCGGCTTCTCCGCCTTGCGCACGTCACGCACCAGGCAGCGAACCTGCTTGCCGGCGTGTCGCAAGGCGGCCACGACGTGGCCGCCGACGAACCCGGTTCCGCCCGTGACGAGGATCATCCCGCGCGTGGTCTACCCCTTCGGGCGCGAGACAACGCTTGTGGTGAATCACCACAAGCGTTGTCTGCCGTGTGCCGGGGTGCGCTACCGCATCCGCGGGCCCGTGTGCCAGAACACGAGCGCCGCCGCGGTCGCCTCGGCGAGGATGCTCAGCACCGCCACGACCCTGAGTGAGTTCGGAATCCGCCGCATATACCGGTTATCGGCAGAAACGCCGGGTTTGTCCAGCGGACCGGAGAACTACGATGGCCATCCCGTGAGCGCTCCGTTCGTCCACCTGCACGTCCACTCGGAGTACTCGATCCTCGACGGGGCGTGCCGGATCCCGGCGCTCGCGGAGAAGGCCGCGCGGCTCGAGATGCCGGCGGTCTCGCTCACCGACCACGGCTCGATGGCCGGCGCGATCGACCTCTACAAAGCCGCGCAGGCCCAGGGCGTCAAGCCGATCTTCGGCTGCGAGGTCTACGTGGTCGACGACCGGCGGGTGCAGACGAAGGGCCATGCCCACCTCACGCTCCTCGCCGCCGACAACACGGGGTACGCGAACCTCGTCAAGCTCTGCTCGCTCGGGTATCTCGAGGGCTACTACTACAAGCCCCGCGTCGACTGGGAGCTGCTCGAGCGGTACTCGGCGGGGATGATCGCGCTCTCGGGCTGCCTCTCCGGCCGCGTCTCCCGGGCGCTCTCCGAGCACCGTGCGGACGACGCGGT
>DASSBV010000179.1:0-6194 GCA_035698545.1 Gaiella sp. | reverse complement strand
CCACCCCAGAAGGAGAGCACGTGATGGCAACGATGACGAAGGCACTTACTCTTCGGCTCTCGGTCGACCAGGCCGAGGCGCTGGAGGCCGTTGCCGGCGTCGACCAGGTCTCGATCAACGAGGAGATCCGGCGGGCGATCGATTCCCACATTGAGGCTCGCCGGCAGGATGCGGCGTTCCGCGAGCGCCTCCAGGCGAGCATCGAGCGAAACAAGGAAATCCTCGAGCGACTCGCTCGTTGACGCTCTACCTAGAGCTAGCTGACTACCTCCTCATCGCCGAACAGGTTCTAGGCCTTCGGGCCGAAGTGATCGCAAACTTCGACCGAATCGGTCTCGCTGACTCGGCGCTTGCCGCGCCACGAGCAGGGTTCGGCGGTGAGGAGGCCTATCCCGACTTCGAGATCAAAGCCGCCATTCTCTGCTGGCACTTGGTCAAGAACCATCCACTGCCGGATGGCAACAAGCGGTGTGCATTCTTGGCCACGATCGAGTTCGTTGAACGCAACGGACGTTCATGGGTGCCGGCGCCGGGCGATCCGGACGAAACCGATCAAGTAATACGCGCAGTAGCGGCGAGCGAGATCAGCCAGGAAGATTTCTTGATCTGGATGTCTGAGCGATGCGGTCCCGCCACCTAGGCGTGCACCCCGGCCGAGGTATCACGGGTGTATCACGGCTCGTGCAAACGCGACCTCTCCGATCACATCCGTACAAGCTCGCAAGCCGCGGGAAATCCCTGCAAATAGCGGCAAACCCCGCATGTCTACGGGGTTTGCAGTCCTTCCAGGGTGTATGGCCCTAAGGCCCATACGGGATTCGAACCCGTGCCGCCGCCGTGAGAGGGCGGTGTCCTAGGCCACTAGACGAATGGGCCGTGGCGACGACGGAGTGTAGCGGAGCGCCGAAGCGGCTCCGGCGGCCGTGGGGTCAGATCGTGGGGGTCGCGCTGGGGGCGAGCGACGGGTCGGCGTCGCGCGCGTCGATTCGCTCCTCGAGCCGCCGGCGGATCTCCTCACCCGTTGCGAGGAGGTCGTAGCGGGCCCGCCGCGGAGGCAGGGTCACGACGCGCACCGACTCGTCGCGGTCACCGTGGCACCGCGCGTAGGCGGCCGCCTCGTCGAGGGGCCGGAGGCGGTCGACCTTCCGCCAGAACGGCACAGACGCTCTCCTATCAGTCAGCGCGCGCGGTTGGAACCCGCGGATCGGGTGCCAAGCCGCACTTTGCGCATGAATCCTGCCTGACCGTTAGTACCAGGGCTTGCACGACCAGGGGCTCCAGTCACGGCCCGAGCGCACGAAGTAGCGGTATGCGGCCCGCGCCTGGGCGAGCGCGGTCGGGCCGTGGCCGAAGAGTCGCCGCTCGCTCGTTCCCATCTGGAACATCCCGAGGTACTGGCCGTTCTGCGCTGTGGTCCGGTAGCCGGACTCGCAACGGGCGACGCGAAGCGCCTCGCCGCAACGGTTGCGGAACACGAAGCAGATCGCCTTCATCGGCGAGCGCTCGAGGCGGGCGATCGTGCGCCGCTGTGCCGCACGCGCCTTGCGCGCGATGCGAGCGCGCTTGTGGGCGCGGGCGACCGCCACCGAGTGGCGCGCGGCGACGAGGCGGGCCTTTGCCTCCTTGCGGTAGCGGGCGTCGCGCAGGAGCCAGCGGTGGTGCTCGAAGAACCGGATGACGGACGTGCTCTTTCGCATCGTGCTCACGTGGTGCACGAGCTGGGCGCGGGCATCACCGGACGAGCTTGCGCTCGCAACCACGGGAGTCGCGCACAGGATGACGGCGCACAGGCCGATGACAACGGCTTTCAGAACGAACCTCCCCAGTGGGGGACAGGGTCACGGCGCGCGCCGCAGTCGGGCTCTCGAGGGGAGTGCCCGGCGCTGCCGTTCGTGTCTATGGGCGCAAACGAGCCTACCCACGAGTCACGAGCGTTCCCTGGATTGCTTACGAAACCTTCAAACCAGATGTCACGATCGTTGCCGCACGGCGCAACGACAAAACTGCGTGGCAAACAGAGAGACGCCCCTCACGGGGCGCCTCAGAGGCTGCGGGACAGGGACTCGAACCCCAACTTCCGGAGCCAGAATCCGGCGTCCTACCATTAGACGATCCCGCAGGGCTCGGGCCGGATTGTACCCGGCTCGCCGACGGGAATCAGATGTCGAGCCGGTACTCCGGCACGAGTCGTTTCTCGTCGTCGGTGTCGATGTGGGCGATCACCTCGACGTGCGGCTCGAGGCCCGAGCCGCGGAGCTTCGCCCTGAGGAGCCCGTCGACCTGGAACAGGCCCGAGGAGTTGTTCATCACGATCTCGATCCGCACCGGCTTCGTCTCGCCGTCACCGATCACGACCGCGTCGATCGCGGCGGCGGAGAGCGAGTGCATCGAGACCTGGCCCTTCTCGAAAGGGATGCGCGAGCGGCCCTTCGCCATGTCGAGCGCGTCGGCGACGCGGAGGATGCCCGCCTCGAGCGACAGTGGCTCGCCGTCGGCGCGATGGCTCGTAATCGCCTGGAGCACCTCGGAGACCACCACGGTGCGGTCGGGCTCCTCGTAGACGCTCTCGAGGAGCTCGTGCAGCTTCGGCTCGGCGAGGAAGAGGCTCCAGTCCTCGTGGCCCCGCCGGTGGACGGACATCCCGACGCAATGGGTCAGCGCAGCGAGCACGACGACGATCTCCGCGTCCTCGTTCCGCATCCCGTAGTCGCGCACGACCGACGGCTCGATCCGGTGCTTCGTCAGCTCGCGGAGGAGCTTCAGCGCGATGTTCGCGACGATCTGGATGTGCACCCACGAGTGGTCGTTGATCTCGAGACGGACAGCTGCGTTGACGTTCGCGACGTGCCACCAGGCCTTCAGCTGTCGGTCGGCATTCGCTCGCTCGAGCACCCGACGGAGATCGCGGTTGCCCCGTTCCGGAAGCCGGATACGCATGTGGTCGACTGCCTCGGCGGGTGTGAGGCGGGCCTCCCTGACCGCGTCGGTCGACGCGGGCTCCGCGATGCGGCGCTCGCTCTCCGGATCCAGGCTCACGTCTCGGCCGGGACGGCCGCAGGCTCTTCTTGCGCCTCGCGGAGCCGGAAGTACGTGAGCGCGATGGCGATCGCCATCAGTGGGGCGACGACGGCCTGCGCGATCGTCCCGCCGACGAGGATCTCGAGGAAGCGGGGGAGGAACGAGAACGCGGTCTGGAGGATGCTGCTCGCGATCGAGGAGAGCAGCCCGGTGATCAGGACGATCGCAAAGACCGTCCAGCCGTGCCCGCGAACGAGCGCGCGTGAGCGGCCGAACGACTCGAGTGCACTTGTTCTCTCGAGCACGATCACGGGGCCGATGACGGCCCAGATGGTCAGGAGGATCAGTCCCGGGACGATGAACAGCATGAATCCGAGCGCGATTCCGAGGCCGGCGAGGAGCCCGGCGACGACCAGCGGGAGCACGGCCGGCGAGACGCGGGAGAAGATGTCGCCGAGCGTCGAGTCGAACGACCCGTCCCGTGCGTCCTGCACCGCGTAGACGAACGCGCCCTCGAGCCACACCGTCCCGATCACCGCGATCGCGAACCCGAGGATCCCGAGAGCCGCGATCGCTCCCTCGGAGTCGCTCGAGATGGCCTCGACAAGGAGGGCGAAGACGAGGTTCAACGCCGCGAACACGACGAGACCGAGCAGGAAGAAGCGCGCGAAGAAGCGGGTGTAGAGGCTCCACGCCTCGCCGAGGACCGCGCCGATCGTCACGATCCGATCCTATGCGACGTAGAGCCGGACGAGCTCGCGCCGCACATGGGTGATCGCCTTGCCGAGCCGCGCGCGGTTCGTGGTGTCGTTCAGCCAGCCGCTCGCGCCCGAGGGGTGAGGTAGCGGAACGGCGATGGCGTCGCCGAGGAGGAAGCTCTTGCCCACCGCGTCCGTAAGCCGCCGGATGCCGAGCAGCTGCAAGGCCGGCGTGAGCCCCACGGTGACGACGAGGCCGGGGTCGAGGAGCTCGAGCTCCTCGCGGCGCCACGACTCGCACAGAACCTCCTCCGCTCGGCTCGCGCGGCGGTCGCCTCGTCCCGACGGGCTAGGCCCTGGGAAACAGCGGGTTACCGTCGCGCAGTAGAACGAGTCGAAAAACCTCTCCTCGTCCAGTTGTAGCCAGCGACGGAGCGTCCGTCCCGCGCGTCCTTGCCAGGGACGACCCGTCTCGGCCTCGACTCGTCCGGGGGCGAGGCCGAAGAGGTAGGCGCGTTGGCCGGCGTGTCCTGCGAAGACCGGTGGCGGGACGATCGGGAAGCCCGCCTCGAGGCAGCGTCGGCACCGTGCGTTCCGCCGCTGGAGCTTCTCGAGGCGGTCAGAGGCAGCCGGCGTTGGCACCGTCGTAGGGTAAGGCGATGGCGCCGCTCGAGTCCGTGCCGAATCTCTCGGAGGGCCGCGATCGGGACGTGGTGGACGCCGTTGCGGCGGCGTTCGGTAGTGCGGGCGCTCGGGTCATCGACGTCCACATCGACCCCGATCACCACCGCTCGGTCGTCACCCTCGTCGGCGACGATCAGGCGCTCGAGGACGGGCTGGTCGCCGGGATCGACGAGGCGCGTCGGCGGATCGACCTCCGTTTGCACCAGGGTGTGCATCCGCGGGTCGGCGCGGCGGACGTGGTTCCCGTCGTGCCGCTCGTTCGCGAGGATCTCGGGCGCGCCGTGTCGGTTGCGCGAGCGGTCGCGCGCCGGGCGGGCGAGGAGCTCGGGCTGCCGGTCTTTCTCTACGGCGAGCTGGGCGAGGGCCGGCGACCCGTGTTCTTCCGGCGCGGAGGGCCCGAGGAGCTCGGGCGGAGGATCGCCGCGGCCGAGCTCGTGCCGCTGTACGGGCCGGGGCGTCTCGACCCGAGCGCTGGTGCCGTTCTCGTGGGGGTGCGCGCGCCGCTCGTGGCGTTCAACCTCGAGCTGCTCGGGTCGCTCGAAGACGCGCAGGCGGTGGCGGCGGCGGTGCGCGAGTCGTCGGGCGGGCTGCCAGGTGTGCAGGCTCTCGGCCTTGCACTCGGCGACCGCGCGCAGGTCTCGACGAACCTCGTCGACATCGACGCGACACCGCTTCACCGCATGGTCGAGCGGATCGCCGTCCTCGCGGAACAGCGCGGGGCGCGGGTCGGGGCGGGGGAGCTTGTCGGCCTCGTCCCAGCCGATTGCGTCGTCGAGGCAGCGCGCGCCGCAGGAGTCTCGGATCCGGTCGATGCGGAGGGGTTGCCGATCACCTCGGCACTCGAGGCGGCTGCACGGGCGCTCCACCTTCCGGATCCGCTTGGGGAGGACCGCGTCCTCGAATGGCATCTCCGCGGCTGACGGTGTCGCGCCACGGTGCGCCGTGACACTTTCGACCCGAAGCCGGCACACAGCTGTCGCAGCTCTGTGGCTAGCGTGACTCCAGGGGAGCCCGCTCCCCCCATTGGGGGCGCACCAGCTGTCCCTTCGTTCGAGTTGCGCTCAAGTGCGCACATCACGGCTTCGTCCGGCTGGGCGCGGCACAGGCCGGGAGCGAAGTCCGGGGAAGGGAGCCGAGCCGGCAAGCCGGACTAGACTCGCGCCGTGCCGGCCGCGGTCGAGCTGACGGGTGACGACCTCACGATCGGCGACGTCTGGGACGTCGCGATCGACCGCCGTGCGGTCGAGCTCGGTGCGCGAGGGCGTGAACGAGCTGCGGCAGCGCGCGCCTTTCTCGAGACGCACGTCGGCGACCACACGTACGGCGTCAACACCGGCTTCGGCCGGTTCGTCTCCGAGTCAATCCCGCCGGAGCAGGCCGCCGAGCTCCAGCTGAGGCTGCTCCGCAGCCATGCCTGCGGCGTGGGGGAGCCGTATCCCGACGAGGTCATACGCGCGGCGATGCTGCTGCGCGCGAACGCGCTGGCGAAGGGATACTCCGGCGCCCGCGTCGAGACGGTCGAGCTTCTCGTCTCGATTCTCGTCGCCGGAGTCGTCCCATACGTGCCGTCGCGCGGCTCTGTCGGAGCGAGCGGCGACCTCGCGCCGCTCGCGCATCTGGCGCTGCCGCTGGTCGGGGAGGGCGAAGCGACGATCGACGGCCACTTGCTGAGCGGTGCGGATGCGCTGCGCTCGGTTGGGCTCCAGCCGATCGTCCTCGCAGCGAAGGAAGGGCTGGCGCTGATCAACGGGACGCAGTTCATGGCCGCGATGGCATCGCTCGCGCTCGTTCGTG
>DASSBV010000178.1:0-12879 GCA_035698545.1 Gaiella sp. | reverse complement strand
GACCCGCGCCGCGTCGACACGAGCCGCGCCTTCTACCTCATCGCGACGGGCCTCTTCAAGAAGGTCGTGATCGCCAACTACCTCGCCTCGTCGATCGTCGACCAGGTGTTCGCGACCCCGGGGCAGCACTCGTCGCTCGAGATCCTGATCGCGATTTACGCGTACGCGGTGCAGATCTACGCCGACTTCTCGGGCTACACCGACATCGCGATCGGAATCGCACTGCTGCTCGGCTTCACGTTCCCCCAGAACTTCGACTCGCCGTACGCGGCCGTCTCGGTTCAGGACTTCTGGCGACGCTGGCACATGACGCTCTCGCGCTGGCTCCGCGACTACGTCTACATCCCGCTCGGCGGAAACCGGGGCAGTCGGCTTCTCACGTACCGGAACCTGATGCTGACGATGCTGCTCGGTGGGCTCTGGCACGGGGCGGCCTGGACGTTCGTGATCTGGGGCGGGTTGCACGGGTCCGCGATGGTGTGGGAGCGGTGGCGACGCGAACGGCGCGGGCCGGTCGAGCGCGTCGAGACGCGTTGGACGACGTGGCGCGCGCGCATCATCACGTTCCACTTCGTCTGCTTCGCCTGGATCTTCTTCCGCGCCGACTCGTTCGCCGCCGCCCGGGACATGATCGGCGGCCTGTTCACCGGGTGGGGCGAGCCGTCGCCGCTCGTCACCGGCGGCGTGCTTCTCGCGATCGCGGTGGGGATCGGCTCGCAGTACCTCCCGGCGCGAATCCCGCGGCTCGTGATGGCGCGCTTCTCGCGGCTGCCGGTGCTCGGCCAGGCAACCGTCCTCGCGCTGGCGCTCATGCTGACGAGCGTGATGGGGCCGGAGGGCGTGGCACCCTTCATCTACTTCCAGTTCTAGACCTCCCGTGCCCGACACACCGCCCCGGTCGCCACTTCCACCGCTCCCGCCGCTCCCGGAGGAGGAGACGAGGACCCTCGAGCAGGCCGCGGCGCCACCACCGCCGCCCCCACGCGAGCGCCCTCGCAAGACGGATGACGGCGGTCCGGCGCGCCGCCAGTGGAGCGCCGGGCATGCGCTCGTCGTATGCGTGCTCGCCCTCGCGATCGGCGTCCTCCTCAACGCACCAGGCGCGCACAAGTCGGCGTACAACAAGTCCGACGGCTGGCAGCGGGACGTCGCGCTCGCGCTCACCGGGCCGCTCGCCGGCGTGAGCCACGCGCTCCTCCTCGACCGGCCGCGAAAGGCCGTGCAGGCCGTGCTCGGGCGCTCGGGTGAGGACGACATCGACACGAAGATCGCGCTGCCCTCGACGCCTGTCCCCGTGAAGCAGCCGACGCAGCGACCGAGTACCGACAAGCCCGGCTCGAAGGCGCCTGCGAAGCCGCGGAAGGAGGCGTTCACACCGAAGCGGAAGCTCAAGATCTGGATCGCGGGTGACTCGCTCGTGATCACTCCGGGCTTTGCGATCATCCGCGCCGCTGGAGCGAGCCACGTGATGCAGTCGGTCGGCGGTGTCGACGGCCGCGTCGCCACCGGCCTGACCCGGCCCGACGTCTTCAACTGGTTCGACGAGATCCGTCGGCAGGTCAAGGAGCTCAAGCCGAAGGTCGTCGTCCTCGACTTCGGGGGCAACGACGACAAGGCGTACATGACGGGCCTTCCCGAGGGCACCACAATCGACGACTTCGGAGGCTCCGTCTGGCGCCGGGAGTACGCACGGCGCGTGGGCGGCGTGATGGACGTGATCAACCGCGGGGGCGGCTTCGTCGTGTGGCTCGGGCTGCCGCAGACGAGCTCCCCGGACCAGACCGCCCGCTTCGACGTCGTCAACGCAGTGGTCGAGAAGCAGGCCCGCAAGCGGCCCGGGCGCGCCGTCTACATCGACACGTACCGTCTCTTCGCCGGCGACGACGGCGGCTACACGCAGTACATGCGCAACCTCTCGGGCGACCTCGTACAGGTCCGTGCGTCCGACGGCGTGCACTTCGAGCGCGAGGGCGGGGACATCATCGCGCGGGAGGTGCTCAAGGCGCTGAACCAGCAGTTCGACCTGACGAGCTGGCGCAAGCAGGCCCAGTAGCGCCGCGCGGCGACAGCGGCGGGACGTTGGAAGGCGCCCGTTTCCGGGTACAAAACCGCATGACCGTCACAGACACACCGCAGGTCGTTCGACGCGCGGGTGGCTGGACGCCGGCCGTGATCCCGATCGGTGTCGCACTCATGCTGCTCGGCGCCTGGGCATTCGTCGCGCCGCTCGTGGGCGGGTATTTCGACTACGGCTTCGCCGGCGACGCCACCTGGGCGTTCTCGACGAGGCAGTGGGAGCTCAGTCTCGGCGCCGGGATCGCGATCTTCGCCGGCGGGCTGCTCTTGGCCGTCCCCTCCCGGGCGCCTGCCTGGCTCGGAGGGCTGGTCGCCGCGATCGGCGGCGCCTGGCTGCTCGTCGGCCCGTCCGTCTACCCGCTCTGGGCGAGCAGGATCTCTCCCGACGGCTCGACCGACATGCAGACACTGAAGTGGATCGGCTACTTCTACGCGACGGGAGCCCTGACCGTGTACTTCGCCGCCTTCGCGCAGGGGATGCTCTCACGCCGGAGCTACGTCGAACGCGCGGCGCCGGTCGAGAGCGACGAGCCCGTCCGCCGCGAGCCGCCCGACGTGACCGCACGCGCCGCCTAGCGCTCACCGCTCGAGCACCGCTCAACCGGGCGTAGATTGCGCCGATGGACATCTGCCTGATGATCGAGGGGCAGGAGGGCGTGACGTGGGAGCAGTGGCTCGCGCTCGCCGAGGCCACCGAAGCCGCGGGCCTCGACGGGCTCTTCCGTTCCGACCACTATCGCTCGATCGTGAGGGGCGAGCCTGCCGGCGCACTCGACGCGTGGGCGACGCTCGCCGCGCTCGCCGCCCGGACGGAGCGCATCCGGCTCGGCACGATGGTCTCGCCGGTCACCTTCCGGCCCGCGTCTGTCCTCGCGAAGAACGCCGTCACCGTCGACCACGTCTCGGGCGGGCGCGTCGAGCTCGGCATCGGCGCGGGCTGGTACGAGGCGGAGCACGAGACCTATGGCTTCCCGTTCGGGACGGCGCGCAGTCGGGTGGACGAGCTCGAGCGGCAGCTCGCCGAGATCACGCGGCAGTGGACCGCGTCGGACGAGGTCCGCCCGAAGCCGCTCCAGGAGCCCCGGCCGCGCATCATCGTCGGCGGGCGGGCGAAGCCGCGCACGGTCGCGCTCGCCGTCCGCTTCGCCGACGAGTACAACACGGTCTCGCCCACGCTCGACGAGGCGCGCGAGCGGGCCCGGGTCGTCGCCGACGCTGCCAGCGAGGCGGGACGAGAGCCGCTGCGCTTTTCGATGATGACCGGCTGCCTCGTCGGGCGCGACGGCGCCGAGGTCGAAGGCCGCGTCGCCCGGCTCGCGGCGGTGACGGACGGGCGCGCCGGGCGACCGCCGATCTGCGGCACGCTCGACGAGGTGATCGCAGTCCTCCGCGAGTACGAGGCCGTGGGCGTCGAGCGCGCGATGCTCCAGCACCTGCACCACGAGGACGTCGAGATGGTCGGCCTGCTGGGCGAGGTCGCCGCGGCACTTCGCTCGTAACCGCCGTCAAGGCGGCGTCGAGACAGCCCGCCGTCGAGCGACGGCGCGCGCCGCCAGAGCCGCGCGAAGGCGGACTCAGGCGATCGCGCCGCCCTCCGACTCCCAGTCCTGAACCGCGCCTCCCCCCGGCGCCAACCGGGCACCCACCTGTGCTGGGTCCGAGGTCTGCGACGACTCGGCAGGCGTCGCCCTCGGTCGGACGTAGTAATGAGTGATCATCTGCAAGAGAGCCACCCCAGCGAGCCACCATGCTGCAACGATCCACGGGCCGGAGCCGCTCACCGTCGCCCACGTCGCGATGTATCCGCTCCAGAGCGCAAGCAGCCAGGTCGTCGTGCGGCCGAGCACGGGCGTCGTCACCGGCTGACGGAGCCGGTGCGCGCGTGCATCTCGGCGGTCGGTCTGGTCATCGTTCCCCCTCATTGGTCGTCGATGAACTGAGACGAGCTCCGCGCGGCGCTTGATAGTCCAGTCCGCAGCTCGCGGCTTCGGCGGCGCGAAGGACAACCGCAGGCTCCGGGCCCAGACCCTCGCGCCAGAGGTCGAGCAGTCGATCGGTGAGCAGCCCACGGGTCGCGATGAACGCGGGTGTAGCGAGCGGCGACGGATGGAGTGCGGCCAACGCCCGGACGCAATCGCGGCAGCGCGGCGAGCAGAAGATGCTGCCTTGCGCGCGACGCGACGGCTCCCCGGGCGTGGGTGGGGCATCCTCCCGAAGCTCGCTCTGACAGAAGGAGCAGCGCATCGATTGGGCCGTCCCGCCGCGCGCCAGGAACGGACGCCCGTCTCGATTTCGTTCGACCGCCTGCTCGCCGGGTGGGCGAAGCGTCCGCAACGTGTCGGCCATCATGGCCTTCCTTGAGGTTGGGCGGGAACGTCTGAGACTTGCAACGCTGCGCCGCTCGTCCCCACCAAGCGTGCAACACCGACCTGCTCGCGCACCGTAGCTGCGATTTGCGTCGGCGGCCCCGCCCGTTCGACCAGGTTGGGTCAGGACCGGCTTGCGACCAGACCGGGGAGCGGCGTCAGAAGGACCAGAACAGCGGCACGAGCAGCACCGCCACCGCCCCGAACAGGGCGAGCAGCGGGAGGCCGAGCCTCCAGTAGTCGCCGAAGCGGTAGCCGCCCGGGCCCATCACCATCAGGTTCGCGGGCGTTGCCACGGGGGTGAGGAACGCGGCCGCGGAGGCGACGCAGACGCCCATCAGGAGCGGCTTCGGCGAGACGTCGAGCTCTGCCGCCGCGGAGACCGCGATGGGGATCACGATCAACGCGGTCGCCATGTTCGAGATCAGCTGGCCGAGCGCGAAGGTGAGGAGCACGAGCCCGAGGAGGAGGGCATGCGGGCCGGAGTCACCCACGATGTCGACGAGCCCCTCGGCGAGCGTGCCGGCCGCACCGGTCGAGACCATCGCCGTCGAGAGGGGGATCATCCCTGCGACGAGGATCACCGTCGTCCAGGCCACCCCACGGTAGGCCTGCTCGACCGTGAGCACCCGCGACAGGATGATCGCACCGGCCGCGAGCAGCCCCGCCACGGCCGGGGGCACGAGACCCCCGACGAGGAGAATCACCATCCCGGCAACGATCACGAGAACCTGCGGCGCGCCGAGCCCGAGCGGCACGGCCTGGCGGCGGACGAGCGCCGGGTCGTCGACGACGACGACTTCGGGATCGTCGAGGTGGTACTCGAGGTCGTGCCACGCGCCCTGGAGCACGAGGACGTCGCCGACCGCAACCTCCGTCTCCGAGGTCAGCTCCTCGCCCTTGCGCTGGATCGCGAGGACGACGAGATCGCCGCTCTCGGTCGTCATTCCGGGAAACATCTTCGTCCCGATCAACGCCGAGCGCGGAGGCACGAGGACCTCGGCGACGCCCGAGCCGCGGTTGACGAGCTCGCCGGGATCGTGACTCAGCGCGTACTCGTCGACGAGCGTGTGAGCGAGCCCGCCCAAGTCGCGCGCCATCGCCCGCGGCGTACGGCGGGGCAGGAGCCGCTCGCCGAAGAGCACGATGATCGCCGCCGTCCCCACGAGGAGCGGCATGCCGACGAGCGCGAACGAGAAGAAGCCGAAGCGGCCGACGCCCGCCTCGTCGGCGTACTCGGAGACGATGACGTTCACCGGGGAGCCCGTAAGGGCGAGAAGCGAGCCCGCGTGCGCGCCGAATGCGAGCGGCATCAGGAGCTGGGACGGCGACAAGCGCAGGCGCACGGCCGTCACGGCCATCACGGGCAACAGCGCGGCGACCGACCCATTGACGCTGATCAGCGCCGTCAGCGCCGCGACGGTGCCCAGCATCAAGACCATCAGCCGCCTCAGCGAGGCGCCGGCCCCGGCGATCAGCTGCTGACCGGTCCATGCGGTGACGCCGGTCGAGTCGAGTGCCTCACTGACGATGAACAGCGAGGCGATGAAGATGACGGTCGGGTCGCCGAAGCCGGCGAGCGACTGGTCGAGCGTGAGAACGCCCGTTGCCCAGAGCGAGAGGGCGACGCCGAACGCCACCACGCCGACGGGCAGACGATCCCAGACGAACACGGCAATGGTGATCCCGACGATCAGGAAGGTGATCGTCTCGTCGCTCACGCCGCACCGCGCCGCGGCGTGGCCGGCCACGCCTGCCTGGCGCGGCGGCCCACGCTCAGGGTGCGTAACGCAGGACTGCCGCCACCGGCCCGCCGCCCGGGACCTCGTCCCGCCGCACGGCGAGAACGCGGCCTCCGTTCAGCCACACGCGGCGCGCGATCTCGTCGACCACGCCGTAGGCGACCGCGTCGTCCTCGTCGGCGAACGTGACGGCGCCGGTCTCGTCGTCGACCTGCCCGGGGACGACGTCGTCGATGTCGACGAGCACGGTGTCGACGGCGCCGATCGTCGCCGCCCGTGCCACGTCGACCACGTCGGCCGCGGCCCTTCCCTGCGAGCCCCGCTGGCCGTACAGCTCGCCGACTTCCCGGAGCTCGGCCGCGTAGAGCTCGTCGAGCACCGCGCGCGCGCGCTCGACGAGCTCGGTGTCGGCGATCGACTCGGGGTTGCCCGTGATCCCGGGCGAGGCGAGGCCCGGGTACGTGTTGAGCGACCGGTAGATCGAGTCGATCGGCTCGGCCGCGGCGAGGATCAGAGGCACGTCGCTGCCGCGAAGCACGGGCCGCAGCGCCTGGTCGACCTGGCGCGCGTACTGTCGGAGGCGCACCTTCTGCCCCTCCGAGCCCTGCAACGTGCCGCGCGGCGCGCGGTCGGCGATCGACGACATCCCGGCAGCGCTCGCGGCATCGCTTGGGAGGTCGGGGACGTCCACCTCGTAGGGAGGCGCATCGGGAAGCGCTTCGATCAGCCTGACCGAGCCCTGCGCGAGGGCAAGCACGTAGGCGACCTGCGGGAACGTCACCGCGCGGAGCAGCGGCTTCAGATGGAAGCGGTCGGAGACCGCGGCCATGGCCGTGAGCCGGTTCGGGAGTCGGAACGTCGTGAAGCTGTCCGGGGTCGCGAAGACGGCGAGGCTCCGCGCCTGGAAGCGCCAGAACCCGTCGTCCTCGGCAAGCTCCTCGACTGCGCCGATCACCGCGTCGACGTCCCGCTTCGCCTCGGCCGCCTCCTCCAGCTGCCCGCGAGCCTCCGCGGCGAGGTTGCGCAGCTCGATCCGCTCCGCCTGGCCGGAGGAGACCGGGTCGGTGGGCAGGTAGAGCGCCACGCTGGCCGGGTGTCGGCTCGTGAGCAGCCGGTCGATCTCGGCTCGCGTGGGGATGTCGGTGTGGAGGTTCACGTCCTATTCGAGAGCCGCGGCGATGCCGAGCATGACGAGAGAGGCGACGAGAAGTATCCCCATCAGCGGCAGCATGAAGCGGATCCACCTGTCGTAACGGACGCCCGCGAGCGCGATCCCGGCCATCACGACAGCGCTCGTTGGTGTGATGAAGCGCGCAACGCCTGCACCCCAGCTCCACGCAGTGACGATCAGCGGCCGCGACACGTCCGCGAAGTCGCCGAGCGGAGCGAGGAGCGGCATCGCGAGCGTGGCGTGACCCGACGAGGACGGGATGATGAACGCGATCCCGGTGTTGATGATCGCGACGAGCCCGATGAACACGACGGAGTCGGTGCCGCTGACGGCGTCCTCCATCCAGCTCAGGATCGTGTCGATCGTCTGGGTGTTGTTGAGGATCACCGTGACGCCGCGGGCGAGCACGACCGCGACGCCGGCCCCGATGAAATCGCCGAAGCCGCGCCCGATGTTCCCGGTGATCTGCTTCTCGCTGAAGCCCGCCACGAGCCCGACGACGACGGACGCGACGAGGAACAGCGCGATCAGCTCGGGGAACCACCAACCGAGGTTCCACCACGGATCGTTCGGCAGCGGCTCGTGCGTGTACGGGTCGACCTTGACACCGAGGTGGAAGATCGAGTCCCAGGGGATCACCGAGAACACGAGCAGCACGAACGTGAACGCGGTGATCGCCAGGATGAGCTTCTGGCGGCCGGTGAGCACGAGGTGCGAGGCCGACTCTTCCTTCTTCACCAGCTCGTCGTCCTCGGGCAGGAAGCCGACCAGCGAACGGTCGGGGTTGGCCTTCGCGCGCTCCGCGTAGCGGACGACGTAGGCGATCGTCAGCGCGGTGAGCACCACCCAGCCGATCCAGCGGAGCGCGATGCCGTCGCCGATGCCCGTATTCGCGAACCCGCTCGCGACGCCGATCGAGAACGGGTTCACCGTCGACGCCATCGCGCCGACGGTGGCGCTCGCGATGATCATTCCGGCGACAGCCATGCGGTCGTACCCGAGCGCGAGCAGGAGGGGAATGAGCAGCGCATAGAAGCCGAGCGTCTCATCCGCCCAGCCCATGGTCGTGCCGAGCAGCGAGAAGAGCGTCATCACGGCGACGATCACGAGCCACGGGCGTCCTCGCATCCCGTGGGCGAGCCTCCCGATCGCGACGTCGAGCGCGCCGGTGGCCAGCACCATCGTCATGAACGCGCCGATCGCGAGCACGAACGCGAACACGCCGACCGCGCCGAACAACGAGCCCACGCCGAACGGGTGCACGACCCCGGTCTCCGGGTTCTGGAGCCCGTAGAGGCCGTTGACCGGGGCGAGGAAGAAGTCGCCGACGCGCTCGCCGAAGTCCTGCGGCGAATCGATCCGCTGGAACGACCCGGGCTGCGGCACGCCGTTCTCGTCGTGCACGTACGTGCCCGAGGGGATCAGGAACGCCGCGAGCCAGACGAGGAACGTGACGATGACGAGCACCGTCATCGTGCTCGGGAAGCTGAAGCCCTTTTTCTCGGGCTCCGGGTCGCCGGCGGCGTCGCCCACGGCAGCTCCGTCCTGCTCGGTGTCGCTCATGACGATCCTCCCGTTCGATCTGCGAGCTCCTGGAAGAACAGGGTCTCCGCCAGCACGGCCTTCTCCCACTCGTCGACGAGCAGGCGCTCGTCAGGCCCGTGGATGTTGGCAAAGCTGTCAGTGGCGCCGAAGACGAACAACGTCGCGTCCGGCACCCCCTCGCTCATCGCCTTGACGAGAGGGATTGCGCCCCCGGTCGCGATCTCGACGGTGTCGGCGCCCCAGGCCGTGCTCATCGCGGCGACCATCGCGTCCCAGGCAGGGCCACTCGATGTCGCCCGATATCCGTCGCCGGTCGCCCCGGCGGTGAGCTCGAGAGGAACTCCGAACGGACGCTCGGCCTCGAGGTGACGCATGACGATCGCCTGCGCCTCGGCGGCCGGCTGCTCCGGATGGACCCGGACGTTGAGGACGGCTCGCGCGTGCGACTGCACCGAGGCCGGCGCGCCGTCCACGGCAGGGCAGTCGATCCCCAGCACCGTGATGCCGGGCCCGCTCCAGATCTTGGAGCCGATCCCGCCCGTACCCACGATCGGCATGCTTTGCTCGATCTCCGCGAGCGCCCGGAACTCCTCCTCCGTGTACGACTCGCCGCTCCACTCCTCACGGCGGAGGCCCTCGACGGCAACGTCGCCGTGCTCGTCCCAGAGCGACGCCAGCGCGCGCAGGAGCACGACGAGCGCGTCCGGCGCGGCGCCGCCGTACTGGCCGGAGTGCTTGTTGCTTGCCAGCGTCCTGACCTCGACCGTGATCCGCGCGTCGCCGCGCAGGGAGACCGTCAGCGACGGCTGGCCCGCGCGGATCGAGCCGCCGTCGGCGACGAGGATCGCGTCCGCGCGAAACGGCTCCGGGTTCGCAGTCGGGTAGCCCTCCTCCAGCGGGCTCCCCACTTCCTCCTGTCCTTCGATCAGGAGCTTGATCCCCACCGGCGGCTTGCCCTCCCACGCCCGCAGCGCACCGACGTGGACGAGGATGTTCGCCTTCGAGTCGGCGGCGCCGCGCCCGTAGATCGCGCCGTCCCGCTCGGTCGCCTCGAACGGCGGCGACGTCCAGAGCGCCTCGTCGCCGGCGGGCACGACGTCGTAGTGACCGTAGAGGAGCACGGTCGGAGCACCGGGCGGCGCGGGGATCTCGCCCGTGATCACCGGGGCGGTGCCCTCGAGCTCGAGCGAGCTGAAGCTCTCGACGCCCGCGTCGCGCAGGAGCTCGATCACAGCCTGCTGCGCCTCGAGAAGCGCCGGGCGCGTGTGCGCGGGAAAGCCCCACTCGGACAGCGAGGGGATCGCGACCAGCCGAGCCAGATCCTCTTTGAGGCGAGGCATCAACGCCGAAACCGCCGTCACGTGAGACGGGCGTTCGCTCATGGCTGCCCTCCGAATGGGCGGTCGAATACGGGGGAAGTCCGACGGTCGCGCTCGATCATCCCCCACCATCGTCGACGTGCGCAACCTCCGATCGCCCGAGATCGATGATCGAGAACCGTTGACTTCGCGGCGCGCGCCTGTCAGCGTGGGCCGCCAATGTGCTGCTTCGCACTCGTCGCGGTAGGCCTCGGCCCGCGGATCGCGCTGGCGTTCTGGTGGATCTTCGGCGACCGGGTCGATCTCGCGTTCGACTCGTGGATCGTCCCGTTGCTCGGCCTCTTGTTCCTGCCGTGGACGACCATCGCCTACCTGATCGTCTGGTCTCCGGTCGGCGGCGTGGAAGGCGCGGAGTGGATCGTCGTCGCGCTCGGTCTGGCGCTCGACATCGCGTCGTACAGCGCGCGCGCGGCGCGCAAACGGATGAGTTACGCCTGAGCCTTCGCCCGGCGGTGCGTAGACTGCCGCGCATGAGCCGTAGGCTCGAGGGAGGCGACCCGGGAGCGCAGGTGCCGGCTTTGCCGGCACCGGAGCGGGCATGAGTGGGGTGCTCGTGGGCTTCGACGACTCGGCAGCGGCACGCCGTGCGCTCGACCGCGGGATTGCCGAGGCACAGGCTCGGAAGGCCCGTCTGATCGTGCTTTCGGTCTTCGAGGTTCCGCTCGATCCTCAGGTCGACCGGTTCTTCGGCACGCTGGACGACATCTCCGACTGGGAGGGCAAGCCGATCTCACCGCCGCCCGAGCTGGTCGGTCTGCTCACGAAGGCGCGCGACGAGGTCGAGGCGGCGGGCCTCCAGGCGGAGTTCATGTGGGCGGCCGGCGAGCCGGGCAACGCGATCGTCGAAGCCGCGCGCGACGCGAAGGTCGACACCGTCGTCCTGGGCGAGCATCACCACAGCTTCCTTGCTGGTCTCTTCGGGTCGGACGTCGCTGCCGCCGTCGAGCGCGAGCTCGGCAGCGCCGTGATCGTCGCCTGAGGTGGGCGCTTCGATGACCGCGCAGCAATGGGTCGACGCGTACGCACAGGCGTGGCGCGACCGAGACCCGGACGCTGCCGCCGCTCTCTTCACGCAGGACAGCCTCTACCGCGAGCATCCGCTCCAGGAGCCGCATCGCGGCGCGGAGGGCGTCCACGCGTACTGGGCGAACGTCACCTCGACGCAGGACCGGGTCGACGTGCGGATGGGCCGGCCGGTGGAGTCGGCCGACGGGCGCCGTGCCGCGGTCGAGTTCTGGGTGCGGATGCTCAACAGCGGTGCGGAGGTGACGCTCGTCGGGATCCTGTTCCTCCGCTTCGCCGAGGACGGCCGTTGCGAGGACCTGCGCGAGACGTGGATGTTCGAGCCGGGAGACCACGCGCCGCACGACGGCTGGGGCGCCTAGCGACCGCCCGCGTCGTTCTGCGGGCCGCCGCGACCCCAAGCCTCTAGGCCACGGGGTCTGCGGGGCGCGCCGGTTCCCAGCCGATCGCGGGCGCGATCTGGCGCGCGATCGTCTCGAGCATCGCGGCGTTGTACTCCACGCCGAGCTGGCTGGGAACCGTCAGGAGGAGCGTGTCGGCCGCACGAACTGCCGCGTCCTTGGCGAGCTCCTCTGCGATGCGGTCGGGCTCAGCGGTGTAGCTCCGCCCGAAGCGGCTGATCGCCCCGTCGAGCCAACCGACCTGGTCCTCGTTCGCGTCGCCGCCGAAGAGCCGGCGGTCGAGGTCCGAGGTGATCGGGATGACGCTGCGGCTGACCGAGACGCGCGGCTCACGAGCGTGGCCGGCCTTCGCCCACGCTTCGCGGAACAGCCCGATCTGCTCGGCTTGGAGCTCGTCGAACGGCACCTGCGTGTCCTCGAGCAGGAGCGTGGAGCTCATCAGGTTCATCCCCTGCTCACCTGCCCAGAGGGCCGTCTCGCGGGAGCCGGAGCCCCACCAGATCCGCTCTGCGAGGCCTGGCGACTGGGGCTGGACCGCGAGCCGCGCGTCGCCGGGGCCGCCGCCGACGTCTGCCGGGGCGACGCCGGCGCCGGCAATCGCGGCGCGGAAGAGTGCGGTCTTCTCGCGCGCCTCGTCGGGGTCGACCGAGTAGCCGAAGGCCTCGGCACCCCGCCAGGCGGGCTCGGGTGAGCCGCGGCTGACGCCGAGGTGGAGTCGCCCGCCCGCGAGGAGGTCCGCCGCCGCGGCGGTCTCGGCCATGTAGAGCGGGTTCTCGTAGCGCATGTCGATCACGCCGGTGCCGATCTCGATCCGGCTCGTCACCACGCCGATCGCGGCGAGGAGCGGGAACGGCGAGGACAGCTGGCGTGCGAAGTGGTGGACGCGGACGAACGCCCCGTCGATTCCGATCTCCTCGGCGGCGACCGCAAGCTCGACCGTCTGCCGGAGCGCGTCTGCCGCCGTGTGCGTGAGCCCGCCGCCCGGATGCCAGGCGCCGAACGAGAGGAAGCCGATCTTCTTGCGTGCAGCCATCGTCTGTCTCATTCCAACCCGACTGCGGCCTTCGATATTCCGGCGGCCCGGTCGAGGCGCCTGTCAGCCGAACGTCCAGGGTGTGGAGAGCCGCACGCGCCTCGACCGTCGCCGCCCTCACTCTCGAGAGAGAGCCAGAGAAA